>CALQEM020000085.1:0-12883 GCA_943329595.2 Bifidobacterium breve
CGGAGGCGCGAAGTCGGGGTCGAACGGCATCGAGGGGTCGCAGCGCACCCCGTAGTAATTCTGCACCCGGCGCTCGGTGGGCAGGCCGTTGTCGTCCCAGCCGATCGGGTAGAACACCTGCTTGCCGCGCATGCGACGGTAGCGCGCGATCAGGTCGGTATGGGTGTAGGAGAACACGTGGCCCACGTGCAGCGACCCCGAGACGGTAGGGGGAGGGGTGTCGATGGAGTACACGTCTGCCCGGGAGGAAGTCTCGTCGAAGCGGTAGACCCCAGACTGTTCCCACGCCGCCGACCATCGTGCCTCGATGCCATCGAGGGTGGGCTTCTCGGGAAGGCCTGCTGCGCCTGAGGGCGGGGTGCTCTGCTCCATGCGGCCCATCCTAGGGAGCGGCATTAGGCTCGCTGATGTGACCGCGTCGCCCGACTCTTCAGCTGCCCTCGCCGCACTGCACGCCGACCTCATGGCGCGCTGGCCCGAGACGCGCATGGAGCCGAGTCTGGCGCGCATTTCTCGGCTGATGGAACTGCTCGGCGACCCCCAGCACTCCACTCCGGCGATCCACCTCACCGGCACCAACGGCAAGACTTCCACGGCACGCATGGTCGAGTCACTCCTGCGTTCATTCGGCCTCAGCACCGGCCTCTACACGAGCCCGCACCTGGCCAGTGTGACCGAGCGCATCATGCTCAATGGCGAGCCCGTGAGCGATGAGCGCTTCGTCGAGACGTACCGCGACATCGCGCCGTACCTCGAAATTGTCGATGCCGAGTCGGTTACCACCGGCGGTCCGGCGATGTCGTACTTCGAGGTTGTCACGGGCATTGCCCTCGCGCTGTTCGCCGAGGCCCCGGTTGACGTCGCCATCATCGAGGTCGGCATGGGCGGCGGATGGGACGCCACCAACGTGGTCGACGCAGGCGTGGCGGTGGTCACGCCCATCGACCTCGACCACCTCGACTATCTCGGGCCCACGGTGGTCGACGTGGCGGCAGAGAAGTCGGGAATCATCAAGGCTGGCTCCATCGCCGTGCTGGCGGCCCAGCGGCCCGAGGTTGCGCCGGTGCTGCTCGCGCGCTGCGAACTGGTGGGGGCAACTGCTCTGAGGGAGGGTCCTGACTTCGGGGTCGCGAGCCGCGAGCTCGCGGTCGGGGGCCAGTTGGTCACGCTCCAGACCGGAACCTCGGGCGGCGATACCACGGTGTACCCCGACATTCTGCTGCCCCTTCACGGCACCCACCAGGCGCACAACGCCGCGGTGGCGCTCGCGGCGGTCGAGGCGTTCCTCAGCGACGGCTCGCGCTCGCTTGACCTCGAACTCGTGCGCGAGGGGTTCGCGGCGGTCAGCTCCCCTGGGCGGCTCGAGGTGCTACGACGCTCGCCCACCGTTCTCGTCGACGCAGCGCACAACCCCCACGGCGCGCGCGCCCTCGCCGACGCGATCGACGACTCCTTTGCGTTCGAGCACCTGGTCGGGGTGCTCGCCATGCTCTCCGACAAGGAGGCGCGGGCCATGGTCGAAGCGCTCGAGCCGGTGCTCAACGAGGTGGTCGTTACGGCCAGTCGCTCGCCCCGCGCACTGCCCGCCGCCGACCTCGCCCACATCGCGCGCGAGGTGTTCGGCGACGACCGGGTGAGGGTGGTAGGCACCATCGCCGAGGCACTCGAACTCGCTGTCGAGTCGGCCGATGCTGCAGCTCTTCACGGCGCGGGTGCCGGCGTGCTGGTTACCGGCTCGGTGGTCACCGTCGCTGAGGCGCGAGCGCTCATGAGTTCGTCGTGAGGAACCCGCTGCGGGTGCTGGGCTCCACCGTGCTCACCCTCGAGGCTCTCGTCGTGCTGCTGTCGATCCCGGTCGCCCTCACCGTCATCCAACCCGAGCAGCCGGCGCTGGTCGGCTGGTCGCTGGCACTGCTCGCCCTGGTAACCCTGCTTGCGGTGGGGGTGATCTCCAAGCCCTACGGGCCGATGGTTGGCTGGGTGGTGCAGGCCCTCGTCATCGCCTCCGGCTTCCTGGTGCCGGCGATGTTTGTCCTCGGTGTGGTGTTCGCCCTGCTGTGGTTCGTGGCACTGCGGCTGAGCGCCGATTCCCGGAACGGGTAGGGTCTGTGCGTGACCTCCTCTGACGCACTTCAGCGCACCCTTGTCCTCGTCAAGCCCGATGGCGTCGCCCGTGGACTCGTGGGGGAGGTGCTGTCGCGCATTGAGCGCAAGGGGTTCCGGCTCGTCGCGCTCGAGCAGCGCACCCTCAGTCGCGAGCTGGCCGAGACCCACTACGGCGAGCACGCCGGCAAGGGCTTCTTCGGCGAGCTGGTCGACTTCATTACCTCGGGTCCGCTCGTGGCGGCTGTGGTCGAGGGCCCCGAGGTCATCGCGTCGTGGCGGCTCATGATGGGCGCCACTAATCCGGCCAATGCGGCGCCTGGCACCATTCGTGGAGACCTCGCCTGCGAGATGCAGAACAACGTCACTCACGGCTCCGACTCACCCGAGTCGGCAGCCCGCGAGGTGGCCCTGTTCTTCCCTGACCTGTCGTCCTGACGCGGCCCCGATTCGGCTGCAGGAGCCAGTAAACCGACCGAGCCTCCATCGGTCACCTCCGTGGAATGGCCTTCTCTGGTGCTCGGGCCCCTTGGTTCCGACTACGATGGGACTGTGGCTAGTAGGCAGAGTTTCTTCTCCCCCATGTCGGCGAACTCGTTCATCGGGCGTGATATGGCCGTCGACCTCGGAACCGCGAACACCCTCGTCTACGTGCGGGGCCGCGGTATCGCGCTGAATGAGCCCTCGGTTGTGGCGATCAACCAGACCAGTGGCGGTATCCTCGCGGTGGGCTCCGAGGCCAAGCGCATGATCGGTCGCACCCCCGGCAACATTGTGGCGATTCGGCCACTCAAGGACGGCGTCATCGCCGACTTCGACACCACCGAGCGCATGCTCCGCTACTTCATTCAGAAGGTGCACAAGCGCCGACACCTCGCGAAGCCGCGATTGGTCGTATGCGTGCCGTCGGGCATCACCGGCGTCGAGCAGCGCGCGGTGAAGGATGCCGGATACGCGGCCGGCGCTCGCAAGGTCTTCATCATTGAGGAGCCCATGGCGGCGGCGATCGGTGCCGGACTTCCGGTGCACGAGCCCACGGGCAACATGATCGTCGATATCGGCGGAGGCACCACCGAGGTAGCGGTGATCTCGCTCGGGGGCATCGTGACCAGCCTCTCGATCCGAGTGGGCGGCGATGAGATAGACAACGCGATCATCACGTACGTCAAAAAGGAGTACAGCCTCATGCTCGGCGAGCGCACCGCCGAGGAGATCAAGATGGCAATTGGCTCCGCGTTTCCCACCCCCGACGAGCCACACGCCGAGATCCGCGGACGAGACCTCGTGTCCGGGCTTCCCCGCACCATCGTGGTCACGGCTGAGGAAATCCGCCGGGCGATCGACGAGCCGGTCAGCGCCGTGGTTGACTCGGTCAAGACCACCCTCGACCGAACCCCTCCTGAGTTGTCGGGCGACATCATGGACCGCGGAATCGTGCTCACGGGAGGAGGCGCCCTGCTCAAGGGGCTAGACGAGCGACTCAGGCACGAGACCGGTATGCCCATTATTATCGCCGAGAATCCGCTCGCCTGTGTGGCGCTCGGCTCGGGCAAGTGTGTCGAGGAGTTCGAGTCGCTCCAGCAGGTGCTCATCTCGGAGCCGCGGCACTAGGTGCCGGCCCCGGGCGTTGGTCCGGGGGGAATCTTGACGTAGAGGGGCCTGCATGCGCGAGAGTAGACGCCCGAGGCTGATCCTCGGGATTCTGTTGCTCGTGGCGTTCAGCCTGGTGGCGATCGACCTTCGGGCAGACGCCAACGGACCCCTCGGGGGACTCAAGAGAATGACCGGGTCGGTGTTCGGGCCGCTCGAGTCGGGCACCTCCTCGCTGACCTCCCCCCTGCGCGGCCTGATCGGAAGCCTGACGTCGGGGAGCGCCAACGAGCGGCGCATCGCCGACCTCGAGGCTGAGGTCGCCCGGTTGAGGGCGACCGGGTCGTCTCCTGACGCGGTGAGGCGGATCGCGGAGATCGACGACCTGCTGCGCATGAGCCAAGCAGGGCAGTACCGCATGGTGGTCGCGCAGGTGATCGGCGTGGGGTCGGCGCAGGGATTCGCCCACACGGTCACGATTGATGCCGGCGAGGTCGACGGACTGGGGGTCGATATGACCGTGATGGCCGGGGGAGGGCTCGCAGGTCGAGTGGTGTCGGTGTCGTCGACGTCGGCTGTCGTCGTTCTGATCTCCGACGCGACCAACACCGTGGGTGGGCGTCTCGAGGGATCGGGCGAGATCGGGTTCGTGTCGGGCACGGGGAGTGAGTTCGAACTCGAATTCAAGCTGCTCGACCCCTATGGCTCGCTCAAGCCGGGTGACAGCGTGCTGACCTTTGGCTCCAAGTCGGGGCGCCCCTACGTGCCCGGGGTGCCGATCGGCATCATTACGTCGGTGTCGGGCACGCCGGGACAGCTCACCCGGCAGGCCAAGATTCGTCCCTTCGTGAATATGTCCACCCTGGACCTTGTCGCCGTGGTGGTGGAGCCGCCGCGGGAGAACCCCCGCGACTCCGTGCTCGTGCCCACCGCGGCCCCCAGCGGCGCAACCTCAGGCGTGCCCACACCCGGGGCGCCGACGTCGGCCGCACCCAGCCCGTCGCCAGGAGCGAGCGGTTCGGCCTCGAACTCGCCCGTCACGGCGTCGCCCAACGCCTCGACGCCTCCCCCCGCCACCGCGTCGCCCCGGCCCACGAGCGACGGTGCCTCAGCAGCCACCGAGTCGCCATGATGTCGGCAGTGGGGCTGGCGTGACGCCCGCCCGCGTCGTCGTGGTGGCGCTCGCGCTGCTGGGGGCGGTGGTGCTGCAGCTGAGTCTGCTGTCGCGGCTCAACCTGCCTGGAGCGACTCCGGACCTCGTGCTCGTCGTCGTGATGGCGTGTGGGTTCGTGCGTGGGCCCGTGGTGGGCACCGTCGCGGGCTTTGCCGGAGGTGTGCTGCTGGACCTGGCCCCACCCTCACTGGGTTACTTCGGCCTCACGGCGCTGCTGCTCGCCGTCGCGGGCTATGCGGCCGGAGTTGTGGACGAGCGGTCAGGCGGCGTAGTCGCCATCGCACTCGTGACGGTGGTGTGTGCGGCGCTCGGCAGTGTGCTCGGCAGGGCCCTGCTGGGGTCGCTACTGGGAGATCCCCGCGTGGTGTGGGGAGAGGTGCCCGCCGACGTCGTCACCGGAATCGTGTACTCAGTGCTGCTAGCGGCCCTGGTGATTCCGACCCTGGGAGCGGTTGACCGCTTCTTCGAGCCGCGCCTGTCGCTCTGACCTCCGACACTCCGGGGACAGGAAATGTCGACGCACGTGTGACCACTGTGACGCAGGGGGCCCGTGGTGGGGGGGAACGTCTCGGCTCGCGAGAATCGTCGTACCCTCAGAGGGGAGCCGCAGTCCGGCTTCCGCACGTCAAAGGCGATTGCCTGCCCTCCGCCCCGACCGCACACCAAGGGAGCCAGCGCCGTGACGCCGAGGTCGACTCTTCGACTTGTCGTGCTCTCGGTGCTGATCCTCAGCCTGCTCGCCACCGTGGTCGGCAGGCTCGTGCTGATTCAGGTCGTCTCCGGCGGCTCGTACCAGCAGGCGGCGGCCAACAACCGCGTGCGCGAGGCCTTCACCCCAGCGGTGCGCGGGCTGGTGCTCGACCAGGCGGGTCGGCCTCTGGTGTCCAACCGCACCACTCTGGTGGTATCGGTCGACCGCACCACCGTGGTGCGCCAGCAGGACGACGGCAAGCAGGTGCTGGCCCGGCTCGCCGATGTGCTGGGCACGAGCTACCTCGACCTCATGGACCGGCTTCAGCTCTGTGGCACGGAGGGGGCCAAGAGGCCGCCGATCTGCTGGAACGGCTCGCCCTACCAGCCGATCCCGGTCGCGATCAACGTGTCTACTGACGTCGCACTGCAGATCATGGAGCAGCGCGGGCTCTTCCCCGGCATTACGGCGGAGCTGAACTCGGTGCGCGTGTACCCCAAGCCGTTCGATGTGAATGCAGCGGCGATCCTCGGTTACCTCGGCCCCGTGCGCGACGACGAGCTTCAGGCCGAGATCAATGGGGTCGACGATCAGGGCCGCATGCTCTCGCGCACCGACCTCGTGGGCCGAGCTGGACTCGAAGACCAGTACGACGCGCAACTGCGTGGGAGCCCCGGGGTCAAGAGGCTGGCCATCGATCGCTCGGGTGCGGTCACGGGCGTCATCGAGGAGACAGACCCCAAGCCGGGCAACTACGTGGTGACCAGCATCGACGCCAAGCTGCAGAAGGTGGTTGAGGACCAGCTGCGTGCCGCGGTCTTCCGGGCCCGGACTCAGGGTAAGAAGGGCGACTCGGGGGCCGCCGTTGTGATGGATGTGACCACCGGGCAGATCCTGGCCATGGCCTCCTTCCCCAGCTACGACCCTGAGGTGTGGTCTGGAGGCATCAACAACACCGACTACGCGCAGCTGACCTCGCCTACCAGCGGCTATCCGCTCGTGCCCCGCGCCACCCAGGGGCTCTACCCGCCGGCGTCGGCGTTCAAGCCCATCTCTGCGATCGCCGTTGGCGAGTCGGGGTTCAAGCTCAACGGCAAGTACGACTGCGGCAGCTACTACGAGGTGGCCAAGCAAAGGTTCAAGAACAACGAGTCGGTGGCGTTCGGCCCCATCTCGGTGAAGCGTGCCATCGAGGTGTCGTGCAACACCGTCTTCTACCAGCTCGCCTACAGGATGTGGCTGAGCGACGGTGGCAGCGACCCGAAGCCTGCGGCACGAGACGCCATCGAGAGCGTCGCCCAGCGCATCGGCCTCGGCGCGGCCACCGGCGTTGACCTGCCCAACGAGGCCTCGGGCCGGGTCGGCGGGCGCGAGTTCAAGCAGGGCTACTGGGAGCGCTACAAGGACATCTGGTGCGCCCGACGCACCGATCCGAGCCGCTCGGTGATGCTGCGGGCCATCGACGAGGACAACTGCTTCGGTGGCAACAAGTTCCGAGGCGGTGACGCGGTCAACCTCGCCATCGGCCAGGGCGACACCGTGGTCACTCCGCTGCAGATGGCGGTGATGTACTCGGCTATCGCCAACGGAGGCACGGTATGGCAGCCGCGGGTGTCCAAGGCAATCATCAGCAGCAGCGGCGAGTTGATCGAGACCACCAAGCCGCAGATCGCCGGAACCCTCAACGCTCCCCCGAAGGTGCTGGCCTACGTCAAGAATGCGCTCATCGGCGTGTCGACCAACGGCACGGCGGCCAAGGACTTCAAGGGCTTTCCCCTGGCTGCCGTGCCCATCGCCGCGAAGACCGGCTCGGGCCAGCAGGTGGGCAAGGACCCCGCGACCTGGGTGGCCTCCTACGCGCCGGCCAACAAGCCGCGGTACGCGGTGGTGATGATGGTGAACCAGGGTGAGACCGGGTCCACCACCGTGGGGCCAAGCGTCCGTGCCATCTACGAGGCCCTCTTTGGAATTAACGGCATGACGGTCGACCCGGCGCAGAGTGTGCTCGTGGGCGGAAGCCCGCGTACGAGCCTGCCCGAGATCCGTCGTGACGGCACCATCGTGTTCCCCGAGATGGAAGGTCAAGGATGAGCCTCGACCTCCCGGCGGGTGAATCGACCCGAATGAGCCCCACGTCGACCCGGCTCTACTCGGCGTGGTGGCGCTCCTACGACTGGCTGCTGCTGCTGGCGGCGGGGGCGCTGTCGTTGGGCGGCGCAGTGGTGGTCTGGTCGGCGAGCCTGGCGGATATGGCGGTATCGGCGGGGGACCCGCTCTACTACCTGAAGCGTCACCTGCTGAACCTCGTCATCGGAGTGGCCCTCGGCCTGGTGGCCTCTCGCATCGCGTATCCCCAGTTGCGCGCCTATACCCCTGTTCTCTACGGGATCTCGGTGTTGGGGCTGGTGGCGGTCCTCCTGGTCGGAACCTCCATCGCCGGCGCGAAGGCGTGGATCAAGCTGCCGGGCGGCTTCACGATCCAGCCCAGTGAGTTCGCCAAGGTGGCGATCATCCTCGCGTTGGCGTTCATCCTGGGAGAGAAGCGAAACGAGCAGGACGAGCCGCGGGGCGGTGACGTGGTGCTGGGGTTGTTCGTGGCGGCCATCCCGGTGGTGCTCGTCCTGCTACAGAACGACACCGGAACCGTGCTGGTGATGGGCACGATCATCATCGCGATGGTGGCAGTGTCAGGAGCTCCTTCCCGCTGGGTGGTCGGACTTTTCGCTGCCGCCGTGATCGGTGGTTTCATCGCCTTCCGCTTCCTGCTGAAGGACTACCAGATCCTGCGGCTCACCTCATTTCTGAACCCTGAGACCAGCGCCCAGGGTGGGGGCTTCAACGTGGCGCAGGCCCGCATCGCCATCGGTAACGGGGGTCTGTCGGGGCAGGGACTGTTCCAGGGCGAGCAGACCCAGGGCAACTTCGTGCCGGTCAACGAGAGCGACTTCGTGGTCTCCGTGGTCGGTGAGGAGCTCGGTTTCGTGGGCATGATGGTCCTCATCCTGCTGCTGGCCATCGTGCTGTGGCGCGGTGTGATGATCGCCCTCCGGGCCAGTGACCTCTTCGGCCGGCTGGTGGCCACCGGGGTCGTGGCGTGGATCGCCTTCCAGGCATTTGAGAACCTCGGCATGAACGTCGGCATCATGCCGGTTACCGGGGTGCCCCTGCCGTTCGTCTCCTACGGAGGCACCTCCATGTTTGCCAGCTGGATCGCCATCGGGCTCCTGCAGAACGTGTATCTGCGGTCTCAGGAATGACGCAGTAGTCTGCCAAGGTGACTATCTTCCTCGGCGCTTCGTCGTCCTCGAGTGCCCCCACCGCCCCGCGACCCCGCGACGCGCCGGTGTTTGACCGCCTCGAGCGGCTGCTGCCCTTCGTGCAGAAGCCTGTTCAGTACGTGGGGGGCGAGGTCAACGCCCAGATCTCCGACTGGGACGCGTGCAACGTCCGCTGGGCGCTGATGTATCCCGACGCGTATGAGGTCGGTCTGCCCAACCAGGGCGTCCAAATTTTGTACGAGGTGCTTAACGAGCAACCCGACACCCTGGCCGAGCGAACCTACTCGGTGTGGCCCGACCTCGAGGCGCTGATGCGCGAGCACGGGGTGCCGCAGTTCACCCTCGAGTCACATCGGCCGGTGGGGGCGTTCGACGTGCTGGGCCTGAGCTTCTCGACCGAGCTCGGCTACACGAACATGCTCACGGCCCTCGACCTGGCGGGCATCCCCCTGCACAGTGTCGACCGTGATGAGTCGCATCCCGTGGTGGTGGCGGGCGGCCACGCCGCCTTCAACCCCGAGACCATCGCCGACTTCATCGACGTTGCTGTGGCCGGTGACGGCGAAACAGTGGTGCTGGCCATCAGCGAGGTCGTGCGCGAGTGGAAGGCCGCTGGCAGTCCCGACGGCCGCGACGAGTTGCTGCTGCGCCTTGCCGGTCTCGACCACGTGTACGTGCCCCGCTTTTACGATGTCGAGTACCTGCCCGACGGCCGCATCCGGCGCGTGGTGCCCAACCGGCCCGACGTCGCCTGGCGCGTGGCTAAGGCCACGCTCATGGACCTCGACGCTTGGCCCTACCCCAAGACCCCCCTCGTGCCCCTCGCCGAGACCGTGCACGAGCGGGCGTCGGTCGAGATCTTCCGGGGCTGCACCCGGGGCTGCCGCTTCTGCCAGGCGGGCATGATCACCCGTCCGGTGCGAGAGCGCTCGATCACCGGAATCGGCGAGATGGTGAAGGCCTCGGTCGACTCGACCGGCTTCGAAGAGGTGGGGCTGCTGTCGCTCTCGAGTGCCGACCACTCCGAGATCGCCGCCGTGGCCAAGGGGCTTGCCGACCGTTACGAGGGCACGAACACCTCGCTGTCGCTCCCGAGTACCCGGGTTGACGCATTTAACATTGACCTCGCCAACGAGCTTTCGCGTAACGGTCGTCGCAGCGGGCTCACCTTCGCGCCCGAGGGCGGCAGCGAGCGAATCCGCAAGGTCATCAACAAGATGGTGACCGAGGAGGACCTCGTCCGCACCGTCACGGCGGCCTATGCCGCCGGGTGGCGTCAGGTGAAGCTGTACTTCATGTGCGGTCTGCCCACCGAAACTGACGACGATGTGCTGCAGATCGCCCGGCTGGCCCGCGAGGTGATCAAGGTCGGACGCGAGGTCACCGGAAGCCGTGACATCCGGTGCACCGTGTCGATCGGGGGCTTCGTGCCCAAGCCGCACACCCCCTTCCAGTGGGCGGCGCAGCTCGACCACGAGTCGACCGACGCCCGCCTGATGCTGCTGCGCGACGAGATTCGGGCTGACCGCCAGTACGGGAAGTCGATCGGTTTGCGGTACCACGACGGCAAGCCCGGCATCGTCGAGGGACTCCTGTCGCGGGGCGACCGGCGCGTGGGCCGCGTGATCGAGGAGGTGTGGCGCGATGGAGCCCGCTTCGACGGCTGGAGCGAGCACTTCTCCTACGACCGATGGATGGCCGCGGCCGAGCGCGGGTTTGAGGGTACCGGGGTCGACGTGAACTGGTACACCACGCGCGAGCGCCAGCACGACGAGGTGCTGCCGTGGGACCACATCGACTCCGGGCTCGACAAGGAGTGGCTCTGGCAGGACTGGCAGGACGCCGTCGACGAGGTCGAGGTCGAGGACTGTCGCTGGACGCCCTGCTATGACTGCGGCGTGTGCGACCAGATGGGCACCAGTATCGAGATCGGGCCCACCGACCGGGTGCTACTGCCGCTCTCGCCGGTCGACCGATCGGCGCTGCTCGCCCCGCAGGCCTGACCGGTGGCCCGCTCACCGGGGCGCGAGGTTATTCCTCCCGTCCAGCGGCTGCGGATGCGTTACGCCAAGACCGGACGCCTGCGCTTCGCCTCACACCGAGACTGCGCTCGTGCGTTCGAACGGGCCCTCCGGCGCGCCGGGGTACCGATGGCCTTCAGCTCGGGATTTCATCCTCATCCCAAGATCTCCTACGCCAACGCGGTGCCCACCGGCACGAGCAGCGAGGCCGAGTACCTCGAGATCGGCGTGCTCGAGCACCTCGACCCCGACGCGCTGTGTGCCGCACTTAACTCGTCGCTGCCTGATGGCCTGCGCATCGTCGAGGTGGTGGTGGCCCGCACGAGCGATCTGATGACCCGGCTCGAGGCGGGGGAGTGGCTCATCGAACTGCCGGGCGTCGAGCCCGCCGACGCGGCGCGCGCCGCGTCGGCGTTGCTATCTGCGGAGGCCGTGGAGGTGGAGCGGATGACCAAGGGCGGCTTGCGGCGCTTCGACGCCCGCGGCGCGGTGGTCGACCTGGTGGAGTGCTCGGGGGTGTCGGGGCGCTCGGAGTCGGTCGTCGGCGAGTCGTGTGCGATACTCAGATTGGTCATTCGGCACGGCACCCCGTCCGTTCGACCCGACGACGTACTTGCCGCCCTCGCTGCAGTCGCTGACCTCGCGCCGCCGATCCCTCCACGGATCACCCGGCTGGCGCAGGGGCCGCTCGATGAGGACGCCCGCACGGTGCAGGATCCACTTCTGCCCGATCGGGGCGAGTCCACCGTTGGCTCCTGATCCTCGGATGAGGCGCACCGCGGATTTCCGTGTCGGAACCATCCGTCACGACGTGATTGTGATCGAGGGGTGCCTCGGTCGACCAGACCCGCTCCGGGCCCGCGATGTCGCGGCCCGGGCTGACAGGAGCACCACCCATGCTCGACAACGAGCTAACCAACGCCAACTCTGGCACCTCTGAAAGTTCGGGCGAGACGCGCGATCCCGCGGCCCCCCGCCCTCGCCGTCGCGCTGCGTCGCGACCGGCCGGCCCGCCGCCCACGCCCTCCGAGGTATCGGCGGCGCCTGCCACCGCCGAGGAGCCCGTCGCCGTGAAGAAGACCGCGGCGAAGAAGGCCCCTGCCAAGAAGGCGGTCGCGAAGAAGGCGATCGCCGCCGAGCAGGACGCAGCTGCCGAGCAGGACGCAACTGCCGAACCGGTCGCCGCCAAGAAGTCGGCCGCGAAGAAGTCGGCCGCGAAGAAGACCACCGCGAAGAAGTCGGCCGCCAAGGTGGTCGGCGTTGACGAGACGAAGAGCCCTGAGGAGGCGGAGGGTGCCGAGGTGGCCGCTGTCGACCTCTCGCCGGCCGTTCCGCTTCTCTTCCAGGCTCCTGATCCTGCTGCCCGCACGCCGCGTAGGCGCCCCGCGAGGGTAACTCCGGCCGTTGACGATGCCGAGGGTGACGATGCCGAGGGTGATGAGTCCGAGGGCGATGAGTCCGAGGGTGACGAGCCCGGTGATGGCGAGGCCGCCCGTCGGCGTCGTCGTCGTGGCGGCCGTCGCAGGCGTCGCGGTGGTTCCGACTCCGAAGGCTCGGCCAGCGTTGATGGCCAGTCACCCGACGACTCCGCCGACGGTGCCGCTGACACCGCTGAGGGAGACGGAAGCGACGGCGACGACGGCGACGACGGCGACGACCGGGCAGGGTCAACCCGACGTCGGCGCAGACGCCGTCGGGGCGCAGGGTCCGACGATGACGCAACGACCGACGACCCGCCCAATACGGTCACCCGGGTTCGGGCGCCGCGCCAAGACGTCACCTCGGTGCGTGGCTCCACCCGCCTCGAGGCCAAGAAGCAGCGCCGCCGCGATGGCCGCGACGCTGGCCGACGCAGGGCTCCGATCCTCACCGAAGCCGAGTTCCTCGCCCGGCGTGAGGACGTCGACCGGGTGATGGTCGTGCGGGAGAAGGACGGGCGCACCCAGATCGCGGTGCTCGAAGACGGCGTGCTGGTCGAGCACTATGTCGATCGGGGCACCAGCGGTTCGATGGTGGGCAACGTCTA
>CALQEM020000086.1:0-12855 GCA_943329595.2 Bifidobacterium breve
CTGGCGCGACCTCGTCGACCTGCCCCTGCCGGAGGTGTGCGCGGCGCAGTGGGAGTCCATCACCACCGCGGCGCTCGACGACCTCGAGGGGCTACCGACCGCGCGCTGGACGGTCGCGTCGTTCGACGACCTCCTGCTCACTCCCGCCAACGAGGTGGCGCGGATTACTGAAGGCCTTGGCCTCGACTGGTCGGGATCAATCCCCGACCCGCTTCCCGAGATGCTCACGTGCGTAACCCCGCCCGGGTCGACGTCGTGGCAGCAGCACGCGCATGAGATCGAGGGCGCCCTGTCGTCGCGTCAGCGCACCGTGAGTCGTCTGCTTGCCACCGTGCAGCAGCGCCGCCCCTAGGCCTTCCGAGCGGGGTCCATGCCTGTGGAGAACTCTCACGGGGGAGGGCCGGGTGCGCGAGGCTCGGCCCATGCACCCGCAACCCGACCCCGCCACGCTCGGCGAGATCGTCACGCGATCGCAGGCCATTGCGGCAGGAATGACCGTCGGACAGGTGAACCGTCGGCTCAGGTCGGGCGCCTGGGTGTCGTTGCGTGCCGGGGTGTACCTGCTGCCACACCGAGGCGAACAGCCCGCCGACCGCTTTGAGGCCGAACGCCGCCGTCATCGACAGCACGCCGTGGCCGCGGTGCTCCGGCACCCACACGGCACGATCGCGGGCCGATCGGCGGCGCTGGTGCACGGAATGCCGCTGACCTCGGGGGTGCCGAGCATGGTCGAGATCGTGGTGCCACACGGCCACTGGACTGGCCGCCGCGCGGGGGTGGCAGTGCGGTCGGTCGTTCTGGAGCCCTCCGACCACGCATGGATTCCGATGGGGCAGGCGCTGCGGGGGCTGCCCGAGAACCAGGTCGACGACGCGGGGGCCGATGTCGCGAGGCTGCACGTTCCCGCGATGACGCCCGCGCGCACGTGGGTCGACATCGCGTGCCGAGACGAGCAGGCACAGGCGCTGAGCGCGGGAGATCGCGCCCTGCGGACCGGTCAGATGGGAGTCGCCGAGGTGGAGTCCATCCTCGCCCGCATGGCTGGCTCACGCGGCTGCCGACGAGCCGCCGCAGTGCTGCCACACCTCGACGGCCGTCGTGAGAATGCCCTGGAGTCGCTGTCGTTCGGACGATTCCTTGAGTGGCGCCGGCCCCTGCCGGTGCTGCAGCACGAGTTCTCCGATGCCGCGGGGTTCATCGGAAGGGTCGACTTCTACTGGCCAGCGTTCGCGCTGGTCGGCGAGGCCGACGGACGGCTCAAGTACACGTCTCCCGAGGTGCTCTATGCCGAGAAGCGGCGCCAGGAGCGCCTCGAGGGACTGGGCCTGAGGGTTGTGCGCTGGGGCTGGAGCGACGTCGTCACGTCGAATCCGCGGCTGTGGGCGCAGTTGCGCGGGTGCCTGCTCGCGGCCGCTTGACCTTTACCTGCGGCGGCAGTGGCGACAGCGTGTCGAGCATCGCGCCGAAGGCCCCGGCCACCGCGATCGACTCGTCGCGCGACGCGCGGTGGATGCCGGTCATGCTGGCGTACCCGTGCACCAGGCCGGGCGCTCGCCGCATCGCAACCATGACGCCAGCCGCGCGCAGGGCGTCGGCATACGCCTCGCCCTCATCGCGCAGCGGGTCGAAGGCGGCGGTGGTGAGAAGGGTCGGAGGCAGACCCGCGAGGCTCTCGGCGCACAGGGGCGACAGCATCGGGTCGGTGCGCAAACCGCCCGCTGAGTAGGTGTCCCAGAACCAGTCCATTTGAACTCTGGTGAGGAAGAAGCCCTCGGCAAATAGGCCCTTCGACGGCCTGTTCACGCTCGCGTCGGTTCCGGGGTAGAGCAGCAGCTGGGCCACCGGCATCGGCGTGCCGCTGTCACGAGTGACCTGACAGACCACGGCTGCGAGGTTTCCGCCCGCGCTGTCACCGCCGACGGCAACTCGCGCAGGGTCGGCTCCCAACTCGGCACAGTGCGCCACCGCCCATGCGAAGGCCGCCACCGAGTCGTTGACGGCGGCTGGGTAGGGGTTTTCCGGTGCGAGTCGGTAGTCGATAGAGAGCACGTGCACGTCGGCATAGCGGCTAATCAGTCGGCAGGGCTGGTCATGGGTGTCGAGGTCGCCCACCACCCAGCCACCACCGTGGAAAAACACAAGCAGCGGTCGGTTCGGGCTGCCCGACAGTGGCGCGTAGTGGCGCGCCTTCAGGGGGCCTTCGGCGCCGTCAACCGTGAGCTCGCGCACCTCACCCACCGCGATGGGCGGTCCGGCCGCCATCGCCGCGCTGACCCTCATGGCTGCTCGCTGGTCGGCTACCGGGACAGAAGCCCGATCGGAGTTGATACGTTCGTTGGCCTTGAGCACCAGCGCCAGATGCGGGTCGAGCGTCTGCCCGTCGATGGTGATGGCGCCGCCGCTGAGTCGGTTCGCGGTGGAGTGAGGCAGGGCGCCCATCAATCGGGCCAGGCGACGTTGGGCTGATACGGCGAGCGCCTCGCGCGAGATCTTGGAAGACGGCATGTGCCTGAGAGTAGACCGATCAGCGCGATTCGGTGGCCAGTTCGTCAAGCAGTGGGCCGAGCATGCCGGGCTTGACCTCGCCGATCACCCGGGCAGCGATGCGACCCTGCCTATCAATCACCACGGTGCTCGGAATCGCCTCGGGGGGAACAACGGGAATGCGGGCGAGCAGCTTCGCGCCGTCGTCGACGATGCTGGGGTAGGGCACGTCGAAGCGGTCGACCATGCGGGCCGCGGCCCCAGACTCGGTGTCATTCACGTCAAGCCCCACAAACTCAACCAACGACGGGTGCGCTGCGTCGGCGGCCCTCGCCTCGGCCACGAGCACGGGCAACTCGGTCTTGCACGGCTCGCACCACGAGGCCCACGCGTTGAGCACTACGACCTTGCCGCGTAGCGACGCGAGGTCGAGAAGAGAACCGTCGAGGGTGGTGCCGGAGATCGTCGGGGCCGAAACGCGATCTGCCACCGGGTAGCGAGTGAGGCCGAGGAGAAGGTCCTCGGTGACCCCGGTATCCGCGGAGGACAGCGAGGTGCTGCCCTGCACTGTCGGAATCAGCGAGCAACCGCCCACGAGCGCGAGCGACGCCGCCACGAGAACCGCTAGGCCGAGTCGAGCGAATCGAGCGGTCACTGGGAAGTCCTGGCTGCGAGGGCGATCTCGGCCGCGATCTCAGCGTCGACTCGATGGCTGCGGCGCTCCTCGCTGCGAAAGAACTCGGTGGCCATCCACATCATCCAGAACGACTCGACCACCATCACGAGCGCCCACATCAGGCCGCCGGCGAGTTTCTGGTCGTCGAGTGCCCCGGGGCCGAAGGGCCGGTTGGCCGCAGCAAAGACCGAGTACAGAATCACCGGCGAGAAGTAGATGACGGCGCCAACAATCGCCTCGGGAATCATCATTGCCGACATCGACACGACGCGGTGTGATGCCTTGGTGCGGTGTGGCAGCAGATCGCGGCCCAGCACCGGCCAGTAGTAGAGGAGTGCTGCCACGAGGAAGAGGGGCTGCTCAATGAAGGTATCGGCGTCGTGGTTGCGCAGGGCCCAGTCGTAGAAGGGCGTGAAGTGGACGCCGAGTAGTACCCCCGCGAAGAAAATCCAGGTGAATACCGGATTGGTGGCGACCTCCACCACGCGGCTGCGCAGAATCGGCACCACCACCCGACGGCGAGTTTGATCGCCGCTGACGCGAAACCAGAGCCAGAGGGGAGACCCGAGCACGAGCAGAGGGGCGGCGGCCATCATCAGCAGGAGGTGCTGGGTCATGTGTACCCAGAAGAACGTGTGCGACCACGCGGGCAGTGGCCCGAGATAGGCGACGGCAATGAGTGCGAGCCCGCTCAGGAAGCAGGCGGTGGATACCTTCGGCCACGGCATTGTGGGAGTGCGACCGGTGACGCGACGGGCCGCCCACAGGTAGATGGCGGCGATTGCAAGAAGGTTGACCGCGAGGAACGGGTCGACGGTCCAACGGGCTAGAAACTGACCCATCCCGCCCACTCACCGCCTTCCTTCAACAATGAAATCACCCCAAATCCTCGGGGTAATGCGCGTGGGGGCCCCTCGACGCTCCTCTCAGGACGATAGTTTGCGCCTGTACGCACATGCAACGGAGGAGTCGAATGAAGAGGGCCTTGTTCGCGATCCTCACCGTGCTGATCGGTGCCGGAGTCGTTGCGGTCAGCGCGCTGGTGGTGTCGGCCCGCGGTGCCGAGCCGCCCACGATCCGCGCCACGGTGTCCGGAACTGCCACCACTCCGCAGGGCGAGCTGCCGCACGCAACCCTCGAGATGTCGATTTACCCCAACCCCTCGGCGGCGGCTCCGGGCCCCGACATTCCGGCTGGCGGTGTCACCATGGTGGCTAACAGTCAGGGCTGGCCGTTCTACTCGCCGTCTACCTCCATCGAGCTACCAGCCAACTCGCTGGTCACCATCACGCTGCACCAGTACGACACCGGGGGTCAGATCTTCAACAACTGGCTCGCCACAGTGTCCGGCACCGTCGATGGCACGGCCACCTACGACGGAACAGCCAAAGCCTCGATAGACCCCGCGAATGTGGCCCACACCTTCACGATCCATCAGTATCCCGACAGTACCCAGCCCTACTTCTTCGTGAATGTGCCGATGCCCGCTCAGGCCGACACTGCTAAGAACGAGGCGAACGGCTACCCCAAACCCCTTGATGTCACCTTCTCGTTTGTCACCGGAGCTCCCGGCACCTACGTGTGGAACTGCGAGTTCCCCTGCGGAACCGGGTATGTGCAGTTCGGCGGCCCCATGAGCCAACGAGGCTTCATGAGCGGAACGGTCACGGTGGTCTGACAATGTCGACACTCGACGAGCGTCCCTCGCCCGAGGCTGATGAGCCCGAGGTTCCCACCAACCGCCCGGCCCCGCTGGGCATCGTGTCGAGCTGGCTGAAGCGCCCGTACGCCAGGCGCATCCTGCAGCTCACCGTGGTCATCTCGGTGGTCATCATCGCTCTCACGTTTGTGATGGTCGCGTTCATGAACATGAGCGGTGGCCCGGCCTCCGACATCATGAACGAGATCGAGAAGACGATGTTCGTCCTCACGTTCGTGAGTGCGCCGCTGATGGGCTTCACCCTCGCGGTCATCACCTACAGCTGGTGGGGTGGCTGGGGAAAGGTCGGCGTCGACGAGACTCCCACCGAGGAGGGACCCGCGATCCGCACCAACGGGGTCGCGGTTGTCGTGTGGGTGTCGGTATGCAGCCTGCTCGCCGCCTTCCTTGTGATCTGGGGGCTGGTCGAGCTGGCCACCATCACGGCCTCGTCGTATGGCTCGGTGCCGGCTAACCAGCAGCCCCGAGACGCCAAGGCAATCGACATCAACGTGACCGGGCAGCAGTGGGTGTGGACCTTCGAGTACCCCGGCAACGGACGCATCACCTCCGACGTGCTCGTGGTGCCGGTCGACGTGCCCCTCTACTTCAACGTCACCTCGCTCGACGTGCTTCATAGTTTCTGGGTTGTTGAGGCGGGCGTGAAAATCGACGCCAATCCTGGAGCCATCACCAACACCGGATTCACCCCCAACAAGCTCGGAACCTTCAACATCAGATGCGCCGAACTGTGCGGTCTGCACCACGCCTACATGGAGACGAAGCTGGTCGTCGTGACTCAGCAGGACTTCGATAGCTGGGTCCGCGAGCAGGGAGGGGTGAAGACCTCATGAGTACCGCAGTCGCCGTTCACGAGCAGAAGCACGTACCCCAGCCTCGTCAGGTGGGCAAGCCGGGTGGATTCCTGCGCCGCACCAACGCCGTCACGGCCCTGGTCTCCGGAGTCGTGCTCGCCGCACTCTTCTACGTTGTCACCGGTGCCATCGTCAACGCGGTCACCGGGGGTGGGCAGCAGAACAATCTCGCGCTTCCTGAAGGCCTGCAGGCTCAGATCACCATGATGTACGTGGGCTGGATCCTCGGGTTCATGGGCGGAATTGGCGCCTTCGCCGGACCCATCCGCTGGTTCCTGGGTCACGACCTCACCCATGCCGACGCCGAGTACATGGCAGGCAAGGACATGGGCCGCAAAAAGTTCTGGAAGTACACCACCGACCACAAGGTCGTCGGCATCCAGTACCTCGTGGTGATGCTGGTTCTGTTTGGCTTCGGTGGGTTGCTGGCCATGCTGATTCGTACCGAGTTGGGCGTCACCTGGGCCGAGGTGTTCAACCCCAACTTCTACAACTCGCTCATCGGCACCCACGGCATCGTGATGATCATCGCGATGATCATTGCTGTGTCTGGCCCGCTCGGAAACTTCATCGTGCCGCTGATGTGTGGCGCACGTGACATGGCGTTCCCGCGCCTCAACGCGCTGAGCATCTGGCTGCTGGTGGCCGCGGTTCCTCCGCTCATCAGCAACCTGCTCATGGGCGGAATCCGCGACGGCTGGACCGCGTACCAGCCGCTCGCCAACCAGGCGCCGGTCGGCATGATCGGCTACCAGATCTGCATCATCGTGTTCGCCTTCTCCACAGGAATCGCGAGCGTCAACCTCATCACCACCATCGTGGCCATGCGGGCGCGCGGCATGACCTGGAGCCGGGTGCCCATCTTCGTTTACGGCGTCATGGGCTCGGCCATCATGGGGCTGGTCTGGTTCCCCATGTACCAGTACTCGCAGATCCTCGCGCTAAGCGACCGAGTGCTGCAGACATCGTTCTTCACGCCCGCCACCGGTGGCAGCGTGTGGTTGTACGAAAATCTCTTCTGGCTGCTCGGCCACCCCGAGGTGTACGTCATCGTGCTTCCTGCCACGGCCGCCCTGCTCGAGCTGATGCCGGTGTTCCTACGCAAGCCGCTGTTCTCGTTCAAGCTGGCCGTCGCGGGCATCTTCGGAATTGTGGGCCTGAGCGCCGTGGTGTGGGTTCACCACATGTACATGACCGGGTGGGCGCCGCAGGCGAACTACCCGTTCATGCTCTCGACCGAGCTCATCTCGATTCCATTCAGCTTTCTGCTGCTGGTCATGCTGGGCACGATGTGGCGCGGGAAGCCGTGGGCGCGCCTGCCCATGATGGCGGTTTACGCGGTCATCTGGAACATGGTCATCGGCGGCATCACGGGTGTGTACCTCTCGGACACTCCGGTTGACCAGTACATGCACGGCAGCATGTTCGTGGTCGCCCACTTCCACTTCATGCTGATGGGAGCCGGGTTGTTCGGGGCCATGGGCGCCATCGCCTACTGGTTCCCGAAGATGACCAGCCGCTACTTCGACGAGACCTACGGAAAGATCGGTTTCTGGATCGCTTTCGCCGGCTTCCAGATCACCTTCTTCGCGATGTTTGTAGCCGGGCTGCAAGGGATGCCCCGCCGCGTGTTGCAGTTCGACAGTGCGTTTAACGTCGCGAACTGGGTGTCCACGATCGGTGCCTACATCATCGGAATCGGCATGCTGGTGTTCCTCTTCGCGCTGGTTATCTCGTGGCGCAGTGGCGAACTCGCCCCCGGCAACCCATTCGGTGCGCACACCCTCGAGGCCCAGACCGAGACGCCCGTGCCGCACGAAAACTTCCCGGTGCTGCCGGTGGTCACGAGCGACCCTTACGACTTCGGCGTTCCTGATCCGTATGAGCTTGAAGATGAGGCGCTCATGCGAGAAGCCGAGGGCGCGAGCAAGGTGGGTGCCCCATGAGTGCCGCCACTGAGCCGCTGTCACCCACCACGGGTGAGTCTGTGGCCGTCATCGAGCGCCGCAATCGCATGGGCATGTGGCTGATCATCGTGTCGTGTAGCACCGGAACCGTGGCGCTGCTGGTCGCCTACTCGTACCTGTGGTCGCTCAACGTCAACAGCGCATGGGCGCCGCCCGCGGGCACGGCCAACTGGGCGCCGGTGTGGCCCTTCTGGGTCATCTTCACGGGAATGTTCGTGGCCACGCTGCTGCTGTGGCGTGGGCAGAAGTTGATCGGCGAGGGTAATTCACGGGCGCTGGTGCGAGACTCGGCGCTCTCGAGTCTCATCCTGCTGGTGTGCTTCGTGGCACAGATCGTTCAGATCGCGACGTTTCCCTTCGGCCCGCAGGATGGCGCCTACGCGTCGTCCACGCTGTGGCTCGCGCTGGCCAACGGCATCTGGCTCTTCTTGGCACTCTTCCTCACCGCAGCGGTGATGAACCGTACGAGGGCCGGCCGCATCACGCCCGAGAGCCGTGGCCACGCACGACTCGTAGCGATGTTCCTGACCTACCTGTGCGTTGCCGCCTTCCTCGGTAGCGTCTTCACCACCGTGATGCAGGACAGTCCGAACACGGGCTCGCCTGTGTTCGGTACCTTCACAGAGTGAAGCGCAGCCTCGCCACCAGTCGCTGGCTCTGGTGGGGAGTGCCTGCCCTGATTGTCATGCTCTGGATGGTCGGCGCCCTGCTCCCCGGGGCCGTCGAGGGCCTACCTGAAGCGCCGTGGGTCACGTGGGTGTCGCTGCCCGTCGTGCGCTTCGCTCGCGATGTCACTGCTGCCCTCGCGCTGGGCTGTGTCGTGGTGGGTGGTCTCCTGGTTACTGGCCGGTCACCGAGGGTGCTGCGCTGGGCCTCGGGCTGGGCGGTGGTGTGGCTGGTGGTGCTGCTGGTTGAGCTGTTCCTCACGGTGTCCGACCTGCTGGCAGTCACACCCTTCGAGGCACTCGACCCCACCACCGTCTGGTCGGTGCTGTCGCAGACCACCGTCGGAAAGGTGTTCGTCTGGCAGTTGGTGGGGGTGGCGCTGGTGGCGGTGCTGTCGTGGGCGGTGATGTCGCGACCCACGGCATGGGTCGTGGCGTTCATCGCACTGGGAGCGTGTGTGGCCCCTGCCTGGCTGGGGCATGGCGGGCTCGATGGCGGCCACGCTGCCGCCACCATCAGCCTCGCCCTGCACGCTGGTGCGGCATCACTGTGGATTGGCGGACTCGTAGCCGTGGTCGCCTACCTGGTGCACAGACCCACGGCCGCGGCATCGGTTCTTCCTCGGTTCAGCGCGCTGGCACTCGGGTGCGTGATCGTGGTGGCCGAGAGCGGACTGCTCAATGCGTCGCTGCGCCTCACGTCGCCCTCCGACTTCCTCACCACCACCTACGGTGCACTGGTGCTGGGCAAGGCGGTGCTGCTCGGCTGGCTGGTGCTGCTCGGCTGGCGGCAGCGCACCCGGGTCATCCCCGCGCTCGACGCCGCTGGCTCGGCCAGTGTCGCCGCTCTCGCTCGCCTGGCCGTGTTCGAGTTCGCCACGATGGGCGTGGCCCTCGCGGTCGCCATCACGATGTCGCGCCTGGGTCCGCAGCCCACACCCCCGCTCGGGCACGTGCTCAACCCCCTCGCCGTGGTGCTTGCGGCCATCGCGCTGCCACAGCTCGTGACTCGCTTCCACTCGTCTTCACCTCGTCGCGCGTGGGCCCGCGTTGCACGCGACTACCCCGAGGTCGTGGCGCTCGCCCTGTGTCTGGTCGTGGTCGAGGTGGCGGGAGTCGGCCTTGTCGACTCGCTACTATGGCCGGGGCTCGGCTCGGTGGTTGGCGCGCTGGTGCTGGCTGCAGCGGGGTGGGCGTTCGTCGTCGCGGCACGCGGCTCACGCGGGCGCTCGGGCGTGATGGTTGCCATGGTCGGCTGGCTGGTGGCCAGCCTGGTGGTCGCGCGATTTGAGCTGGCGCGATCGTCGGGGGGCGCAGATGCCCGCATTGCCTGGGCGGCGTTGGTGCTGGGCGAGGTACTCCTTGCGCTCGGTCTGCTGCGAGGGGGCTCGGCCGACGCGGTCGACGCGGCTGAAGCGCCGGTGGTTGTGGCGACGACCGAGGAACTGACCACATGAGCGAGTCCAGGCAGCCGCGCGACGGGCGTGGCAGTCGAGACTTCTGGCAGTTGCACGTGCCGCTGGCGCTGGTGCTGCTGCTCTGCGTGGTACTGACCGTGGTCGAGGTGCGCCGTGCCACCGAGGGGGTGTGGCGGGCGTGGATCTACATGGTCGAGTGGCCGCTCATTGCGGTGGTGGCGGTCTGGATCTGGCATCGCTACCGCACCGAGGGAAGTGTCACCCAGGGCCTAGTTGAGCGCTGGAAGGAGCGGGTGGCGCAGTACGCCGCCGCGGCGCAGGGCGACCCCGACGAGGCGAGCGAGCCCACGCAGGTTCACCCTGACCCCGACCCCGACCTCGACCCCGAGCTTGAGGCGTGGAAGTCATACGTGGCCGACGTCGAGCGTCGACAATCCCCTGGCCGACCACCCGATGTGACTCCTCCACATTCTCGCTGACACACTCGGGCGATGGAAGAATTCATTCTCACTATTCGCTGCGACGACTCCCCCGGAATTGTGCTCGCAATCGCCCAAGGAGTTGCCGAGGCGGGGGGAAACATCCTTGAGAGTGATCAGTACTCCGACGTGATCACCGGTCTCTTCTGCATCCGCATACGGTTCGAGGCGGCGCAGGGGTCATTGGAGTCTGCCCGCGCCACGATCATGGCGAAGGTCAGCAGATTCGAACCGAACTTTCTCCTTCGCACGCTGAGCCATCGCCCGCGGGCCCTGATGATGGTCAGTAAGTACGACCACTGTCTGTTCGACCTGCTGTACCGCTGGCAGCGCGGGGAGCTGCCCATCGAGATTCCGCTGGTGGTGTCGAACCACAACGACTGCCGCGAGCTGGTGGAGCGCCACGGTATCGAGTTCGTGCATCTTCCGGTGTCTGCGGCCACCAAGACTGAGGCGGAGGCGCGACTACTGGAGCTCCTGACTGAACACGCGATCGATTTCGTCGTACTGGCGCGCTACATGCAGGTGCTGTCCGACGACCTCTGTCGGGTGATGTCGGGGCGCATCATCAACATTCACCACTCATTCCTGCCTGGCTTCAAGGGCGCCAAGCCCTACCACCAGGCGTACGAGCGAGGCGTCAAGCTCATCGGCGCCACGGCGCACTACGTCACAGCCGAGCTCGACGAAGGTCCGATCATCGCGCAGGATGTCGTGCGCGTGGAGCATGCCCACTCGGCCGATGGGCTGGCCATCATGGGCAGCGATGTTGAGCGTGTGGTGCTGTCACGCGCTGTTCGCCTTCACGCCGAAGACCGCGTAGCGCTCGTGGGCAGCCGCACCGTGGTCTTCGACTAGGAGGGGCAATGGGTTACACGTTGTCCGACTCGCTGGCGTGGACGAGCGAGGGTACCGAGCTCTTCCTCGCTCGGCTCTCCGCTCTGTCAGATCAACAGGTGGCGGCTCCGATCAGGCTCGAGGGCTGGACCGGGCGGCACCTTCTGGCGCACATCTCGGGTAATGCCCTCGGACTCTGCAACCTCGTGCGCTGGGCGCGAACGGGGGAGGAGACGCCGATGTACGTGTCGATCGAGGCGAGAAACGCCGACATTGAGGCTGGGGCCCTGCTTGAGGTTGCTGAACTTCGCCAGCGCGCCGAGAGCTCGGCTCTCACCCTCGAGGCTGAGGTCGCCACGCTGTCGGGCGAGCAGTGGAGCACCGTGGTGCGCACCTCGCAGGGAACCGACATGCCCGCCACCGACATTCCGTGGCTGCGTGCTCGCGAGGTCATGATCCACGCGGTCGACCTCGACGCCTCGCTCACCATGGACGGCCTTCCCCTCAGCTTCCTCCGCGCGCTCGTCGACGAAGTGGTTGAACGTCGTGGAGTTCTCGGCCGGGGGCCGGCGCTGGAGTTGCGCGACGCGGCCGACTCCGAGGGGTGGTCCATCGCTGGCGACGGTGAGCCGCGGGAGCTGGTGGGAAGCATGGGGTCGATTGCGGGCTATCTGGTGGGCCGGGGCACCGACGGACTCACGACAGGCGATGGCGACGCGGTGCCCGAGATTCCTCGCTGGCTCTGACAAACCTCGGCCGAGCCAACGAGGTAACGCCTCACTTAGTCGCAGCGCTCGACGCGCAATGGCGACACCAGGGCGAGCAGCTCGAAGTCGCGATCGACGTGCACCACGGTGGCATCGTGGCGAAGGGCGACCGCGGCGATGAGGCAGTCGACCAGACTTCGAATGGTGTGGCCAGCCGGCCTGGCATCTCGGTACAGAGATGCTGCGGTGCGGAAGTCGACCAGCGGCTCAAGCGGCAGCTGGGCGAGACCGTCGACCAGGGCCTCGACCACGGCGATCTCTGCACCCCGTGCCCCTGCCAGCAACTCCATAGCGACGGGCTCGCACGTGACCAAGCGTCCGTAGCGCTGCTGGACACCCTCGAGTGAAGGAGCGAGGCCAGGACGAGGTGCTCGCAGGTGGGCTATCCACACCGAGGAGTCGATGAGCGCGCTCACCTGACCTTCTCTGAGGTAGCCGCGCGCATCGAGTCGAGGTCGCCGCTCCAACCGGTGCCGGCGATAGAGCGCAGGAAGTCGGCGTCGACCGATGACGCCATCAGCCGCTGCAGGGCGAGTTCGACCACACTTCTCTTGGTGGTGAGCCCGAATCGCTCCATCGCGGCCTGCATCAACTCGTCGTCGATTTCGATGTTGGTACGGCCCATGCACGGAAGAATACACCGCCGTTACACCATGGTGGTGTATTGTCGATAGTACTGCTGGCTCCTACGCGTCGGCTGCCTCAGACTCGTCGGCCGCCAACGCAGGCTGGGGCTCGCGCGCCAGGGCGCTGGGCCACCAGATGCGCTGGCCGATGTCGTAGGCGAGGGCAGGCACTAGGGCCGACCGCACGATGAACGTGTCGAGCAGCACTCCGATCGCCACCGCGATGCCGAGCTCGCGCAGGAAGACCAGAGGCAGCACGCCGAGCACCAGGAAGGTGGCGGCGAGCACGATGCCGGCCGAGGTGATCACGCCACCGGTGACGGTGAGGCCCTTGAGGATTCCGGCGCGGGTGCCGAGCTTCC
>CALQEM020000087.1:0-12775 GCA_943329595.2 Bifidobacterium breve
GCCTGAGCTCCACCCGCTGGGGTGGTTCGGAACTCCACACGGAGTCCCGAACCACCCCAGCGGCATGTCCGCACGTCCGGAGTCTGAGACGCGGGCGGGCTCGCGGGAAAGCCATGGGACTCAAGGCCCGGGCCAGTTGAGCCGATAGAGACAGTGTCATGACCGACCGGGTGAGGAAGCGATGATCCAGCGACTGCGTGCACTGTGGGCCGACGACGAGGGCCTTGGCCTCGTCGAGGTCCTCGTTGCGATCACGCTGATGTCTGTGCTCCTCACGTCGGTGGCCTTCACCCTCACCAAGCAGATGTCCATGCAGCGCGACTCGCGCGCCAGGGAGGTTGGCCTCGACGTCGCGGCTCAGGCAATCGATGCGGCTCGCGCGGCGACGGACTTCTCGTCGCTCAGCTCCAAGACGTGGACCGACTCGATCAATGGGGAGTCGTTCACCATCACCCAGACGGTCACGACCTACCTCCAGAACAGCAGCGGATCACCGTGCGATGGCACGGGCTCAAGCAGCGTGGCGTACAAGTCGATCTCGATAGCGGTGCGATGGACCGGAATGTCATCCTTTGCGGCACCTGTCCGCTCGCAAACCCTGCTTTCGCCAAGCGTGACAAGCTACGACCCTACCCTCGGCAACCTGGCGGTCAAGGTGCGCGACGGGAGCGGAGCCGGGGTGGAGGGCGCTCAGGTAGTCACGACTGGCCCCAGTGGGACGGCGACGACTTATTCAGATGGGGCCGGCTGCGCCTTCGTTGATCAGCGCACTCCTGGCAGCTACACGGCAACTGCGTCGCTTGCGGGGTACGTGACTCCCGAAGGACTCACCGCCCCGAGCAAGTCGGTGACCGTGCAGGCGGCCCAGACGGTGGCGGTCGCCTTCGAACTTGGGGTAACGGCCACGCTGACGCTCACGCTTCCTAACGGCGACTACCCGCCACTCGCCTCGGTCCCGATCACGTTGGGCAATACGTCGCTGGTGCCCAGCGGCAGGCTGACGGTGCCTGGCACCGGCACAACTCGCACGCTGACCAACCGCTTCCCTTACCAGTCGGGTTACACGGTGTGGACTGGGTCGTGCGACGACGCCGACCCCGAGGGCGCGGTGCCGAGCGCGTTGACGATGCCGGCTAACAGCCCGTATCTCGATGTGATGTCGACCACGAACGGCGGTCGGTATCACCCGGGAGTCTCACGAGGGGCAGCCGTCCCGGCGCTCGCCGTGCCCAACGTCAACCGTGGCACAGTCGACATGGCCGACGTCGAGGTTCAGGTGCGCAACACGGCCAACGCGGCTGTGACGGGCGCTGCTGTGACCATGACTCACGTGCCCTGGGACCCTGCCACGAGCGCGGTGTACTTCCCGGGCTGCACATCGGGCGAGACGTACGCGCTCGGCACCACCACTGCTACCGGCGGGTTCAAGGTCGACGTGCCCTACGGCTACTGGGACATCACCTCCAACGTGGTGGGCACAACGCCTGTTCGTGTGTGGCTGCACCCCCAGGTGGATTCGATCGTCGTGGTGGTGAATGTGCCGTGACCTTTCACTGGTTCGTCACCAGGCTTCGCGCTGTGCGTGGTGAGGGCGGCTTCACGCTGGCCGAAACCGCTGTGACCATGCTGATCCTTGGTATCCTCAGCTCTGCTCTGGTGGGCACTGTGGTCGTCCAGGGCAAGGCACTAGTGCGAGAAAACACCAAGGGAACCTCACTCGACATCGCTCGCATCGGAATGAACCGCATGACGAAGGCGGTGCGCGCTGGAACCGAGCTGATCAAGAGCGACGGCAGCACTGACCCGGCGTTTGTGGCCATCGCGCCCGAGAGTGTCACGATGTTTGTGAGCTTCGGCTCGACGCCGACCAAGATGACCTTCAGTGTCAACTCCAACAGGGAACTCGTCGAGCAGGTGTGGACCAGCACTGGCACCGGCACGGCCCTCGACCAGCCGCCCTACACGTTCACCTCGACCGCGCGCACCACCGTGATCGCGAGCAAGATCCCGAGCGGGCAATCGACACCCCTGTTCAAGTACCTCAATTCCAGCGGAGTGGCCCTGGCCAGCCAAACAAGTTCGTTAAGCGTCGACACCTCGCTGGTGCGCCAGGTCGACGTGACCCTCGTGGTCAATTCCGATCCCTCGCGGGGAGCTCCGTCGATCACGCTGAATCAGGCAATCGTGCTGCCCAACCTGGGAGTGCTGAAGCGATGACGGCGTGGATGAGGAATCGGACCTCCGCGGCGCGGGCGTCGGGCGAGCGTGGCGTGGCCCTCATCATGGTGCTCTGCGTGACCATGATTCTCACTATGCTCACCACGGCCGGGGCCTCGTACGCGCTCCGCCAACTCCAGCAGGTGGGCAAAGACCAGAACTGGGGCTCGGCCCTCGCGGCGGCGCAGGCCGGTGTCGACGACTACGTCTCCAAGCTCAACCGTGACAGCCTCTACTGGATGCACGGCTCTGCGTCTGCCTACTCCGGCGCCAGTTTCTACGACGGCACGTCGGGCAACACGGCCTTTACTGCGTGGACCGCGGTGCCCAACGGCGGAACGACGCGCGAGTACTTCCGCTACGAGATCAACAATGAGCTCTACAACCAGCGCGGGGTTCTCAAGATTCGTGCTTCGGGCAAGGTGGGCACCTCGATTCGAACGGTCGAGGCCCAACTGCGCCGTGGCTCGTTCATCGACTTCCTTTACTTCACCGATCTCGAAACCCAGGACCCAGCCCTGTACTCGCCGTCGTCGACGTGGAAGTGCGACCAGTACTACTACGCGGGTCGGTCGAGTAGTTGCACCTCGATCCAGTTCGCCACGGGCGACATTGTCGATGGCCCGGCGCACTCGAACGACGCCATGTTGATGTGTGTCGGAACGGTCACCGGGATGCCCACAGGAACCTACGGGCCGTGGTTCAAGGGGAAGGTCACCACCAACTACACGCCGTCCTCCGGCTCTCGTCGGTGGCGGCAGACCTGCGACACCAACACCAGCCATCTGCCACTTTTCGCGGTCGCGATTCCATCAGGCCCCGTCAAGCTCGACATGCCCCCGAGCAACTCCGCGCTCAAGAGCGAGACCAACCCCGCCCTCACGACCCCCAACCCGACCGGCTGCCTCTACACCGGCCCCACGAAGATCACGATGAGGGCCGACGGCAAACTCGACATCGTGAGCCCGCTTACGAAGTCGCCTCACCCGGTGAGCGGCTGCGCGACTGGTACAGGAGTCGCATTGCCCGCCAATGGAGTGCTTTACGTTCGCACGGCACCTGCCACGGCCGACACCTACGGCACCGCGGGTGCCACCACCTGCCCCACAGCGAACGGGGTGGGATATCCGATCACCAACGACTACGGAGCGACCTACAGCTGCAAGGCGGGCGACGCGTTTGTGAGCGGGACGCTCGACGGCAGGCTGACGGTAGCGGCCGAGAACAACATCGTCGTGGTCGACGACGTGCGGTACGACTACCGGGTCGATGCCACGCAGGCACAGGATGACCTGCTCGGCCTGATCGCCACCAATAATGTCGAGGTCTACCACCCGATCTCACGCACGACCAGCTCGGGCAACTACGTGTATACGAACCTCACAACAGCGACCAACAATGTGCAGATCGACGCGGCCGTGCTGTCGGTGCAGCACTCGTTCAGAGTGCAGAACTACCAGTACGGCGCGACGCTGGGCACCCTGAACGTCTTCGGGGCTATTGCACAGAAGTACCGCGGCATCGTGGGCCAGAGCGGCACGTCGGGCTTCCTGAAGAGCTACGTATACGACAAGCGACTGCAGTGGGACTCGCCGCCGAAGTTCCTCAACCCGGTGCAGTCGGCGTTCGCACCTACCCAGTGGTCTGAGTTGATTCCTGTCTACTCTTCCTGAGGGGTTTCAGCGGCAGGGCGCGGGCGGACTAGGCTCGGCCCGTGCCAGCCTTAGTGATCGCGGTGGGCCTGATCGGCCTGCTCATCGGCTCGTTCCTTAACGTTGTCATCCATCGGGTGCCAGCGGGGGAGTCCATCGTGTCGCCGCCCTCGCGCTGTCCGGGTTGCGGCAACCTGATCTCTCCTCGCGACAACATTCCGGTGATTTCCTGGCTCCTGCTGCGCGGCCGGTGCCGCACCTGCCACGAGCCCATTAGTGCGCGCTACCCCCTCGTCGAGCTGCTCACTGCAGCGGTATTCGCGCTGATGGCCTGGCGGTTCGGCCTCGCCTGGGACCTACCGGCCTACCTCTACCTCGGCGCGGTGGGCGTGGCGCTGGCTGCGATCGACCTCGACACTAAGCGACTGCCCAACGTGATCGTTCTCCCGTCGTACCCCGTTGCCGCCGTGCTCTTCCTGCTCCCTGCGCTTCTGGAGGGGCAGTGGGACAACTACGTGCGTGCCATCGCCGGTGCGGCAGCTCTTTTTGGGGTGTACTTCCTGCTCGCCCTGATTCATCCCGCGGGTATGGGCTTCGGCGACGTGAAGCTGGCGGGCGTGCTGGGGGCGTACCTCGGCTGGCTCGGCTGGGCGGCGCTCGTGGTGGGTGGCTTCCTCGGATTTGCTCTGGGGGCCGTGGTGGGCGTTGCCATGATGGTCGCTGGACGGGCCGGCCGACGCACCGCGCTGCCCTTCGGGCCGTTCATGCTTCTGGGCACGCTCCTGGCAATCTTCTTGGCCGAGCCCCTCAGCCAGTGGTACCTCGGGCTGGTGGGCCTGTGACTCGGGGCTGTCTGAGGCTTAAGTTCTAGACCGAATGTGCCGATCCTTCAGGACAGATGCCCGAATGGCGGGCCGAGCAGAGGGGTCGGGTTGTGGCATCACGATCGGCCGTCGGAGTCAACATCGGTACCACCAGCGTGCGTGCGGCCGAGATCTCAGTGCACTCGGGCTCGCTACGCCTCGACCGCTTTGGGCAGGTGCCGCTGCCCGTGGGTGCGGTGCTCGACGGTGAGGTGATCGACACCCAGGCCGTTGCGGTCGCGCTGCGCCAACTCTGGAAGTCTGCCAAGTTCGGGAGTCGCAAGGTCATCCTCGGCGTCAGCAACCAGCGTGTGCTGGTGCGTCAGGTCGAACTGCCCGTGATGCCCGACGACGAGCGTCGCTCGTCCCTCCGTTTTCAGGTGGCCGATCTCGTGCCTATGGGCATCGATGAGTCCGTGCTCGACTTCATTCCTATGCAGGAGGTCGACAAAGGCGGATCGCCGATGCATCGCGGACTGCTCGTTGCGGCCTCGCAGGACACCGTGCTGGGAGCCATTGCTGCCGCCACGGCAGCCGGCCTCGAGACCGTTCAGGTCGACCTCACCCCTTTCGCCGTGCTTCGCAGCGTGGCAGTTGACGGGCGCGAGGGCCGCTCCTCGATGGCGGAGGCAGTTGTCGATATCGGCGCCCGGGTGACCAACATCGTGGTGCACGACAATGGTGTTCCCCAGTTCGTCCGCGTGCTCATGATGGGTGGTGACACCGTCACCGAGGCCCTCATCGAGAAGGCCGGACTGTCCGCCGCTGAGGCCTCGGCCGTGGTGCGCAACCCCCATGGTGCGACTCGGGTCGACCCGCTGATTGTCGAGCGGGTGCTGGCGGCGTCGATTAGCTCCCTCGTTGACGAGGTGCGCACCAGCGTCGACTACTTCCTCGCCAGCGGCTCGGGCAGCGGACTTTCACGTTTGGTTCTCACCGGCGGGGGATCGCGCCTGCCGCAGCTGGCCGAGAGACTAGCGGCGGGGGTGAGGGCGCCTGTGGTTCAGGGAACTCCGTTCGCGGCGCTCGACACCTCGCGCACACCCCTCACGCCCGACCAGCTGTCGTTCATTGAGCCGATGGCTGCGGTGCCGGTCGGACTCGCGATGGGAGGACTGTCATGACCATGATGGCCGACGCTCATGCCCAGGGGCTCAGTCCCGAGGGCATCCACGTGCCCGTGCCCACTGCCGCTTTCCCGGGTTCGTCGTTTCCGATCGCCCGGCTGATCCCGCAGTCGGTCGCCGACTCCAAGCGAGTGCGACGTGCCCGCCGTCTGGCCGTGGTCGGCATCGGTGGAGCAGTACTGGCCGTCGGGGGATTGTGGATGATGGGCTCATCGCAGGTTGCTGAGGCCGAGCAGCAACTGGCAGACGCCCAAGCCGCATCCGGGTTGCTCGCGGTGCAGCAGGCGAAGTTCTCCGATGTGCCCCGCGTGGCGAGCGAACTGGCCAACGCGAGACAGGACCTAGAGCTGGCCCTGGGCAGTGAGGTGCTGTGGTCGTCGGTGCTCGCCAAGCTTCAGGCGACCGCGCCCAAGGGGGTCTCGCTCACCAAGATCACCGCGGCGTTGCCGGAGGGTGTCGGACAGGTGCCTGCTGCACCCGCGAACGGCACTGCCGGGTCTACTGGGTCAACCTCCGAGGTTGTCATCCCCGCGGGCAGGATGACCGTCGCTGGAACTGCCGACTCGTACTCGTTGGTCGCGGGATGGCTCGACGCGTTGGCGGCCGACAAGCTGCTCCTCGATCCCACCCTCACCCACGCGTCAACCGTGAGCGGCGAGGGCACCCCGGGAGTCGGCTTCGACAACACCGTCGACCTCGCCCCCGCTGCCAAGTCGGGTCGGTACGTTACCAAGGAGACGCCATGAGAATCGCTTCCGCCAAGGGGTGGCTCGTCGTGGGGGCCCTCGCGGCCGTCGTCGTGATGGTACTGGGGTGGACCATGCTGATTTCTCCTATGCGCGATCGCACGTCGTCGGTGCAGGATGAGGTCGCCTCACAGGAGGCGGCCAATGCGACAGCGCAGGACAACGTGGCGAGGCTAAAGAAGCAGAGCGCGGGTCTGTCGGTACGGCGCGCTCAGCTCAAGGCGCTCGCCACGACGATTCCTGCCAGCGAGCAGATTCCCACGCTGCTGCGTGAGATCTCCGCCGCTGCTAAGTCGGCCGGCGTCACCTTGGGCGAGCTCACGCCGTCGTCGCCCATCCTCGTGTCTCCCCCTACCGCTGGCAACGCATCGCAGCCTGCTGCGGTCGGGGGCCTGCAGGAGGTACCGCTCGCGATCTCCATCACCGGCACCTACGCGCAGACCCAAGCCTTCCTCGCGGCGCTCGAGGCGATGAAGCGGGCGGTGCTGGTGCACGGTCTTGACCTCGCGGTGGGTACGGGTGGAACCGATGCGACGCTGACCACCTCGCTACGCGCAGCAGTATTCATCAACCCCGACCTCGGCACCCCCAGTGTCGTGCCTGCTCCCGCGGCACCTGCTGGCGGCGAGCCGGTTCCAGCTGGAACTGACAACCAGGCGGGCACCCCGAGTTAGCTTCGCGGCGCGAGTTCGGGCCTTTGGTCGAACTCGTGGAACAATGGCGGCGTGCTGAGATGGCTAACTGCTGGTGAATCCCATGGACCAGCCCTCACGGCGATCCTTGAGGGGGTCCCGGCCGGGGTGGCGGTGACTTCCGACGACATCCAGTTCGACCTTGCGCGCCGCAGACTTGGCGTGGGTCGAGGGGCGAGACAGAAGTTTGAGCGCGATGAGCTCGACATCCTGGGCGGAGTGCGCCACGGGCTTACCCTCGGGGGTCCGGTTGCGCTGCGCATTGGAAATAGCGAGTGGCCCCGCTGGACCGAGGTAATGTCGCCCGACCCCGTCGACCCAGCCGTCCTCGAGGGGCTGGGGCGCAATGAGCCCCTCACTCGCCCCCGCCCGGGCCATGCCGACCTCGCGGGCATGCAGAAGTACGGATTCACCGACGCCCGACCCATTCTCGAGAGGTCGAGCGCCCGTGAGACAGCGGCACGGGTGGGCCTGGGTGCTGTAGCCCGCCAATTCCTTCTGCAGGTTGCTGGCATCGAGGTGCTCAGCCATGTGGTCAGCATCGGGGCTGTGGCAACGCCCGACGACGCCCCCCTGCCGCTGCCATCCGACCGCTTACGACTCGACGAAGACCCGGTGAGGTGCGCTGACTTGGCCACGAGCGCTGCCATGCTGGCCGAGATCGACGCCGCCAAGCACGACGGCGACACCCTCGGCGGTGTCGTTGAAGTGCTCGCCTACGGCCTTCCGCCAGGACTCGGTTCACACGTGCACTGGGACCGGCGCCTCGACTCTCGACTTGCCGCAGCCCTGATGGGTATCCAGGCGATCAAGGGCGTCGAACTGGGCGACGGGTTTGCCACGGCCTCGCGACGAGGCTCGCAGGCCCACGACGAGATCGTCCGTGCCGACGGTGTGCTCACTCGCCTCACCACCCGCTCGGGGGGCACCGAGGGTGGTATGAGCACCGGGGAGGTGCTGCGGGTGCGCGCGGCGATGAAGCCCATCTCCACGGTGCCCAAGGCGCTACGCACCATCGATGTCGCCACTGGCGAGGAGGCCAGGGCCATCGCCCAGCGCAGCGACACCTGTGCGGTGCCCGCCGCGGGAATCGTGGCCGAGGCCATGGTGGCGCTCGTTCTCGCCGACGCGATGCTCGAGAAGTTCGGCGGCGACTCGCTGGCCGAGACTCGACGAAACCATCGCTCCTATCTCGACACGCTGTCGGTGAGCTGATGACGGGGCCTCGGGTGGTGCTGGTCGGGGCTCCCGGAAGTGGCAAGTCCACGGTGGGGCGCGCGCTAGCAGACAGCCTCGGCGTGGCGTTCCGCGACACCGATGCCGACATCGAGCAGTCGGTCGGCAAGCCCATCGCCGACCAGTTCGTCGACGAGGGCGAGCCCGTGTTCCGCCAGCGGGAAGAGGCAGCGGTGGCGACTGCGCTGACTGACCATGAGGGAGTGCTCTCGCTGGGTGGAGGTGCTGTCCTGTCGGAGCCCACGCGCCGCCTTCTCGCTGATGTTCCCGTGGTGTGGCTGCAGGTATCTTCCGGGGCGGCCGCGAGTCGGGTGGGTATGGGTGTGTCACGGCCGGTGCTGATGGGAAACGTCCGGGGGCGCCTGGTGGCCCTGCTTGCGGAGAGAACACCGCTCTACCGAGAGGTCGCCGACCACGTGGTCGACACTGATGCGCTAGAGGTCGAGGCATCGGTGGCCGACATCGCGGCCTGGCTCGCGGACCGGGTCCACTCATGACGGAACTCACCACCGTCACGGTCGAGGTGGAGACTCCGTACGACGTCGTCATTGGGCACGGTGTCAGTCGGTCTGCAGTCTCGCTGTTGGCTTCCGATACGCGGCAGCTGGCGGTGCTCCACGCCCCTGCGGTGGCCGACCGGGCCCGGGCAATCGCTGCCGAGGCCGAGAATGCCGGTATCCGAGTGCTGGTCGTTGAGGTGCCCGACGCCGAGGCCGCGAAGACCGTCGAGGTGGCGGCGCACTGCTGGGCCCAACTCGGGGCCGCCTCGTTCAGCCGCTCCGACGCCGTGATTGGGGTTGGGGGCGGCGCCACTACCGACCTCTCCGGGTTCGTTGCCGCTACCTGGCTGCGCGGGGTTCAGCACATCGTGGTCCCCACCACGCTGCTCGGAATGGTCGACGCGGCAGTGGGTGGCAAGACCGGAATCAACACGGCCGAGGGCAAGAATCTGGTCGGAGTGTTCCACTCGCCGGCGGGCGTGGTGTGCGACCTCGACGCCTTGGTCACGCTCCCAACGGCCGACTATGCGGCGGGGCTAGCCGAGGTGGTCAAGTGCGGGTTCATCAGCGACCCTCACATTCTCGACCTGGTGGAGGCTGACCTCACCATGGCGTCAAGGGCCGGGGGAGCAGCTGAGGCTGAGCTCATCACGCGCGCAGTGAGGGTCAAGGCTGAGGTGGTGGCCCGCGACTTTCGGGAGGCCACCACGGTCGCCGTCGACGGAATCGCCCCGTCACCGCGCGGACTTCCGCGGGTGACCGGGCGAGAGGTTCTCAACTACGGACACACGTTCGGCCACGCCATCGAGCACGTCGAGGGCTACCGCTGGCGACACGGAGACGCCATCAGCGTGGGCATGGTGTTCGTGGCTGAGCTCTCACGCGCGGCCGGCCTTCTGTCTGATGACGCGGTCGCTCGGCACCGTGACGTGTTGGCCGGGCTTGGGCTTCCAGTCTCGTACCCCGTGGCCCAGCGAGAGGCACTGCTCGCTGCCATGGGCCGTGACAAGAAGTCACGTGGTTCGTTGCTGCGCTTCGTGGTGCTCGAGAACGTGAGTACCAGCGACGCTCAAGCTGTGCCGGTGCTGCTTGCCGGACCCGACGCACGGGTGCTCGACGAGGCCTTCGCTCGCACCTGCGGGTAATCGCGCGGAGGCCTTGCGGGTCATAGGGTGTCGGCATGACCCGCGTACTCGTTCTCAACGGACCCAACCTCGGTCGACTCGGCACGCGCGAGCCCGACGTCTACGGAACCCTCACCCATGCGCAGCTCGCCGAACAGGTCGTCGCGCTCGGCGACTCGCTCGGTCTCAAGGTTGAGGTGCGGCAGACTGACGACGAGGCCACGCTTATTGGCTGGCTGCACGAGGCCGCCGACAATGCCGTGCCGGTCGTGCTCAATCCGGCGGCTTTCACCCACTATTCCTACGCGGTGCGAGACGCCGTTGCCCAGCGCACGGCGGCCCTCATCGAGGTGCACCTGTCGAATCCGGCATCTCGGGAGGAGTTCCGGCACCTCTCGGTGGTCTCCGCGGTAGCCACCGGCACCATCGCCGGGTTCGGCGTCGAGTCGTACCTCCTCGCGTTGCGTGCCATCGCCGCCGGTGTCTGACGTGGGGCGAGCCCAGGCTCATGCTGAGCGGCGGGTCCGGCTCGCGGGCACGTTGGAGGGACTCGGGGTTGAGGCTCTTCTCGTCACCGATCTGATGAACTGCCGCTACCTCACTGGCTTCAGTGGCAGCAACGCTGCACTGCTGATGGGTGACAAGGGTGACATGGCCACTCTGGTCACCGACAGCCGCTACGAGACGGCCGTGGCCGACCTCTGCCCAGGACTTCCCGTGGCCCTCCATCGCGATGCGGCGGCGGGCGCCCTCCGCGAGGCGGCTGCTGCCGGGCTGATCCGAGTCGGCATCGAGGCCGAGGCCACCTCTCTTGCCACGGGGGATCGCCTCGAAGAGTTGGCGGCCGAACTCGGAGTCGAGTTGGTCGCCACGCCCGACCAGGTCGGTGCCCTCCGACAGATCAAGGATCAGTATGAAATTGGCCTGCTGCGCGAGGCCTGCGAGATCAGTCAGCGCGCCCTTCAGCGCCTGATGCTCGAGGTGCGGGTCGGGACCAGCGAGCGGATGGTGGCGGCCCGACTCGAGTTCCTGATGCGCGAGGAGGGCGCCGACGCCGCCGCGTTCAGCACCATCGTGGCCACCGGCAGCAGTTCAGCAGAGCCTCACCATGAGCCCACAGACCGGGTTATCGAGCGTGGAGACCTTCTCAAGATTGATTTCGGGGCTCGGTGGCAGGGGTACCACGCCGACATGACCCGCACCTTCGTGGTGGGTGCGCCGGCATCAGCATGGCAAGTCGAGGTGCACCGGGTGGTCGCTGAGGCGGCGGGCGCGGGGCGGGCCGCTGTCGCTCCGGGAGTGGAGGCCCGTGAGGTCGACGCCGCCGCGCGTCGCGTCATCGATGCGGCTGGATACGGCCAGAACTTCGGCCACGGCATCGGTCACGGCATTGGGTTGCAGATTCACGAGGCGCCGCTGATGGGCGCAGCCACCATCGCTAGACTGCAGCCCAGCATGACGATCACCGTCGAGCCGGGTGTGTATCTGCCCGGCCGGGGGGGTGTTCGGATCGAGGACTCCCTCGTGGTCACCCCCGATGGTGCACAACCGATGACGACTTTGAGCCGCGACCTGCTGGTGCTGGGCTGAGGCCCCACCGGTGTCGCCCAACCGCAGGAGACCCACGTGGCGAGCACCAATGACCTGAAGAACGGCCTCGTGCTCAATATCGACGGGCAACTGTGGAGCGTCGTCGACTTCCAGCACGTCAAGCCGGGCAAGGGGCCGGCATTCGTGCGCACCAAGCTCAAGCACGTTCTCACCGGCAAGGTGGTCGACCGCACCTTCAACGCTGGCATCAAGGTCGAGACCGCCACGGTCGACAAGCGCGATATGCAGTACCTCTACCGCGACGGCGAGGACTGGGTGTTCATGGATTCCAACACCTACGAGCAGCTTCCCATATCCACGGCGGTGCTGGGCGATAACGCCAAGTGGCTGCTCGAGAACCAGAATGCGGTCGTGGCCGTACACGAGGGTGCGCCTCTGTACGTCGAGCTGCCGGCCTCGGTCGAGTTGCTCATCACCTACACCGAGCCGGGGCTGCAGGGTGACCGCTCGACCGGCGGGACCAAGCCCGCCACCCTCGAGACCGGTGCCGAAATCGCGGTGCCGCTCTTCATTGACAACGGCACCAAGGTCAGGGTCGACACTCGTGACGGCTCGTACATCGGTCGGGTGAACTAGCCGAGATGACGGCCCGACGCAAGGCGCGCAAGCGGGCACTCGACCTGCTGTACGAGGCCGACATTCGGGGTATCGACCCGACCGGTCTCGTGACCGAGCGGGAGGTCGACGGCATCGACGACTACGCACTCATGCTCGCCCGAGGAGTGATCACCCACGGTGCGCGCATAGACGAGTTGCTCGAGACCCACTCGCTCGACTGGACCCTCGACCGCATGCCCGCGGTCGACCGCACCATCTTGCGCATCGCAGTTTTCGAGATCCTCTGGAACGACGATGTACCCGACTCGGTGGCCATCGACGAGGCGGTTGAACTCGCAAGCGCACTCTCCACCGACGACTCCGCATCCTTCGTGAACGGGCTCCTCGGTCGCATCGAGGAACTTAAGCCACGCCTCGTCGTGTAGCCGTAGACCTTCGCTGCCTCTCGC
>CALQEM020000088.1:0-12771 GCA_943329595.2 Bifidobacterium breve
CGAGGCAGATGGTGACGTGCGCCTCGGGCCCGTCGATGCGCGAAAACTCTAGCGCCGGACGTGGGTGCGGGGAGTGCCGCACCACGGAGAGTCATCGACGACGAGGCCGAGTGCCGCCTGAGCAGGGCGGACACCCGCACCTCGGCGGCTAGACCACGACGTCGAAGTCGCAGGCCACGCAGATGGTGACGTGGGCCTCGGGGTTCCAGGACGCTTCCTCGCCGCTGGCGAGTGGGCGGAGGCACACGCTGCACGTGCCGGTGTGGGCGAGCAGGATGCGCTCGTGCAGGTCGCGATCGACGTGGTCGTGGTTGCGCACGTGAATGCCCCCGTCGCGGAACGCCCACGCCATGAGTGCAAGGCCGCTGATGAAGACGGCGATCACGATCATCACGGGGCGCCAGGAAGCTAGTCCGGAACCGTAGAGATCCTCATGCGGCCACGCCATGTTGAGGGTGAGTGCAGCGAGCGAGATCGCAGCCAGCACTGAAACGAAACCCAGCCAACGTCCTGTGCCCCATGGCCCTGAACGCCACTCTCCGCGTCGACGGGCGCGGATGAGTCCCACCACGGGCAAAAGAAGTGCCAGAAGTAGCGGAATGGTCGATGCTCCTCCAAGCACGAAGGCCGTGCGCTCAGTCAGCACGAACGGCAGGGCCGCGGCACCCACGGCGACCACGATCAATGCCTTCACGGGCATTCGGTTCCCCGCAGAAAGTGCGACCAGCCAGGTGTGCCCAGGAACGTCACGGTCGCGCGCCATCGTCCAGAGAGTGCGTGAGGCGGCCAGTTGGCAGATCGCAAGGGCTGCGAAGGTAGCGATGATCATCAAAACGGCGAACGTCTTGGCTGCAGTCACGCCCAGAACCGTTTCTAGCAACGTACCGATCGAGGCAGCGTACGGATTCTTAGACGTGCTTCCATCGGCACTGGTGGCCGCGGGCACCGCGAGCGCCACGGCAACGACGGTGTACAAGGTGACGAGCCCACCCACAATCACGGCCCCGATCATCGCCTTGCCGACATTGATGGATGGCTCTCTCACCTCCTCAGCGACATCGGTCGGTAGTTCAAACCCGCGTAAGCAACTGGCCGTGGCCCACGCAACGGCGACGAGAAAGGGGCCGCTCCACCACGCCCAGTCCAGCGAAACCCCAGCCGGTGATTGGAAGAGGTCGACGATGCTGCGCTGAGCATGCATCAGCAGCATCGTGCCAAAAGTCAAGCAGCCCACTAGGGAGACGCCCGCGGCCAAGTAGACGAAGATCGTCAACAGTGTGCGACTCAGGCAGTTCAAAATCGTGGCCACCAGAAGCACTGCCGCTGACAGGATCGCCGACTGAATCGGAACCGGTGTGGAGTATCCGACAAGGTAGAAGAGTCGCTGGACGTCGAAGAAAGCGAGCAGTCCCATGTAGAGGACGTACGAGCACAGGTAGAGCCAGCCAGCCATCATCCCGGTCCGGGGGCCCATCAACTGACGGGTCCAGGCCGATACCGACCCTTCGAGCGGCCAGCGCGAGGCGATCGCCGCGAGCACGAGACTTGCCAAGAGAAGTAGCACCATTAATACGGCGGCAGCGATCCAGCCCGAGAGGCCAGCCCAGGTGATGACGTACCCCCCGAGGACGATGCCCACCAGCGGGCGCATCGTGGCGAAGGAGAGGGCGGATGCCCCCCACACGGAAAAGCCGTGCCGCAGCGAGCGCACGTCTGTGACGGGGATTCCGTCGGGCTCGGTGCTGGCTGGATCGGTCATGGTGAGTTCCTCATTCGGTGGTGTCGCAGGCGACGCAGAGGGTGATGTGCGCCTCGGGGTTCCAGAGCGCTTCCTCGCCCTAGGTGAGGGCGCGAAGACACACGCGGCAGGTGCCGGTGTGGGCGAGCAGGTTGAGCTGGTGCTGGTCGCATGGACGTGAGTTACATCGGCGACACTCCCCACGCAGAGGATGTGCGACGCAGCGAGCGAACGTCGGTGACGGGAGCGCCGACATGCTCGACGTTTCTGGCGGGGTGCATGGTCGCTGTCTCCTCGAGCCGAATAGAGCGACAAAACTCTAACGCCGGGCGTGTGGTGGGTGGTGGTCGACACCATCAGATTCGCCGACATGCACGTTGGGCGCCACTCGAGCGTCGAGAGGCCCGCAGTTCGGCGGCTAGACCCTCGCCGTGAGCCTCGCACCGTGTCGCGCTGGTGTGAAGGGTTGGAGTGCAGGTCCGAGGCCCTTGCGAGGTGGTGGGAATCACTCCAGCCTGCGCTGCGGGAGATCAGCGGGCGCCGTACGCTGGGGTCACCATGAGTACTGCTGTCGTGGCCCCTGTGGCCCCTCCCGTGACGGTCCGCTCGGTTCCTATCCCAGATCCTGGCTCGCTGCTCGGCCTCCTCCCGGCCGAGGGCTCGCTCGCCTGGGTGCGGCGCGGCGAGGGGCTGGTCGCCTGGGGAGAGGCGGCCCGAGCCGAGTTCTCCGGGCCTGAGCGGTTCTCCCGGGCCCAGCGCTGGTGGTCGGCGTTCGTCGCCGATGCCGCGGTCGACGACTCAGTCCGCCTCCCGGGCTCTGGTCCGGTTGCCTTCGCCTCCTTCGCCTTCGACTCCCAGCCAGGCCGCTCGGTGGTGGTGGTCCCTCGCGTGGTGGTGGGTATGCGTGACGGAAGGGCCTTCCTCACTGAGATCAGTACCGGCGCGGAGGAGTCGGTGCTCGCGCTGCTGCCCGAACCTCGCAACGAGCGGTCAATGCCCTCGGTCTCCGGCTACTCGTCGGGCAGTCGGTCAGTCGAGTCGTGGCAGGGCGTGGTGTCGGAGGCCGTGGCTCGCATCGCGGCGGGTGAGCTCGACAAGGTGGTGCTTGCGCGCGACCTCAATGTCACCCTCGAGAGGCCCATTGACGCGCCCCGGCTTCTCGATCGGCTCGCAGAGTCGTTCCCCGAGTGCTGGACCTTCGCGGTCGACGGTCTGGTGGGTGCCACGCCTGAGTTGCTCGTACGCCGCACCGGCGACCTCGTGGTGTCGCGGGTGCTGGCCGGCACCATCCGTCGGTCCGACGACTCGGGCAAGGATGAGCGACTCGCGCAGATTCTGATGGCCAGCGACAAGGACCACGAGGAGCATGGCTACGCCGTCAGTTCGGTGGCAGCGGCCCTCGCGGCTCACTGCACCGATCTCGAGGTGCCCAAGCGCCCGCGGCTGCTTCGACTGGCCAACGTGCAGCACCTCGCCACCGACGTGAGCGGTCAGTTGGTCGATGGTGCTCCGGCGCTGGCCCTAGCCGCGTCGCTTCACCCCACTGCAGCAGTGTGCGGAACACCCACCGAGCGTGCCTTCGGGATGATCCGCGAGCTCGAGGGCATGGATCGCGGCCGGTACGCAGGCCCGGTCGGCTGGATGGACGGCCGCGGTGACGGTGAGTTCGGCATCGCACTTCGCTGCGCCCAGATCGACCCAGACGACGGCCGCAAGCTGCGGCTATTCGCCGGCTGCGGACTCGTGTCGGGGTCGACTCCGGAGTCGGAGCTCGCCGAGAGTGAAGCCAAGTTCGACGCCATGCGCGGAGCCCTCGGCGGCTGACCGGCAGCTCTAGATAATGACTCCCCACTGGCGTAGGGGGTCTGCCTTTGCTCGACTAGGGGCGCGAACTTTCTCACGGCGGCGTTCGGTCGCTAGGTACCTGAAGGTCATTCCCAGCGAAGTAGGGCTGCCATCTTGCCGGCTGGTACCCGCAGTAGCGGGGCCACCCGGGTGACCGTGAAGCTGGTGGCGCTGATGGCTGTTCCGCCTGCGGTCGTCACCGCAATGCGGCCGGTGGTCGCCCGGACCGGCACTGTGAGGCGCAGCGTCGCGGGGGTGAGCACGGTGAAGGTAGCAGTCACCCCGTTGACCTTGACGGAGGTGGCCGCTCCGGCGTTGATACCGGTCACGGTCACGGTGGTTCCTACCGGTCCTCTGGTCGGGGTGAATGAAGTCACGGTCGGGCGCGCGGTCCCCGACAGCGTGTACGAGGTAACGCTGGTGGTCGTGCCGCCGGGCGTGGTGACCGACACCTTGCTCGCGGTGACGCCGGTGGGCACTCCCACGATGATGCTGGTCGCTGAGATGACCGTGAACCTCCTAGCCAACACGGTGCCAAACTTCACTGTGGTCGCACCGGTGAAGTTCCTGCCGGTGATGGTCACTGTCGAGCCGGCGGCCACCGCTGTGGGGGTGTAGCTGGTGATGATGGGCGCGGCGGCGTACGTGTACTGCGTGACGTTGGCGGAGGTGCCGCCGGCAGTTGTGGCCGAGACTTTCACGGCGCCGGCTGATCCGGCCGGCGCGGTGGCACGGATGGAAGTGGCGGACACGAACGTGACGGCCGTGCCGGCCTTGGCGCCGAACTTCACTGTGGTGGCGCCTCTGATGAAGCCGGTGCCCGTGAGGGTGACCACGGTGCCCGCGGTGAGGCGCCCACGCGTCGGGCTGAGCGCGGTGACGGTGGGGGCTGCGATGTAGGTGAAGCTCACCACGTTGGTCGACGTACCACCGGGGGTCGTGACCGTGACGGTCGCCGCACCCGCCACGCCAGCCGGAGAGGTCGCCGTGGCTGAGGTCGCGGAGTTGACCACCACGCTGGTGGCGGGGTTGGCCCCGAACTTCACTGTGGTGGCGCCGCCGATGAAGCCGGTGCCCTTGAGGGTGACCACGGTGCCCGCGGTGAGGCGCCCACGCGTCGGGCTGAGCGCGGTGACGGTGGGCGCTGCGATGTAGGTGAAGCTCACCACGTTGGTCGACGTACCACCAGGTGCAGTCACGGTCACGCTCGCGGCACCCGCCACGCCAGCGGGCGTGGTGGCCGTGATCTCCGTGGCCGAATTGACGACCACGTTGGTGGCGGGGTTGGCGCCGAAATTCACAGCCGTCGCTCCGGTGAAGTCGGTGCCGGCGATGGTCACCACGGTGCCAGCGGCCAGCGGGCCGCTGATCGGGCTCAACAACGTCACCGTGGGCGCTGCGATGTAGGTGAAGCTCACCACGTTGGTCGACGTGCCACCGGGCGTAGTCACGGCCACCGTCGACGCACCTGCCACGCCAGCGGGCGCGGTAGCGGTGATCTGCGTAGCCGAATTGACCACTACGTTCGTCGCCGCATTCGCACCAAAATTCACCGTCGTGGCACCCGTGAAGTTGGTGCCGGTAATGATCACCGACGTTCCACCAGCAGCAGGGCCACTGGTTGGGCTGAGGAAAGTGACCGTGGGTGCCGCAACGTAGGAGAACTGGTTGCCAGCGGCCGCGGCTGACGTGCCCACGGCGGTGGTAACGGTGACGTTCACGATTCCGGCCGCCCCGGCCGGCGCGGTGGCGGTAATAGAGGTGGCGGAGTTGACCACCACGTTCGTTGCGGAATTGGTGCCGAACCTCACGGTGGCGCCGTTAATGAAGCCGGTGCCAGTGAGCGTGACCACGCTGCCGCCCGCGGCGGGTCCTCGGGTAGGGCTTGTCGCGCTGACCGTTGGCACAGTTCCCACGACGAAGCTGGTCGCGCTGGTGGCGGTGCCCCCGGTCCCGATTACCCGGATGAGGCCCGTGGTGGCACCCAGGGGCACGCTGGTGCTCAGGGTGGTGTCCGACAGAACGCTGCGGCCTGCGGAGACGCCGTTAAAGGTGATGCCGGTGACGGTGAGGAAGTCGGTTCCCGTGACCGTCACGGTGGTACCCACCGGACCTAAGGCGGGGCTGAAGCCGGTGATCGTGGGGGCGGCGGTGAAGCGGTTGAAGCTGCCCGGCACGGTAACCGTGCCAGCCGGGTTGGTCACCGTCAGCACGCCCGACGCGACACCGGCCGGGGTCACCGCCGTGATCTTCGCGTCGGACACGATGGTGAAGCTGGCCGCCGCGACGCCGTTGAACTGCACATTGCTGACGTACGAGAGGTTCGACCCATTAAGGGTCACCGTGGTGCCGCCCCCACCCGATGTGGGGCTGAAACTGCTGAGGCTGGGCAGGGCCGTGAACTGTGCTACTACCGACGCGCCGGTGCCACTCAAGGTGAGCGAGCACGCTGGGTTCGAGCCCGAGCAGCCCGAGGTCCACCCCACGAAGCCGCTGCCATCGTTGGGCACGGCCCGCAGGGCCACGGTGCCCGGCTCGAGAGCTGCGAAGCACGAAGACCCGCAGTCGATTCCGGCAGGTGTCGACATCACTGTGCCCGAACCGGTGGTCGATACGGCGAGGCGGCCCGAGGTGGAGCTGCCGAAGACGGCGGTGGCGGTTCGCGCCGCTGCCATCGACAGGGTGCAGGTGGTCGACGTGCCCGAGCAGGCCCCGCCCCAGCCCTTGAAGGACTGCCCTAGTGCAGGGGTTGACGTCAGCACCACGGATGTGGCGGGCTCAAATGTTGCCTCGCAGGTGGCGCCGCAGTTGATGCCACCGGAATTTGAGGTGACCGTTCCGAGGCCCGACTTCGTCACAGCGAGGACGTTCGACGTGGAGGTGCCCCAGAGGGTGGCAATCGAGCGCGACGACGACATCGGCACCGAGCACTGGACGGTGTTATAGACGCGGCAGGGGCCGAACCAGCCCTTGAACACCAGGGTTGACTGGGCGGGGTCGGCGAAGGCGTTGACCACGAAGTTGGAGCCCTGGCCGAGTGGAACGCTGCACAGCGGGAACGTGGTTCCGTTGTACTCGCCGCAACTGATCGGCGGGTTATTGACAGCCGCCGCCATCGGCGACGCGTTCAAGCCGCCCTTGGCGCGAACGGTGAGCGTGGTGGACGGGCTGAACACAGCAGAGACCGAGCGCGACTGGTCCATCGTCACCTTGCACGACGGCACGTACGTGGGAGTGAGCACGTTCCAGTACTGGCCGACGGACTTCTCGCAGGGGCCGCTCCAGCGGCTGAGCGCCTGGCCCGCGCCGGGCGTGGCGGTGAGGGTGACCACCGTGGGTGCCGACGAGGTGGCAGCGATGGCGGCCTTGCAGGTGGCCCCGCAGTTGATGCCGCCGATGTTCGAGGTGATCGAGCCGGTACCCATCACTGAAACGTCGAGCACGGGGCTGCCGACCGACACCGTGTAGCGGCCGCGGCTTCCGTAGTTGGAGTAGCCGGTGGTGGCATTACCGCAACCCACGCTGGTGACCACCGCGTAGTAGGTGCCTGCCGTGAGAGTGGCAGTCACGCTCGCGCCCATGCCAGTGGCGCTCACGCCCTCCCCTGCGGTGCCTGAGATGACCTGGCCGGCAGGCGCGTAGGTGGCGCAGGCGGGATTTGAGTATCCGGTCACCGACACAAGAGTGTTCACGGAGTTGCGAATCTCAAGGCTGAGGTCGAGGTCGGGGCTCTCGGCAGCTGGTGAGGCGGTGATCGTGGTGGCTCCGCCGGCGCTGGTGAACTTCAGAAAGTCGACATCGCCAGCCGTGGCCACCATGCCGGCCACGGGCGCGGCGACCGGGTTAACCAGCGGAGCGCCGGTAGTCGTGCCCGGGTAGTCGTCGGCAATGGGTAACACACCGAAAGTCGCCATCACCGCATAGTCGTCCTCAGTGTTGTTGCCGTTGGTGTAGCTACCGTCGGAAAACTGGGTGATGGGTCGCTCGCCCGCCGACCCCATGATCGGCGACCAGGAGCCCTGCCCCTCGTAGTAGCTGCCCGAGCCGCCCGCGACCGTGCCGTCGTGGCTCAGGCCCAGGGTGTGGCCCGCCTCGTGCGCGGCTACCACGCCGAGAATGGCGGTGGAGAAGTCCCACAGGCCCACGTACCCGGTGAAGGCGAACGCCGGCTGAAAGTACTCGTGCGGAAGGCTGGTGGCACTCGCGTAGGCGTCGAAGCCATTGAGGAACGCGATACCGGCGCATGAGCCCGTGCACCCGGTAGCGGTCTGCACGGCGGAAGAATTGGTGAACACGACTCGAGTTCCGTACTTCTCGTCAGTCACGCTGGTGCGATCGATCGCGGCGTCGCCGAGATCTTGCGTGGTGACGTTGACGTCGAGGGGTGCGTAGTCCTCCGACACCATCGCCCACGTGTCGATGATTTGGGCGCGCTCGGCGTCGCTGAACGTGGTGGGGTCGCCATCGCGATCGAAGGGGGTGGCCGTCAGTGTGGTGATGCCGGAGTTCGTGTTCCACCCCGAGTTGGTGATGACCTCGCCGTTGAAGTCGAGGTAAATCGTTTTGGTCGAAGTTTGGCGACTCTGCAGGGTGAAGGCGGCCGAGGGCGCGATGGCGGCAGCACCTGCGGGGCGCACGGCCGGGGTGGCCTCGCCGGTTGCGCCGTCGGGGATGCCGGGGGCCAGACCCGAGTCGCTGAAGTACAGCGCGCCGTCGGGGTTCACCCGCGAGCCCGGGTCGGCGAGGAAGGTGGTCAGCGCCTCGCGCGACATCGACGTGTTGCGGGCGGCGATGGCGTCGACCCCCACGGTGGCCGCTGCTTTGCGGCCAGTGGCTACCGTCTTCAGCAGGGGTGCGGGCTTGATGTGGGCAGCTGCCGCTCGGTGGGTGACGTTTGGTGGTGCAGGGGTGGCCGCAGGAGTCGCCGCAGAGGATGTCGCGGTCGTCGCGGTCGTCGCGGCCGGACCCGCGCTAGCCGGACCGACCATGTCGGTACCCAGCCCCAGGGTGGTGATCACCACGAGAGCGGCTCCCAACACCGACGACCGTGCCACAATCCGAATCACTGCTTCTCCTTGGAAGGTGTGAGATCGCAGTGTGTCGAGATTCTGGTCTCCGCACCACCACCACCTAGGGAAAACCCTAGGTGGGCCAGCCTGTCAGGGCTTCCTTGCGCGGTGCAGTGCGACGATGCCGCCGCTGAGGTTGAGCCACTCGACGTCGACCCAGCCCGCCTGCTGAATGAGAGCGGCGAGCTCGGACTGGTCGGGCCAGGCCTGAATCGACTCGGCGAGATACACGTAGGCGTCGGGGTTGCTCGACATTGCCCGCGCCACCGAGGGCAGCGCGCCCATGAGGTACTCGGAGTAGAGGGTGCGAAGCGGACTAAGCGTGGGGTGGCTGAACTCGCACACCACCAGGCGACCACCCGGTCGCACGACCCGTCGCATCTCGCCGAGCGCCACCGACACGTCAGCGACGTTGCGCAGGCCGAAGGAGATGGTCGCAGCGTCGAAGGTCGCGTCAGCGAACGGAAGGTGCAGCGCGTCGCCCGCGGTGAGCGGAAGCTCGGGCTGGCGAGCCTTGCCCACCCGCAGCATGCCGAGCGAGAAGTCGCAGGGAACCACGTAGGCGCCGCGGTCGCGAAACGGCTGGCTCGAGGTTGCGGTGCCAGCCGCGAGGTCGAGCACCCTCTCGCCCGCTGCCGGAGCCACGGCGTTGACCACCGCCCGCCGCCAGAGCCGGGTCTGCCCCAGCGCGAGGACGTCGTTCGTGAGGTCGTAGCGGGCGGCCACATCGTCGAACATCGACGCGACATCGGCGGGGGACTTGCCCAGATCTGCTCTGCTCACGACCTGATCCTCCCACGGTCGCACGGGTGCGCGAGGCGGACGGTGGAGGCGGGTGAAGCAGTCCCGCCGTCTGGTCTAGACTTCACAACGGCATCGTGAACTGATTCACAAGACAGCGCGAAAGGGGATCGACGAGCGTGAACGCCGCCATCCCAATCCTGAGCCTCGGGGTCCTTGCAGGCATCTTCGCGATCATCTCGGTGGTGACCGCGAGCATCGTGGGGCCCAAGCGCTACAACCGGGCCAAGCTCGACGCCTACGAGTGCGGGATCGAGCCCACCCCGCAGCCGATCGGCGGCGGTCGCTTTCCCGTGAAGTACTACCTCACCGCGATGCTCTTCATCGTGTTCGACATCGAGATCGTGTTCCTCTATCCCTGGGCGGTCTCCTTCGACCAGCTCGGGATATTCGGACTCGTCGAGATGATCCTGTTCATCGTCACCCTGCTCGTCGTGTACGCCTACGTGTGGCGTCGCGGCGGGCTTGAGTGGGACTAGCGAGGAATCTGATGGGACTCGAGGAGAAGCTGCCGAGCGGAGTGCTGCTCACCAGCGTGGAGAAGTTCGCCGGATACGCGCGCAAGAACTCGCTGTGGCCTGCCACATTCGGCCTCGCCTGCTGCGCTATCGAGATGATGGCCACCGGCGCCGGGCGGTACGACCTCGCCCGCTTCGGCATGGAGGTGTTCCGCGCCTCGCCGCGCCAGGCCGACCTCATGATCGTCGCCGGCCGGGTGAGCCAGAAGATGGCGCCGGTGCTGCGCCAGGTGTACGACCAGATGCCCGAGCCCAAGTGGGTGCTCGCGATGGGCGTGTGCGCGTCCAGCGGCGGCATGTTCAACAACTACGCGATCGTGCAGGGCGTCGACCACATCGTGCCCGTCGACATCTACCTGCCCGGCTGCCCGCCGCGCCCGGAGATGCTCATGGACGCCATCCTCAAGCTGCACGTCCAGATCCAGGACACCAAGCTCGGCGTCAACCGCGAGAACGAGGTGCGTGAGCTCGAGACTGTCGCGCTGAACGCCACGCCGCTGATCGCCCAGACCGGGCTGCTGCGGTGAACGACTCCGTCTCTGGCGACATGGCCGTGCCCGTGGTGCCCGAGGGAACTGCCACCCTCGACGTCGTCGCGGTGCGCACCGGCGCCTTCGGGGCCACAGGCTCGGGCGACACCTCGGGCTTCGGCGGCCTCGTGCGTCCCGTCACCCTCCCCGCACCGTCGCAGCGTCCTTACGGCGAGTGGTTCGACGACCTCGCCGACGAGCTCGAGGCGTGCATGAGCGCCGGCGGCGTGGCCACCTCGGCCATTAGGTCGGTGGTGGTGTACCGCGGCGAGATCACCTTCAACGTCGAGCGCGAGTCGTGGCGCGCGATGGCCCAGGTGCTGCGCGACGAGCCCGGGCTCCGCTTCGAGTTCCTCGCCAGCCTGTCGGGCGTTCACTGGCCAGGCGACGAGGACGCCGAGCTGCACGTGGTGGCCCACCTTCAGTCGATCACCCACAACCGACGCATCCGGCTCGAGACCACGTGTCCCGACTCCGACCCGCACGTGCCCTCGCTGGTTCCGGTGTACCCCACGGCCGACTGGCACGAGCGCGAGACCTACGACTTCTTCGGCGTGATCTTCGACGACCACCCCGGCCTGACGCGCATCATGATGCCCGACGACTGGCCGGGCCACCCCCAGCGCAAGGACTATCCGCTCGGCGGAATCCCGGTGCAGTACAAGGGCGCGACCATCCCTCCCCCCGACGAGCGCAGGAGCTACTCCTGATGGGCACCAGTTCCGACGACATGTTCGACAAGCTCTCTGACGAAGAGGTTCTCGACGGCGGCCTCGACGAGGGCGACTTCGACGACGACACGACGGGGTCCGACACCTACGCGTCGGCCTACGACACCACCGAGGGACGCGTCTTCACCGTCGGCGGCGGCGACTGGGACACCATCGAGGCGCCCGAGGAGGGCGAGCAGGAGCGCCTGGTCGTCAACATGGGACCCCAGCACCCGTCCACCCACGGGGTGCTGCGCGTCATCCTCGAGCTCGACGGCGAGACCGTCACGCAGTGCCGCTGCACCATCGGATACCTGCACACCGGCATCGAGAAGAACCTCGAGTACCGCAACTGGACCCAGGGCACCACGTTCGTCACGCGCATGGACTACCTCTCGTCGCTCTTCAACGAGACCGGGTACTGCCTCGCGGTCGAGAAGCTGCTCGGAATCACCGAGCAGGTGCCCGAGCGCGCCTCGGTCATCCGCGTGATGATGATGGAGCTCAACCGCGTCACGTCGCACCTGGTGTGCCTCGCCACCGGCGGGCTCGAGCTCGGCGCGGTCACCGCGATGATCTTCGGCTTCCGCGAGCGCGAGCTCATCATGGACATCTACGAGATGGTCACCGGGCTGCGCTTCAACCACGCCTACATCCGTCCGGGCGGTCTGCGCGAAGACCTGCCCGAGGGCGCTGAGGAGTTCATCCGCGAGCGCGTGGCCCTCGTGCGCAAGCGCCTCAAGGACACCGCCAACCTGCTGGTCGACAACTCCATCTGGATGGCCCGCACGGTCGACGTCGGCTACCTCGACCTCACCGGCTGCATCGCCCTGGGAGTCACCGGCCCCACCCTGCGCGCCACGGGCCTGCCGCACGACCTGCGCAAGCTGCAGCCCTACTGCGGCTACGAGACCTACGAGTTCAACGTCGCGACCCAGACCACGTGCGACGCCTACGGCCGCTTCCTGATTCGAATCCAGGAGATGGACGAGTCGCTCAACATCGTCGACCAGTGCCTCGACCGGCTGCGTCCCGGACCGGTGATGGTCGAGGACAAGAAGATCGCGTGGCCCGCACAGCTGTCGATCGGCTCCGACGGCCAGGGCAACTCCCTCGAGCACATCCGCCAGATCATGGGCACGTCGATGGAGTCGCTCATCCACCACTTCAAGCTCGTCACCGAGGGCTTCGAGGTGCCCGCGGGCCAGGTGTACCAGGCCATCGAGACCGCTCGTGGCGAGCTCGGCGTGCACGCCGTCTCCGACGGTGGCACCCGTCCCTACCGGGTGCACTACCGAGACCCCTCGTTCGTCAACCTGCAGGCGGTGCCGGCCATGGCCGAGGGCTCGTTCCTCAGCGACGTCGTGGCGGCCATCGCAAGCGTCGACCCGGTCATGGGAGGGGTGGACCGCTGATGCCATTCGCTGACAGCACCCGCGAGGAGGCGCGCGAGATCGTCGCGCGCTACCCCGAGTCGCGCTCGGCCCTGCTGCCGCTGCTGCACCTCGTGCAGAGCGCCGAGGGCTCGGTCACCCCCGACGGCATCGCCTTCTGCGCCGA
>CALQEM020000089.1:0-12735 GCA_943329595.2 Bifidobacterium breve
ACGATGACGATGACGAGTCGTGTGCCGAGCTCACACCCGACGCTTCCTTCGACGTCCTGTCGCACCTCGTCAGCACCGCCATCGGCGAGGGTGCGATCGCTTCGTCGTCGGTCACATCAGCGCAGTCGTCCGCGCGACGAGGCCCGACCGCAATTCGCGATCGGCTCGGCCGACTTCTCGACACCATCTCGGGCCCCTCCGCACGAGACACGTCGGTCGACCGCTGATCGTGTCGGGCGTCGCCTGAGTCTCGCTCGTCAGCCACTCATCGCTGTGAATCACCATCGCTAGTTTCGACACGCGCTCGCACGAGTGCGTCACGATGCGCGTGTTTCGAGTGCTGTTCTGTCATCGTTGAGGCACAGTCCTCGATATGGGATCGAGGAGATCAGCATTGGGAGGAACCGTGGCTGTCGCCAAGAAGGCACCGGCGAAGAAAGCTGTGGCCAAGAAGGCTCCGGCGAAGAAGGCTGTAGCTAAGAAGGCTCCGGCGAAGAAGGCTGTAGCTAAGAAGGCTCCGGCGAAGAAGGCTGTCGCTAAGAAGGCTGTCGCTAAGAAGGCACCGGCCAAGAAGGCCGTCGCTAAGAAGGCACCGGCCAAGAAGGCCGTCGCTAAGAAGGCACCGGCCAAGAAGGCTGCCGCTAAGAAGGCACCGGCCAAGAAGGCTGCCGCTAAGAAGGCTCCGGCCAAGAAGGCTGCCGCTAAGAAGGCTCCGGCCAAGCGCTAGTCGCGCCTGGCACGACGAAGGCCCCGGACCTCGATGGTCCGGGGCCTTCGTCGTGCGCCTCTACTGCGCGTCGGTATCAACGTTGTCGACGTTGTCGTCGCGGTCGGCGGAGTCCCACGCCTCGTTGCGCTCGCGCATTCGCTCAAGTGCGCCGGCCGCCTCGGCCTCTGTTGTGTAGGGCCCAAGCCGCTGGGCGTTCGGAGCGCCGAGCCCCTGCTCGACGCGCTGCGTCATCAGGTTGAACCACCACTCGTCGTTGACGCCCACCACGACCTCCTCGATGTCGCGCACGTCGCCCGACGTGCAACTCCTAGGATTCCATCATGGCCCTTACTGCCGGAACCCTCTCACCCACGCGTTCAGTACCTGCGACAATCGCGCGACCCGAGTACGTCGGCAGACAGCGGCCCACGCCCTACGAGGGTTCCGAGGTGAAGGACGCTGAGACGATTGAGGCGATGCGAGTCGCTGGCCGCCTCGCCGCGAGAGCTCTTCATGAGGTGGGACGCGCGGTGGCGCCCGGCGTCACCACCGATGAACTCGACAGGGTCGGCCACGAGTATCTCTGCGACCACGGCGCCTACCCCTCGACGCTCGGCTACCGCGGCTACCCCAAGTCTTTGTGCACGTCGATCAACGAGGTCATCTGCCACGGCATCCCCGACACCACGGTGCTCACCGACGGCGACATCTGCAACGTCGACATCACCGCCTTCATCGGAGGCGTGCACGGCGACACCAACGCCACCTTCCTCGTCGGCGAGGTCGATGAGGAATCGCGACTGCTTGTCGAGCGCACTCACGAGGCGACGATGCGAGCCATCGCTGCGGTTGCGCCGGGCCGCCCGCTGCACGTCATCGGCCGGGTGATCGAGTCGTATGCCCGACGCTTTGGATACGGGGTGGTGCGCGACTTCACCGGCCACGGCATCGGCACCTCATTTCACTCCGGACTCATCGTGCCTCACTACGAAGACTCCCAGCACGACACCGAGCTGATGGTCGGCATGACGTTCACCATCGAGCCGATGCTCACCCTCGGCGCCATCGACTACGACATGTGGCCCGACGGCTGGACGGTCGTGACTCGCGACCGCAGTCGAACCGCCCAGTTTGAGCACACGATTGTCGTGACTGAGTCGGGGTCGGACATCCTCACCGTGCCCTAGCATCAGACCTACTCGAGATCACACCCCGCAACCCGAGGAGCCCCCATGACCATCGACGCCGGCACCGCTTGGCCACTTGACGTGAACACGCTCGCCATCGACGTCGGCGGCACCGGGCTCAAGGGCGCGATCCTCGACGCTGAGGGCCAGATGGTCACCGAGCGCGTGCGCATGGACACTCCCTACCCCTGCACGCCTACCACGCTGGTCGACAGCCTCGTGTCGATCACCTCCGGGTTGGGCGTCTTTCACCGAGTGTCGGTGGGCTTTCCCGGCCTCGTGCGCGACGGCCGGGTTATCGAGGTGCCGAGCCTGTCGAGGAGCATCTACGGCGGGGAGACCGACCACGACCTCGCCGAGTTGTGGGAGGGCTTTGATCTCGCCACCGCCCTCGCCACCGCCTTCACGGTTCCTGTGAAGGTCGCGAACGACGCCGACGTCCAGGGCTGCGCAGTCGCCCAGGGCACCGGGTTCGAGTTCGTCATGACGCTCGGCACCGGCGTGGGCACGGCGCTATTCAACAACGGCCGCCTGCTTCCGCACATCGAACTGTCGCACGCGGCGTTCAAGAAGGGACTCACCTTCGACATCGCGCTCGGCAACGCCGCTCGCAAGGAGGTGGGCAATGCGAAGTGGGTGAAGCGGGTCGTGAGCGCCGTGCGGGCCTTCGACGACTTCCTCTTCTTCGACCGCATCTACATCGGTGGGGGCAACGCCAAGCACCTGGTAGGCGTTCCGCTCGGCCCCAAGGCCGAGATCGTGTCGAACTCTGCGGGCATCCTCGGCGGCATCCGGATTTGGGACCTCGAGGCCTGAACACGCCTCATCGCGCCAATTAGTCAAGCGTTCAACTACACTGATTCCATGACTCAGTGGCTCAACGACCAGCAGCAGGTTGCGTGGCGCGCCTGGATCGCCGCCAGCAACCTGCTTGACTCGCGCCTTTCGCGCGAGCTCACCGAGGGTCACGGGCTGACCGGCGCCGACTACGAGATTCTGGTACAACTGTCCGAGTCAGACGACCGCTGGCTGCACATGAGTGAGCTCGCAGACCGCACACTGTCAAGTCGCAGTCGCCTGTCGCACCAGATCGACCGCATGGAAAATGCCGGGCTCGTTGCACGCGCGTGCTGCCCGCACGACCGCCGCGGCCAACACGCCGAGCTGACCGACCACGGCCTCCAGACGCTCGTGGCCGCAGCGCCCACCCACGTCGACGGCGTGCGTCGCTACGTGGTCGACGCCATGACGCCCGAGCAGTTCGAGGCCCTCGGCGCGGCCTGCGCGACCATCGTGGCGGCCCTCGGCGACAGGTCGGCAGCGCCGTCCTGACGCGACCTGACCCGCGCTGTCAGTCCCGTGCCCTAGCGTGTTCACGGGGGATCACATGAGAGTTCAACTGGTCGTGAGGGCAGTCATCGTCGCCGTCAGCCTGTGCGCGTGCTCGGCAAGCGCGGGGCCGGTGAGCACCGTCGCCAGCGTCGAGTCCAGCGACGGCCCGACCCTGTTCCTCCCCACCAGTGCGCCCACTCCGTGGGCGCTCGACGAGGCCTTCATCGACTCGTTGTCGACGCTGACCACCACCGGCCACTTTGAGGTGCTGGCGGCCGTCAGCGTTTCCAATCGCAGCGTGCGCACCGAGATGCTCGGCCGAGTGCTTGGCCTCTGCAACACCATGCGCCCCCCTCTCGACGGTGGCACATTTTTCGCGGGCCAGTACTTGCTCATGCTCAAGGTCTGCGCTGAGGTGCGGGCAATGAAGGCGGCCGTGGCCGCACGTGATGATGCCACCTTCGCCGAGTCCTACGCCAACTACCTGGCCCAGAGCGCCGCCCTCAACGATCTCGGGGTTGGCACGAGCAGCAGCGATGACTCGTACGGGGGGAATGACGACTACGTTCCCGATGTCCCCGACTACGCCGATGTCCCCGACTACCCCGACGACGCCGACGACTGGGGGCAGTGAGGGCACGACGGGCGAGTCGGCCTATAAGCCGGGTTCTGTCCCTCCGGCCGAGGCCGGAGGGGGCGACCATCTCTCTGCGACCACCGTTGCCGATGGCCTGATGCGGCCTACCCGCGAGCTCGAACGGGCCGTTCTCAAGCGCTCGCGCAGGGGCCGAAGCCCCCTTTTGGCCTTGCTCCCAGTGGGGTTTACCGAGCCGTATCGGTCACCCGATGCGCTGGTGGTCTCTTACACCACCGTTTCACCCTTACCGGCATTACTGCCGGCGGTTTATTTTCTGTGGCACTGTCCCGCGGGTCACCCCGGGTGGCTGTTAGCCACCACCGCGCCCTGTGGAGCCCGGACTTTCCTCAGCGCCAGACATGAAGTCCGACACCGCGGCCGCCCGGCCGGCTCGCCCGCCGTGGCACCAGAGTACGACACGCGCCTGACCCCGCAGCGCCGACGGCCATACTGGGCGCGTGCACATCCTCCTGCCTCCCTCCGAGGGCAAGTCGCCCCCCGGTCGCGGTCAGCCTCTCGACCTCAGCTCACTGTCGCTTCCTGAGCTCACCGCCACCCGCGAGCGAGTGCTTGCGGCTCTGGTCGCCCTCGCCCGCGGACCCGAAGCGCGAGCCCGCGAGGTTCTGGGCCTATCAGTGCGCCAGATCGACGAGCTGGCGCGCGACGCCCGGCTCGAGTCTGAGCCAGCGGCAGCTGCCCGCGACGTGTACAGCGGGGTGCTCTACGAGTCGCTGAGTCTGGCAACCCTCTCCCCCGCCGCCCGTCGCCGGGCCGACCGCAGCCTACTCATCTCATCGGGACTCTTCGGAGCAGTGCGCCCCGGCGACCGCATCCCCGCCTACCGACTGTCGGGCGATACCGATCTTCCCGGCGTTGGGCCTCTGTCTGCGCTGTGGCGCGACCCCTTGGCCGAGGCACTGGTGGCACCCCTCGCCCGCGGGCTGGTCGTCGACCTTAGATCGGGTGCCTATGCCGCTCACTTCGTCATCCGCGACTCCCTGGCCGCACGCACCGCCACCGTGCGCGTACTGCAGGAGACTCGAGTTGGCTCGGAGATTCGGCGCACCATCGTGAGCCATCACAACAAGTCGACCAAGGGCCGACTGGTGCGCGCCCTTCTAGAGGCTGGCGCGAGTCCGAAGCACCCTGACGCGTTGGTGGCCGCATGCCGCGACCTTGGCTTCCGGGCCGAGCGCGGCGAGCCCTCGCGTACCGGGGTGGCCAGCATCGATGTCGTGGTCGCAGGGCTGACCTGACGTGACGACGAGTACGGGGGGTTTAGCGGCTCTCGTCACATGCCCGCATGCACGAGGTCGCGCAGGTGCCCGCTCTCGGCGAAGCCTCGCATCGAGCAGTTGCCATCGGCCCACCATGCGATCGTCGTGAGTGAGCACGGCATCACCTCGGAGCTGAACAGGGCGCTCGTCGGAGCGCCCAGAGCGCCCAGTGCCAGCATCTTGATCGGACTCACGTGTGCCACCAGCACCACCCGCATCCCGGGGTAGGCAGCCACGAGCGCGACCCGCGCACGCTCGACCCTGGCCCGGTGGTCGTCGAACGACTCGCCTCCGGGCGGGGCGACGGCGGTGGAGCCGAGCCACGCGTCGAGCAGTCCAGGCCAGCCTGCCCGCACCTGGGCGAAGGTGAGGCCGTCCCACTCGCCGAAGTCGCACTCGGCGAAGCCCTCGGTCGTGTCGACGTTATCGATGCCCAGGTCGGCTGCGATGACCTGGGCGGTCTGCTGCGCGCGCAGTAGCGGCGAGGCGACGATGCGGTCGGCGCCCCCACGCTCCTTGATCTCACGGGCCACGGCGTCGGACTGGTCGAGGCCGATGGGCGCCAGCGGAGGGTTGGCGCCACCGACTCCGCTGAACACCTTCTGCAGGCTGTGCTCGGTCGCCCCGTGTCGCACACACAGCAGCACGGTGGGATCACCGAGGTCAGGCGCCCAGCCCGGCAGGGTGCGCCGCGCCGAGACCGGGGGAAGCGCGATCGCGGGCTTGCCGTCGAGCGCCCTGTTGACAAGCGCGTCGGCGGCCGTGTTCTGGGCCCTGGGCACCCACGTGTAGCGAACCTGCTCGGCGGGCGCGATATCGCGTGCCTGAAGGGCCAGACCCCGCAGGGTGGGATCCTTGATCCGCCACCTGCCGCTCATCTGCTCCACGATGAGCTTGGAGTCGAGCCGCACCTCAACCAGCGCTGTCGGGTCAACGTCCATCGCCGCTGTGAGCCCGGCGATCAGCCCCCGGTACTCGGCGACATTATTGGTGGCGACACCGATCGTTTCAAAGCTCTCGGCCACCACCGCGCCGGTCTCCGGGTCGCGCACGAGCGCACCAAAGGCTGCGGGGCCCGGGTTGCCCCGCGACCCGCCGTCGGCCTCGACGACGAGGCGACGTGTCATAGCCCCGACTCGGGGGTGCGGATGAGGATGCGCCGGCACTCCTCGCAACGCAGCACGACATCGGCCTCGGCCGTACGGATGCGGGCGAGGTCGCTCGGAGGCAGCTCGATGCGACACCCCTCGCACCTGCCGCGGTGGATGCGGGCGGCGCCGACGCCGGAGTGATCGGCGCGCACCTTCTCGTAGAGCGACACCAGGTCGGCGGGTAGCGAGGCCACGAGCGCGACGCGGCGCTCGCCCGAGGCGAAGCGCTCGCCCGTGGCCTGCCTCTCGGCCTCGACAACGCCCGACTCGGCCTCTGACCGTGCGAGGGTGACGGCGGTCAGCTCCTGCTCGACCTGAGCCTTGTGCGTGGTGGCCGATTCGAGCTGCTCCATCACGACCAGCTCGGCATCCTCGAGGTCAGCGCACCTCCGCGCCAGCGAAGCCACCTCGTGCTGCAGTTCCTCGAGCTGCTTGGGCGAGGTGATGGCGCCGGAGATCAGCAGCTCCTCGTCCTTCCTCGAGCGGGTGCGCACGGTCTCAACCTCAGCCTCGGCCCGGCGCACCGCACGCTCGAGGTCGCCCACCTCGGTCTCGGCCGCCACCAGCCTGTCGCGCAGCACCACGATCTGAGCGTCGCACTCGGTCATGGCCGCCCGTTCGGGAAGCGTCCTGAGTCGGTGGGCCACCTGGTCGAGCCCGGTGTCGATGCCCTGGAGCTCGAGCAGGCGAATCTGGTCGTCGGCGCTGGCGGTGGTCATGGCACGAGACTATTCGGACAAGTCCTGAAGCGAGGCCCACGGGTCGGTGCACAGTCGCGAGACTTCAATATCGATCGCCTGGCCCCCGGGCAGCCGCGCCAGTTCGGCACCCAGCAGAGCGGCGGCCGACTCAAGCCACGGCCACTCCGACGCCCAGTGGGCAACGTCTACAAGCGCGCAGCCACCCTCATCGCGGTGCTCCGCCACGCGATGGTGACGCAGGTCGGCCGTGACGAAAACGTCGGCGCCCGACGCGGTCGCCGCGGCCAGCAGGAAGTCACCTGAGCCGCCGCACACAGCGGCCCTGCTGACGATCGCCCCGAGGTCGCCCGACACCGCCGCCCCGCGAGCCGTCGCCGGCAGCGCCAGGGCCACACGCTCGACGAAGTCACCGAGACTCACCGGCTCAAGCAGCCGTCCGACACGACCGAGCCCCTCGGCGGCCGAGCCACCTGGTGCGGGCTGCAGGGGCACGAGATCGACAATTCCCAACGCCTCAGCGAGTGCATCAGACACCCCGGTTGAGGCTGCGTCAGCATTGGTGTGGGCGTTGAACAGCGCCACGTCGCTGCGGATCAGGCGGTGGATCAGCCGCCCCTTGGAAGTGTCGGCCGCCACCGAGGTGACCCCTGACAGGAAGAGGGGGTGGTGGGTGACGAGCAGGCTCGCGCCGAATGTGACGGCCTCGTGGCCGACCTCCTCGGAGGCGTCGACGGCGAGCAGGATGCTGCGCACCGGAGCCGACGGTTCGCCGCAGATGAGCCCGACCGAGTCCCACTCGGCTGCGAGTCGCTGGGGGAAGAGCCCTTCGAGTACGCGCATGACGTCGGCCACCGACGGAACGTTGTGCGAGGCTGCGGAAACGGTCACGCGCTGAGACTACGGGACGAAACTACGGGACCCTGTTCGGCACGGCAGGCGCTGGGAACCACCGAGCACATGGCCCCACATTGCTGACCCAGCCACCCGTGGGCGCAGACGGACTCGAACCGCCGACTTCCTGCTTGTAAGGCAGGCGCTCTAACCAACTGAGCTATGCGCCCGAGCACACCACACAGTACGCGCAGCCGCTGAGTGGACGACAGGGACCGTGGCCACCTAGGTCTCGGGCCCGTGGCGGCCACGGTCGATACAAGCATCCACCCCGCAACGACGACGCGCATCTCGAGCGCAACTAGCTCAGACCAGCCGGGCCAGCGCGGCACGGTAGTCGTCTGCGCTGCGTGCCTGCGACGGACTCGTGAGCACACTCCACCGCACGATTCCGTCACGATCAACGAGGAAGGTGCCACGGTTGGCGAACCCCCGCGCCTCGACGAACACGCCGTACTGGCGCGCCACCGCACCGTGGGGCCAGAAGTCGCTGAGCAGCGGGTGATCGATTCCTTCTCGCTCCGCGAAGGCCTTGAGGCTCGCAATCGGGTCGCACGACACCGCGAGGGTCACCACTCGATGGTTGACGAACTCGTGGCTGCCAGCCTCAATGTCGTGCAACTCGCGGGTGCACGTGGGGGTGAACGCGAAGGGGAAGAACACCAGCAGCACCGCCTGGCTACCGCGCAGGTGGGAGAGCCGGTGCGTCTGGCCGAACTGATCACACAGCTCGAAGTCGGGGGCGGGAAGGCCGATCAGGCTCTCCACCATGTGCGCCTCCTCCTACGTCGTCCGTCGCTCGTGCGACAGGATGAGATCGTGACACACCTTCCTGCGCGGCTCACCCCTGATCCGGGTGAGAGAGGACTCGCCAGCAATGATCCGGGCGCCGTGGGCGCCGCGGCCCTCGAGGCCTGGGACGTCCTGCTGGAGCTCGCCTCCGGATGCGACCTCACCCGAGGTGCCAGGGCGAAAGACTGGACGGGCGTCGAGGTGCTGCTCGCACTGGGCGACTGGCCAGAGAACCGCAGCCTCGACCAAATCCTCGACGACGCACGAGTCGGACGGCTCGGCACCCTCGACCAGGCAGACGACGTGCGACGCGTGCAGCAGGCCCACCGCGACGCCACCCCCGACGAGGCCGTCGCAGCCCTCCTGCGCAGTCGCGACGCGATCGCGTCATGGTTGGCCGACGGCGGCCCCTCCGAGGAGGGCCTCCTGCCCACCCGCTCACTGCTGGGCACGCTTCCGGTGCTGACCCTGGTGCACGCCACCGCATTCCAGGTCGCGGTAAGTGCACGCGACCTGATGGCCTGCGGCGCCGCGCACTCGACCCGGCTCGACGACATCGGGCTGCTCGCCCTGGTCGATACCACCGGCGCCCTCGCCGCGCGCCAGCGCGTGACCGCCTCGCTGACCGTTCGCACCCCCGATGCATTCCTCGGCACGGGCGCGCACGACGGCAACTGGCGCACCTCAGACCTCAGCCACAGCGCTGACGGCACCACGTTGTCGGCCCCCGATGAGCGGTACGGCCCCGGCGTGATCGCCACCGCCGGCACCTTCCTTGATATTGCATCAGGGCGGGCGAGCGTGCCGTCGCTCTACAGCAGCGGAGAGGTTTCAGTCACCGACCTGGCGGGCCTGCTCGCGCTGGCACCGATCATCGAGGGAGTTCCTGGAATCCCGGCGGGGGCCGCCCTCGCTCGGGCGGCACGGCTGATGTCAGGAATCGGCGGGCTGCTCGGTGGCCTGTTCCGACGGGGCTAGCTAGCGCTTCTTGGTGTGAGCGGCGACAAGTCGGGTGCCCTGCCACTCGCGCGAGGCGCTCACCGAACTGGTGTCCATGAGTCCGGCCGTGGGGGCGGCGTCGGCAATGTCTTCAGGCTCGACGTGGCCCTCGCGTCCGGGCTTGGGCGTGAACAGCCAGATAATGCCGTGCGCGTCGAGGAGGCCGATACAGTCCATCAGCACGTCGACGAGGTCGCCGTCGCCGTCGCGATACCAGAGCATCACCACGTCGATCACGTCATCGTGGTCGTCGCCCACGATGGGCGCGCCGGCGAGGTCTTCGACCGCGGTGCGCAGCGCCTCGTCACAGTCGTCGTCCCAGCCCATCTCCGAGACCACCATGCCGGGGGCGACCCCCAGCTTCGTGGCCATGGCACCCTCGGGCGACACCAGGTTCTCGCCCGGCACAGGTACCTTCCTCTCCTCGCGTGGCGGGGACCTCACCTCCCCATGGGGGTAGTCCACAGGTTCGACGCCCCGGGCGCAACCACTTTCCACTGATTGCGTCGAGTGGTCACGCACCGCTCACGCACCACTCGTGCCCGCTATCGGCCGGATTAGCCAGTGTTGCGTGCCTCGCGGCAGTCGGCGACCCCTGGTGCACGTCAGAATCCGAGGACGCAACCAAATAGGGTGTGACCGTGAATCGAGATAGATCGCATGTCATTGACGGTGGACTTCCGACGCAGTACGTCGATGTCGCTCCCGACGAGACCGCCGAGTGGCGCGAGTCGTTCGACGCCGTTGTCGACAACGCTGGTGCCTACCGGGCGCGCTATCTGATGCTGTCGCTGCTGCGCCGGGCCGCCGAGCGCAATGTGGGCGTTCCCAGCCTGCGCAGCACCGACTACATCAACACCATCTCGCCCGAGCGTGAGCCCTGGTTCCCCGGTGATGAGGCCATGGAGCGGCGCATTCGCGCCTTCATCCGATGGAACGCCGCGATGATGGTGCACCGTGCCCAGCGCCCCGGGGTTGGGGTGGGCGGTCATATCTCGACGTACGCCTCGAGCGCCTCGCTCTACGAGGTGGGCTTCAATCACTTCTTCCGCGGACCCGACCACCCGGGCGGCGGCGACCAGGTGTTCTTCCAGGGCCATGCATCGCCCGGCATCTATGCCCGCGCCTTTCTTGAGGGCCGACTCACCGAAACACAGCTCGATGGATTCAGGCAGGAACTCTCACACCCCGGCGGCGGCCTGCCCTCGTACCCGCATCCGCGCCTCATGCCCGACTTCTGGCAGTTCCCCACGGTGTCGATGGGCATGGGCCCGATCAACGCGATCTACCAGGCGCGGTTCAACCGCTACCTTCAGGACCGCGGCGTCAAGGACACGTCACAGCAGCAGGTGTGGGCATTCCTTGGCGACGGCGAGATGGACGAACCCGAGTCGGTCGGGGCACTGGGCATTGCCGCCCGAGAGGAACTCGACAATCTCACCTTCGTCGTCAACTGCAATCTGCAGGGCCTCGACGGACCAGTGCGCGGTAACGGCAAGGTCATCCAAGAGCTCGAGTCGCTGTTCCGAGGAGCCGGCTGGAATGTCATCAAGGTCGTGTGGGGTCGCGGCTGGGACCCTCTGCTCGCCGCCGACCGCGATGGCGCACTGGTCAATCTGATGAACCGCACACCCGACGGCGACTTCCAGACCTACAAGTCAGAAGATGGCGCGTTCATTCGTGAGAACTTCTTCGGCCGCGACCAGCGCACCCGCACGCTCGTCGAGGCGATGACCGACGACGAAATCTGGGCGCTTCAGCGCGGCGGGCACGACTACCGAAAGATGTACGCCGCCTACGACTCCGCCGTGAACCACAGGGGCCAGCCCACGGTGATTCTGGCCAAGACCATCAAGGGCTGGACCTTGGGCTCACACTTCGAAGCCCGCAATGCCACCCACCAGATGAAGAAGCTCACCCTCGACGACCTCATGGTCTTTCGTGACCGCCTCAACATTCCCATTCCTGACGACCAGATGGACTCGTACCTGCCGCCCTACTACCACCCTGGGCGCGACAGTGAGTTTGGCGACTACCTGCACGAGCGTCGCAGGGCGCTCGGCGGCTACGTGCCCACGCGACGCACCCAGAGCAGGGAGCTTCAGCTGCCGGGAGACGACGCCTATCAGTCGATGGCGCGGGGGTCGGGCAAGCAGGAAATCGCGACCACCATGTCGTTCGTTCGACTGCTGCGCGACCTCATGCGCGACCCGGAACTCGGCCCCAGGTTTGTGCCGATCATTCCCGACGAGGCCCGCACCTTCGGAATGGACTCACTGTTCCCCACCGCCAAGATTTACAGCCCGCACGGACAGAACTATGTCTCGGTCGACCGTGACCTCATGCTCAGCTACCAGGAGAGCACCGTCGGTCAGATCCTGCATGAGGGCATCAATGAGGCCGGGTCGGCGGCGTCGTTCATCGCCGCCGGATCGTCGTACTCGACCCATGACGAGCCCATGATTCCCGTGTACATCTTTTATTCAATGTTCGGGTTTCAGCGCACCGGAGACGCCTTCTGGCTCGCGGGCGACCAAAAGGCTCGTGGCTTCGTCATTGGCGCCACCGCCGGCCGCACCACGCTCAACGGAGAGGGCCTCCAGCACCAGGACGGCCACTCGCCGCTCCTCGCTGCCACCAATCCGGCGGCGGTGCACTACGACCCAGCCTTTGGCTTCGAGCTCGGACACATTGTGCGCGATGGCCTGCGGCGCATGTATGGCCCGTCGCCTGAAGACCTGTTCTACTACCTCACCGTGCACAATGAGCCCTCGGTGCAGCCCGCTGAGCCCGAGGGTGCTGATGTTGAGGGAATCCTGCGCGGCATGCACCTGTGGCGACCGGCCGACGCACCGGGCGCCGCACTCGCGGTGCAACTGCTTGCCTCAGGTGTCGCCGTTGCCTGGGCCGAGCGCGCGCAGCAACTCTTGCGCGATGAGTGGGGCGTGGCGGCCGATCTGTGGTCGGTCACCTCGTGGAATGAACTCAACCGCGACGGCCTCGCGTGCGACCGCGCCAGCCTGCTCGACCCCGATGCGGCCCAGCGCACCCCCTGGGTG
>CALQEM020000090.1:0-12624 GCA_943329595.2 Bifidobacterium breve
ACGAGGGCGGTGAACATGACCACCCCGGGCTCCCACGGAAGCACGTCGCTCGCGGGCCTCCCCGCACTTCCCTCGAGCACGATGTGCCCGTGGGGCATCATCAGCACTCCGGCGGCGAGCAGCATCGTGCCGAATGACCCGTACAGCACTCGTCTGGCCCCGAAGCGGTCGCTCAGGGATCCCCCCAGCGGACGCAGCAGCGACGCGGGGAAGATGAAGAGCGCGGTCAGCAGCGCAGCCTGCGAGAGCGGCAGCGAGTACACGTCGGTGTAGTACTTGGGCAGCCAGGCGGAGAGCGCCACGTAGGCGCCGAACACGACCACGTAGTAGAGGGAGAACCGCCACACCCGCAGTTCGCGCAGAGGTCGCAGCAGCTCACGCGTCGTGCGTCCTCGGCCGGGGACCCTGTCGTGTCGGGGCGCGGCGAACCACACCACGACTCCCATCGCCACCAGCAGCGCCGCGTAGAGGAACGGCACGAATCGCCAGCCGCCGGGGATGACACCGCCGAAGTAGCCCGCGGCGGGAACGAGGACGATCAGGGTTGGCCCGATCAGCTTGGTCAGGCTCGCACCCACATTGCCCGCTCCGAAGACTCCCAGGGCGAAGCCCTGGTGCTGGCGCGGGTACCACGCGGACACCCAGGCGATTCCCGCGCTGAACGAGTTGCCGGCGAACCCTGCGAGGAAGGCGTACACCAGCAGTGCGCCAAACCCTCCCGCGGTCGAGACGAGGTAGGTGGGGATTGCCGTCACGAGCAGCATCGCGACGAACACCCGGCGACCGCCGAATCGGTCGGCCGCGATGCCCATCGGCAGTCGCCAGATGGCACCGTTGAGGATCGCCACCGCCACCAGCCACGAGAGCTGAACATCGCTGAGGCCGAACTCGGTGCGGATCGGAATGCCGAGCACCCCGAACATCAGCCAGACGGCGAACATGAGCGTGAAGGCGACGGTACTCAGCCACAGCACGCGCCTCCGGCGGCCGTGCTCGGCGACATCGTCGACAGTCGACTCCACCGATGCACGATCAGTGAAGGCTTCCATGCCCTCACATTGGCACGACGGACACCGTGACAAAGGTGTCAACGAGTCCTGACACTGGGGGCCGAAGGTCCTGACCTGACCGCGCTCACTACTCCCCCAGCGTCGAGCGCTCCCAGCCCCGCTGGGGCTGGCGGCTGGCCGGCTGCCCGGTCTCGTCACGGGACCGGTACACGACATACGGTCGCACGAGGTATCCGAGCGGTGCCGACAGCACGTGCACCAGCCTCGTGAATGGCCACAGCGCGAGCAGCGAGAAGGCCGCGATGGCGTGCAGCTGGAACGACAGCGGCGCCTCGGCCAGCAACTCCGGCTTCGGGGTGAGGAGGAACACCGAGCGGAACCAGACCGACACGCTCTCTCGATAGTTGTAGCCGCCGCCGACCACCTGCCAGCCGATCGTGTTCCAGAGGCCGAGGAGCACCACCGCGCCCAGGAGCAGGTACATCGACTTGTCCATGCGGGTCGTCGCCCGGAACACCGCCGGCGTGGTGCGACGGCGCCAGACCAGGCCCACGAGCCCGAGCACCATCACGACCCCTGCCACGGTGCCCAGCACCACCGCGACGGCGTGATAGGCGCCCTCGCTGATTCCCACCGCCGAGGTCCACGCCTCGGGGATGACCAGGCCCACGACGTGACCTGCGAGCACGCCCAGCAGCCCGAAGTGGAACATCGGGCTGGCCCACCTGAGCATCCTCGACTCGTACCACTGGCTCGACCTCGTGGTCCAGCCGAACTTGTCGTAGCGGTAGCGCCAGACGTGACCGCCGACAAGCACCGTCAGGCAGATGTAGGGGAACACCCCGAAGAAGAAGCCCTGAAGCCCGCTCATGTGCGTGCCCCCACCGTGATGTCGGTCAGGTTGAAGGGCTCCAGGCCCACCTGCTCCGCTGGCGGGCCCTGGGCCACCAGCAGTTCGGCCGCAGCACGCTGGGCGCTCGTGAGCGTCGGCAGGGTCGCCGCCACGGCCGCGACCACGCCGGCGTAGATCGACCCGTGCCTCTCGAGTGCCGCGAGGAGCACCTCGATGCCCTGACGATGCTCCTCGAGCAGGCTCAGGGCGGCAGCTTCGGCGTCGCCCCCCTCGGCCCCGAACTCGAGCAGCACGGGAAGGAAGTCGGGAAGCTCGCCGCCCAGCACCGCGAACCCGCCCAACCGATAGGTCTCCTGGAATCTCCAGAGCGCCATGCCTCGACGCCGGGTGTCTCCGTTGAGGTAGTAGCTCAGGTAGAGGCAGCAGCGTCGCTTCAGGTCGAACGTCGACACATAGTCCTGCTGCAGCTCAAGCAGGGGCCGCGACCCCAGCGCAGCCACGGCCGTGTCGAAGAGCGCCGCGCACGAACGGTCGGTGAGGCTGGCCACCAACTCTCGAACCAGCGGCAGGCTCTGCACCAGCTCGTCGTCAGGGTAGGCGAGCAGCCGCCCCGACATCACGAAGACCGCTGAGCGGTCACGGCTGCGCGCGATGGCACTCATCTCGAACCCTCCACGTCGGCCTGTGACTCGGCTTCCATCCGGGCCTTCGTCAGGTGGAAGCTCTCAATCGTCACGGGTACCGGGCGCACCTCGCCCAGAGCGCCTTCACCGGTGTCGGACCAATCGACCGAGCATCCCGGCAGCTCGTCGACGAACACCCCCACGGTCTCGGCGTGGGCCGCCGGCACCACGTATCGGTCCTCGTACTTCGCGATGGCAAGCAGCCGGTACATCGCCTCGAGCTGCTCGACGGTCATCCCCACGGCTGCGGCGATAGACGGGTCCAGCTCGTCACCGAGGTTGACGCGCCGCATGTGCGAGCGCATCGCGGCAAGCTTGCGCAGCACGGCGTCGACGGGCGCCGTGTCACCAGCGGTGAAGAGCCCCGCCAGATACTCGATCGGGATTCGCATCGCCTCGATCGCGCCGAACAGGTTCCCTGCGTCCTCGCCGTCGAAGCCTGTGGTGACGAGGGCGTCGACCACGGGCGACAGCGGCGGGATGTACCAGACCATCGGAAGGGTGCGGTATTCCGGGTGAAGCGGCAGTGCGACGTTGTAGGTGCAGGCGAGGGCGTAGACCGGTGACTTCTGCGCTGCCTCGATCCAGTCCTGCGGGATTCCGTCACGGCGGGCCTGTTCGATGACGAACGGGTCGCTCGGATCGAGCAGCAGTGACTTCTGCGCCTCCATCAGGTCATGCTCATCGAGCACTGTCGCCGCCTCGGCCACCCGGTCAGCGTCGTAGAGGAACAGGCCGAGGTAGCGAAGCCTCCCGACGCAGGTCTCGCTGCACACCGTGGGCTGCCCGGCCTCGATGCGGGGGTAGCAGAGGGTGCACTTCTCGGCCTTGCCAGTGCGGTGGTTGAAGTACACCTTCTTGTAGGGGCAGCCCGACACGCACATGCGCCAGCCGCGGCACCGATCCTGGTCGACCAGCACGATGCCGTCCTCGCTGCGCTTGTACATCGCGCCAGACGGGCAGGACGCCACGCACGCCGGGTTGAGGCAGTGCTCGCAGATGCGGGGCAGGTAGAACATGAAGGCCTGCTCGAACTCGAACTTCACCTTGTCGCCGATCTGGGCCACGATCGGGTCGAGGTGCCCGTTCTCGGGCGCTCCACCGAGGTCGTCGTCCCAGTTCGCCGACCAGCTGATCTTCATGTCCTTGCCGGTGATGAGCGACTTGGGCCGCGCCACCGGGAAGTCATCACCCGCCGGCGCGTTGATGAGCGTGTCGTAGTCGTACGTCCACGGCTCGTAGTAGTCGTCGATGCCCGGGAGGTTGGGGTTGCTGAAGATGGTGACGAGCTTGCGGAGGCGACCACCGGCCCGCAGTCTCAGCCGGCCGCGGCGATCGAGCGTCCAGCCGCCCTGCCACTGCTCCTGATCCTCATAGCGGCGCGGGTAGCCCTGCCCCGGCCGAGTCTCGACGTTGTTGAACCACACGTACTCGACCCCGGTGCGGTTGGTCCACGCCTGCTTGCAGGTGACCGAGCAGGTGTGGCACCCGATGCACTTGTCGAGGTTCATCACCATGCCCATCTGGGCCATGACGCGCATCAGTACTCCACATCCTGGCTGCGGCGGCGGATGACGGTGATCTCATCGCGCTGGTTGCCGGTGGGCCCGTAGTAGTTGAAGCCATAGCTGAGCTGGCCATAGCCGCCGATGAGGTGCGACGGCTTGATCAGCAGCCGAGTGAGGGAGTTGTGGATGCCGCCTCGGCGCCCCGACCGCTCCGACTTCGGCACATCGATCGTGCGGTCCTTGGCGTGGTACATGTACACGGTCCCCTCGGGCATCCTGTGCGACACGATGGCCCGGGCCACCACGACGCCGTTGCGGTTGTACGACTCGATCCAGTCGTTGTCGCTGATGCCTGCCTTCGCGGCGTCCTCCTTGGATATCCAGATCTCCGGACCTCCTCGGCTGAGCGAGAGCATGAAGAGGTTGTCCTGGTACTCCGAGTGGATGGACCACTTCGAGTGTGGCGTCAGGTACCTCACCGTCACCTCGACGGCGCCGTCGTCACCCGTGGCCGGATCGCCGAAGAGCCGGTTCATCTGCAGCGGCGGCCGGTAGGCGGGCAGCCACTCGCCGAGTTCGGCCATCCAGTCGTGGTCGAGGAAGAAGTGCTGACGCCCGGTGAGCGTGTGCCAGGGCTTGAGTCGCTCGACGTTGATGGTGAACGGCGAGTATCGGCGGCCGCCATGCTCGCTGCCCGACCACTCGTGCGACGTGATCACCGCCTGGGGGCGCGACTGGGTGTCGGCGAAGGTGATGTGCCGACCCTCGTGGTCGGAGGCGAGGTCGACGAGGGGGCGGCCCGTCCGCTCCTCGAGCGCGGTGAAGCCCTCGACCGCGATCCGGCCATTGGTGGTGCCCGACAGCGCGAGGATCGTCTCGCACGCGTGCCTGGCCTCATCGAGTCGTGGACGGCCATCGGCGATCCCTCCACGCACCACGCCGTTGACGCGCTTGAGCCGCTCGACCTCCTGGTCTGGCACCACGGTAACTCCCTTGACCGAGGTGCCGAGCCGCTCGACGTTGGGACCGAGGGCCGTCATCATCGCGGCCACGTCGCCGTAGTTCCGCGTGACCACCACGAGGTTCGGCATGGTGCGACCGGGAATCGGCTCGCACTCGCCCCTGCTCCAGTCGAGCACCACCCCACCAGGCTGCGCGGTCTCGCCGGGAGTGTCGTGCAGCAGCGGTACCGCGACCACGTCGGTGCGGGTGCCCAGATGCTTCTCCGCCAGCTGCGAGAAGACCTTCGACAGCGCCACGAACGCGTCGTAGTCGGAGCGGCACTCCCACGGTGGCGCGATCGCGGCGTTGAACGCGTGCACGTACGGGTGCATGTCAGTGCTCGACAGGTCCTCCTTCTCGTACCAGGTGGCCGCTGGCAGCAGCACGTCCGAGAAGAGCCCCGTCGACGTCATGCGGAAGTCCATCGACACCAGCAGGTCGAGCTTGCCGATGGGGGCCTCGTCACGCCAGCGGATCTCCTGGGGCCGGCGAGAGGGCTCGGTCTCCTCGGCGGCCACCGCGTTGGAGGTGCCGAGCAGGTGCCGCAGGAAGTACTCGTTGCCCTTGCTCGACGAGCCCAGCAGATTGGCCCGCCACACCGTCAGCACCCGCGGCCAGTTCTCGGGCGCGTCGGGATCCTCGGCCGCGAACTTCAGCGTGCGGTCCTTGAGCCCCTCCACGACGTACTGCGGAACGTCCTGGCCCGCGGCGGCGGCCTCATCGCACAGGTCCAGTGGGTTGCGGTCGAAGGTCGGATAGGACGGCGTCCAGCCCAGCCGCACGCTCTGCACGAGGCAGTCCGCGAGGGCACGCCCCGCGAACAGCCCCTTGCCGAGCGGACTGGCGAGCTCGTCGGCGCCGAAGCCGTCGTAGCGGTACTGGTCTGAGGCCAGGTACCAGAACGAGGTGCCGGCCATCTGCCGCGGGGGCCTCGACCAGTCAAGCCCGAAGGCGAGCTGGGCCCAGCCCGTGTACGGGCGGCACTTCTCCTGGCCCACGTAGTGGGCCCACCCCCCGCCGTTGACCCCTTGGCAACCGGTGAGCACGACCAGCGACACGATCGCGCGATAGATCTCGTCGGAGTGGAACCAGTGGTTGCTGCCGGCGCCCAGCGCGATCATCGACCGGCCGCCTGAGCGCTCGGCATTGTCGGCGAACTCTCGTGCGATCCGCGTGACGGTGTCGGCTGGCACCGAGGTGATCGCCTCCTGCCACGCAGGGGTGTGCGGCTGAGTCGGGTCGTCATAGCCCTCGGGCCAGACGCCCGGCATGCCCTCGCGCCGCACGCCGTAGGCGGCGAGCATGAGGTCGTACACGGTGGTGACCAGGCGGCCGGCCACCTCACGCACCGGCACTCCCCTGCGCATCGAGCCACCGCCCTCGTGCCGAGTCTGCTCGATGTCGAAGCGCGGCAGGTCGACCTCGATCGACCTGCCGCCGATCATCGACAGCGCTGGCACGACGCCCTCGAGGTCGAGGTTCCACTTCCCCCTTCCCGAGTCGGTGTAGCGGAATCCCAATGAGCCGTTGGGAACCACCGGCTCACCGGTCGCCTCGTCGATCAGGACCGTGCGCAGGGATGCCTGCTCCGCCTGCGCGTGCTCGCCACCGAGATCGGCGGCCGTGACGAATCGGTCGGGGACGTGGGCGCCCGACTCCGTCGCGCGCAGGCTCACGAGGAAAGGGAGGTCGGTGTACTGCCGCACGTAGTCGAGAAACCGAGGCACCTGGCGATCGACGAAGAACTCGCGCAGGATCACGTGTCCCATCGCCATCGCGAGCGCGCCGTCCGTTCCCGGGTGAGCCGCCAGCCAGGTGTCGGCGAACTTGGTGTTGTCTGCGTAGTCAGGGCTGACGACCACCACCTTCTGGCCCTTGTACCGCGCCTCGGTCATGAAGTGGGCGTCGGGCGTGCGCGTGGTGGGGATGTTCGAGCCCCACATGATCAGGTACGAGGCGTTCCACCAGTCGGCACTCTCGGGCACGTCGGTCTGGTCGCCCCAGATCTGGGGGGACGCGATGGGGAGGTCGGCGTACCAGTCGTAGAAGCTCAGCATCGTGCCGCCGATGAGGCTGGTGTAGCGGGCGCCCACCGCGTGCGACGCCATCGACATCGCAGGGATTGGCGAGAAGCCCGCGACCCGGTCCGGCCCGTACTCCTTGATGGCGTGCACCTGAGAGGCCGCGACAATCTCAAGAGCCTCGGCCCAGCTGGTGCGGACAAGGCCACCCTTGCCCCGCGCGGACTGATAGCGACGACGGAGGTCGGGGGTGGTCGACACCTCGCCGAAGGCGGCCACGGGGTCACCGAGCCGTGCCTTGGCCTCGCGGTACATCTCCAGCAGCACCCCGCGCACATACGGAAACCGCACCCGCGTGGGCGAGTAGGTGTACCAGCTGAAGGCCGCACCACGGGGGCAGCCTCGAGGCTCATACTCCGGGGAATCGGGCCCGACGCTCGGGTAGTCGGTCTGCTGCGACTCCCAGGTGATGATCCCGTCCTTGACATACACCTTCCACGAGCACGAGCCGGTGCAGTTCACGCCGTGGGTCGAGCGCACCACCTTGTCGTGGCTCCAGCGGTCGCGGTAGAAGCTGTCACCCTCCCTGCCGCCCACGGTGTGCAGGGCCCGCAGATCGGGCGAGACGTCCTGGCGCGCGATCAGCCGACGGGCGCGCAACAGTGCCTCCATGGCAGGCCCGTCGACCCTGCCCGTCCCCGCACGCGGGGTGGTCACGTTCTGAGCATCGGTGGTCATGGCGCAGACTCCTCATTCGTTGGCGAGCGGTCGACAAACTCGATGACGCATCGCGGGGTCAGCACGTCCACTGAGACGAAGCGAGCGGTGAAGGGCGCGCCCATCCGATCGAGGGCGCCACGCACCAGCCCTAGGTGGAGCCGGCACACCAGTCGCTCCTCAGCACCCGCGAGGTCGGCGTAGGGGCAGGCCGTCAGGACCAGATTGCCGCCCTCTTCCCCACGCGGCGCAAAGCCACGCTCGGCGAGCATCTGCGTCACGAGCGCGACCGCGGCATCTCGACCTGTCGCGCTCCCCTCGGCGAGCTGCGCGTGGTCTCGGGCCCAGGCCTGGGCGTCAGCGATCAGCGCCTCCTGCGGTGGAAGCGCGGCGAGGGTCGGACCGTAGAGCACGCTCGGGCGGCCGGGCGTGCTACGGCGTGACGTCGACCGCTCGGCGAGACCCACTCTCACCAGCACGTCCAGATGTCCCCGGACCGTGTTCACGTGAAGGCCGGTCGACTCGGCGAGCTCGACCACGCTGCAGGGTCGTCCGGCCTGTCGCAGTAGTCCGATCAGGCGGGCACGGCTGTCGCTCGACAATGCCTTGTGGACGCTCTGCTCGGTCACTCCTCCACCATGGTGCAGCCACCGTCAATTGCCACCGAAGTTGCCGTGTCAATGCACGCTCCCACGGCAAGTCATGTCTTTGGTCGGCCACGATCCGGGACCTTCGCCCCCTGAACACCACCTGCATGAGCCTTGGCCGGCGACGCTGGGCCACCTGCAGGCGACGACTCGTCCGGCCTCACCCGCCGCATCGTCACTCTGGTCGGGGGACACCTCCCCGGTGCGCGAGACTGTGCAGGTGCAACACATCTCCCGGCGGGCCTGGCTCATCTGGGCCGCCGCGGTGGCGGCGTACCTGGTCGCGGTGCTGCAGCGCACCTCGCTGGGCGTCTCGGGCCTCGAGGCCGCCCAGCGGCTCGAGGTTTCTGCCGCCGTGCTGTCGACCATCGCGGTGGTGCAGCTCCTGGTGTACGTCGGCATGCAGATTCCCGTGGGCGTGCTGGTCGACAGAGTCGGCCCCCGGGCGCTGATCGCCATCGGGGCTGCGCTGATGGCCGTCGGCCAGGTGTCGATGGCCCTGGCCCACTCGCTGCCCCTGGCACTGCTCGCGCGCCTTCTGGTCGGGGCCGGTGATGCCATGACCTGGCTGAGCGCCATCAGACTGGTCGCGGCGTGGTTCCCACCTCGGCGCGTTCCCCTGTTCACCCAGCTCACCGCGATGACCGGCCAGTTGGGCCAGATCCTCAGCGCAATCCCTCTACTCGTCCTGCTGCACGGCCCCGGCTGGACCCCGGCCTTCCTCTCGGTGGCGTCCCTCAGCCTGATGATGGCGGCCCTGAGTCTGTTCGTGCTGCGCGACTCGCCCGCGGGCCCGGCGCCCCGTGGCAGCGGTCGCTCATGGGCCGAGGTACGACACAGCATGGGCCAGACCTGGCGCAACCCCGGCACGCGGCTGGCTTTCTGGACCCACGCCATCACGCCGTTCTCACCGCTGATGTTTCTCCTGCTGTGGGGGTATCCGTTCCTCGTGTCGGCGCAGGGCCTTTCCCGTGCCACCGCTAGCGCCCTGTTCAGCCTGATGGCGATCGTGGGAATCGCGACCAGTCCCGTACTGGGCATCGTCGTTTCGCGACATCCCCTCAGGCGCTCCTGGCTGGTGCTGGGCGTGGTCGCGGCCACCATCGCGGTGTGGACGGTCGTGCTGGTGCTACCCGGTCCCGCGCCCCTCTGGCTCCTGGTTGCCCTCGTCGTGGTGCTGGCCATCGCGGGCCCAACCTCGGTGATCGCCTTCGACTACGCCCGCACCTTTAACCCGCCAAGCAACTTCGGCACCGCCTCGGGCATGGCAAACGTGGGCGGGTTCGGCGCGTCGCTCATCACCATCTTCGCGGTGGGATTGCTGCTCAACCTCACCGGCGCCGGGCAGTCGTACTCGCTGGCCGGCTTCCGTGTGGCACTGTGCTCGCAGTACGTGGTGTGGGCCATCGGCATCGCGGCCTTCGTCCGTGCCAGCCGGCGCGTTCGCGCTCAGATGGCGGCCGAGGGCGCGGCAGCGCCTGCGACGCGCGACGCCCTGCGACCCCGATAGTCCACACCACGGCTCACGTTCCCAGTGTCTGACGAGCCTCGGCGCGCTCGCCTTCACGACCTACGAGGTATCGCAATCGCCAGCGTGCTGCCACAATGGCGCCGTGGTGCACCCGGCTGAGCGAGACGACGTGGGTGACTCCGGCGACATCCCGATGCTGCCACTTCTCACCACCGAGGATCGCTACCGACTGCTGGCAGAGAACGCCTCGGACATCGTGTACCAGACCGACGGGCTCGCCATCGAGTGGATCTCGCCCTCGGTCACGACCCTGCTCGGCTGGAAGCCCGACGAGCTCGCGGGCATGCCCGCCTCGACCATCGTCTCGCCCAACCAGGACCGAAGCTGGATGGAGTCCAACCGCACGCTGCTGCTCTCGGGAGCTGACGTCACCCAGGAGATGCTGCTGATCGGCAGCGACGGCGAGGAGCGGTGGTTCTCGGGCCGCGCCCGCCCCCTGTCGCGCAACGGCGTGGCGGTGGGCGGATTCATGGTGGGCCTGCACGACATCCACGAGGAGGTGCTCACCCGACGAGCCCTGCTCCATTCGGAGCGCATGTACCGCTCGGCGATCGAGAACGCTGGCGTGGGCATCGCCCTGCTCACTCCCTCGGGCAGCATCATCGAGGCCAACGACTCGCTCTGCGACTACCTCGGGCGGGGCTCCGACGATCTAGTCGCCCTCGGCTGGCGCGCCGTGACCCATCCCGACGACATCGCCGAGGAGGAGTCGCTGCTCATGCGACTCCAGGAGGGGCAGATCGACTCCTTCCGTCGCACCAAGCGGTATATCCGCTCCGACGGCGAGATCGTCCATGGCGACCTCACGGTGGCCGCCGCCCGCGACGACGACGGCACCCTGCTGCTGCTCACCAAGCAGGTCGTCGACATCACCGAGCAGACCGAGTCGCGCGCCCGCCTCACCGATCTCGCCACGATCGACCCGCTCACCCTGCTGGCCAACCGCGCGTCGATTCTGAGCGAGCTGCAGACCGCCCTTGCTGCTCGTCGTCGCGACCCCGACAACTCCGGCCAGCTCGAATGCGTCGGGCTGCTGTTCGTCGACCTCGACAACTTCAAGCTGATCAACGACTCGATGGGCCATGCCGCGGGCGACTCCCTCCTGACGACGGTCGCTGGCAGGCTGCGCTCTGACCTCGGGTCCGACGCCGTGGTGGGCCGGTTCGGCGGCGACGAGTTCCTCGTCGTCGTGCCTGCGCCTGCCGACGAGTCAACGCTGGAAGCGTTCGCCCAGCGTGTGTCCTCGTCGCTGAGCGACAACCTGTCGGTGCACGGGAGGCGGGTGGTGATGCGTGCCTCCATCGGAGCCTCGCTCTCGCAGCCCGAGTCCACCGCGGCGAGCCTGCTCCAAGATGCCGACGTCGCACTGTCGCAGGCCAAGCGTGAGGGCAAGGCGGGGTGGAGAATCTTCAACCTGGGCATGGCCTCAGCGGCCATCCGCCGACTCGTGGTCGAGGGCGAGCTGCGCGAGGCACTCGAGCGCTCCGAATTCGTCGTTCACTACCAGCCGGTCTTCCGGCTCGGCGACAACACCCGCAGCGGGTTCGAGGCGCTGGTGCGCTGGGCCCACCCGCGGGAAGGGCTGCTCGCCCCCGATCAGTTCCTTCAGGTGGCCGAGGATTCGGGGCTCGTCGTTGGAATTGGCTACGGGGTGCTGCGCCGTGTGTGCGACGACATCGCCCAGAATCCCACCCTCACAGACACCTTTGCGGTCAACGTCTCGGCGGTGCAGTTACACGACCCACAGTGGCTCAGCAGTGTGCTCGAGACCATCGCCGAATCTGGGGTCGACCCTGCGCGACTGGTGATCGAACTCACCGAGACCGCGGTGATGTCGGGCCGAGAGACGCTGTCCGACGACCTCGCCGCACTGAGGGCAATCGGGGTCGAGATTCACGTCGACGACTTCGGCACCGGCTACTCGTCGATCTCACTCCTGCGCGACCTTCCGATCTCAGGTCTCAAGCTCGACCGCTCCTTTGTGGTCACGCTCGATCAGGGAAATGAGTCGGGATATGCGCTCGCCGAGGGCCTTGCGTCGCTCACTCGATCGATTGGGCTGGTGGGGGTGGCCGAGGGAATCGAGACTCCCGTGCAGGCAGCCCTGTTGCGGGCCATGGGCTGGAGCCACGGCCAAGGCTGGCTCTTCGGCAAGGCTGCACCCCTCGAGACCTGGCTTCGCTAACGATGGAGCGCGTCAGCTGAGCGTCAGCGCTTCATCACTCCCGAGGCGTCGACGTCGCGCAGCGCTTCGGTGATTGAACGGTCGTCAACCTCCGGCAGGTCGTCGTCGACCACATGCCCCTCGGCACGATCGCGGGCGATCATCGCTCCGTCGCCGCCGCCGGACAACCGCGACACACGTCGGCGCAACTCGCGGCCGGGCCAGCGGCGGGTCGCAAGAAGCAGCAACACCAGCGAGAGGCCGGCGCACAGGACCACCGAGAAGGCGGGGCTGGTGAGGTCGGCGGCCGCGCCCGACACTAGGAACGCCACCACGGTTGCCGCGGCCCACGCCGACGCTGACAGACCCGCGATGCGACCTCGTTGCTCACCTGGGGTGAGGAGGGTCATGAAGGCCATGCAGGGCACGAGGAAAGCCTGGAAGAGGCCCGACACCAGCCACAGCACCATCACCACGTAGATCGGCGG
>CALQEM020000091.1:0-12611 GCA_943329595.2 Bifidobacterium breve
CAGAGAGGGTACCGTCACAGGGGTCACCACACCATTGTCCTACCTGAGGAAGATGCCGGCCTGCTGGGCGAGGTTGAGCACCGGCTGGGGAAGCACCCCCAGGACAACCGTGACCGCGACACCGATGGCGAGCGCGAGTGAGGTAAACGCGCTCGGCAGCACCACCCGAGGGCCATCCTCGGCCGGCTCGGCGAAGAACATCAGCACGATGATGCGGGCGTAGAAGAACGCGGAGATCACGCTGGCGAAAACCGCGACGATGACCACCGGTGTAGCCCCACCGGCGACAGCTGCCGTGAACACCGCGAACTTGCCCGCGAATCCGCTCGTGAGCGGGATGCCAGCGAAAGCAAGGAGGAACAGGGCGAAGATGCCCGCCACGACGGGAGAACGCTTACCGAGGCCGGCCCACTGCGATAGGTGGGTTGCCTCGCCCGACGAGTCGCGCACCAGCGACACGATCGCGAAGGCGCCCAAGGTGGCGAACCCGTAGGCCACGAGGTAGAAGAGGGTGGCGGCGATGCCAGCCTCGCTCACGGCGATGACGCCTAGCAGAACGAAGCCAGCGTGCGCGATCGACGAGTAGGCGATCATGCGCTTGATGTCGGTCTGCGCGATGGCCACGAGAACGCCCACGAGCATGGTGATGATGGCGATAAGCCACAGCAGCGGTTCCCAGTCCCAGCGCACCCCGCCGAGGGCCACGTACATGACTCTCAGGAGGGCACCGAACGCAGCCACCTTCACGCAGGTTGCCATGAATGCCGTGATGGGCGTGGGAGCGCCCTGATACACGTCGGGGGTCCACTGGTGGAAGGGCACTGCCGCAACCTTGAACAGCAGCCCCACCGCCAGCAGTGCCACACCAATAACGACGAGTCCGTCGTCGGCCGCGTTGGCACTCAAAGCGTCAGCGATGCCGCCGAGTGAGAAGGTGCCGCTGAAACCGTAGAGGAGGGCTGTTCCGAACAGGAAGAACGCCGACGAGAAGGCTCCGAGGATGAAGTACTTCATCGAGGCCTCCTGCGACAGCAGGCGTCGGCGTCGGGACAGGCCAGCCAGCAGATACAGCGGGAGCGACAGCACCTCGAGAGCGACGAACATGGTGAGCAGGTCGTTGGCCGCTGGGAACAGCAGCATTCCTCCGACACTGAAGAGGAAGAGTGGCCACACCTCAGTCTGCAGCCAGCCTCCGGCCGTAAAGTCGCGCTCCTCGCGGCTGCCCGGCAGCGCCGAGGCCCGAGGGGCGAAGGCATCGCCAGCCGGATCAATCTCTCGTTCGGCGATCATGAGTGCGCCCACTAGGGCAAGCAGCAGCACCGAGCCCTGCAGGAAGATCGCCGGGCCGTCGATCGCCACGGCACCCTCGGCGGTGATGGCACGGGTGCCGACGAGTCCGACCAGCGACACGAAGGCAGCAGCGAGCGACACGAAGACGAGCACGAGTTGCACGCGACGACGACCCCCGCGAGGCACCACCGCCTCGACCAGCACGCTGAGAACGCCTCCCCCGAAGACGATCAGCATGGGCGCGAGTTGCGCGTAGTTAAGGCTCGGCGCCGTGATGGGCGTGAGAGCGGAGAGGAGGGTCACTTCGCGGCTCCCTGCACTGGCGCAGCCACGACCTGAGGCTGGGGATCGGTGGCACCTATCGACTGCATCGTGCGGCCGACGGCCGGGTTGACCACGTTGAGCACCACCTGCGGAACAAACCCGAGCGCCACGATGATCGCAAGAACCGGGATAATCGCCACTACCTCACGGCCCTTGATTTCGGTGACGCTGGCGCGCACCTCGTCGCCCGGCTCGCCGGTCATGGTGCGCTGGTAGAGCCACAGCACGTACACCGCGGCGAGGATGATGCCCACCGTTGCCACCGCAGCAGCCACCGGGTAGCGGGTGAAGGTACCCACCAGCACGAGGAACTCACTCACGAACGTCGACAGCCCCGGCAGCGCGAGCGACGAAAGTCCGGCCACGAGGAACAGGCCGGCCATGAGCGGCGCCACCTTGGCCACTCCCCCAAAGTCTGCGATCAGCTGGGAGCCGCGACGGCTGATGAGGAATCCGGCAAGCAGGAACAGCGCCGCGGTGGAGAACCCATGGTTCACCATATACAGCGCGGAGCCACTCTGGCTCAGAGTGGTGAAGGCAAAAATGCCCAGCACGATGAACCCGAAGTGCGAGATGGAGGTGTAGGCGATGAGCCTCTTGATGTCGGACTGACCGATGGCGAGCAGCGCGCCATAGATGATGCCGACCACCGCGATGATGATGATCACCGGGGCGTAGTAGACCGAGGCGTCGGGGAAGATCGGCAGGCAGTAGCGCAGCATTCCGAAGGTGCCCACCTTGTCGAGCACCCCCACCAGCAGCACCGCCGACCCCGGGGTGGCCTCGCCCGCAGCATCGGGCAGCCACGTATGCACCGGCACCATCGGCGCCTTCACCGCAAAGGCGAAGAACACTCCGAGGAAGAGCAACTTCTGGGTGTCGGGGTCGATGTTGAGTGCCACCAGCGTCGTGTAGTCGAATGACCCGGTTCCGGTCATCTGCACCGACACCACGTAGAGGCCAATAATGGCCGCCAGCATCAGAAGCCCGCCGAGGAGGCTGTACAGCAGGAACTTGACGGCCGCGTACTGCCGGCGCGGGCCGCCGTAGCGGCCGATGAGGAAGTACATCGGAATCAGCATGACCTCGAAGAACACGTAGAACAGGAACACGTCGGTGGCCGAGAAGACCCAGATCATGCACGCCTCGAGGGCCAGCAGCAGGGCGAAGTAACCCTTGACCGAGCCCATGGCCTTGTCGGCCTCGTGCCACCCGGCAATCATGACGATGGGCACCAGCACCGCCGACAGGGCGATCAGCACCAGGGCAATGCCGTCGACGCCCACCGAGTATGAGGCACCGAAGGCAGGGATCCAGTCATGCTTCTCGGTGAACTGGAACTGCGACGTGGAGTTGGCCTCGAACTGCAGCGCGAGGTACACCGTGCCGACCAGCACCGCCAGCGAAAACACGACGGCGAGGCGCTTGGCGAGGAGGTCGGCGCCCTTGGGAAGAAGCGCCAGGATCAGTGCGCCGACAAGGGGGGTCAGCGCAAGCGCGGTGAGCCACGGGAAGTTGTTCATCAGATCCTCACCAGCACCAGCAGTGCAACGAGCAGGACGGCGCCCACCAGCATGGTCAGCGCGTACGAGCGGGCGAAGCCGGTCTGCACCGTACGCAGGGCTCCCGAAACGGCGCCGACCACGGCTGCCGAGCCATTCACGAATCCGTCGACGACCCGCTGGTCGAAGAAGACCAGGCTTCGAGTGAGCACCTGACCTGGAATCATGGTGAGCGTCTCGTTGATCTGGTTGCCGTAGAGCTCGTCGCGACCAGCACGGGTGAGCACCGAGCCCTTGGGGGGCACGACAGGCACCTCACGGCGGTACAGGGCCACGGCCCACAGGATTCCGACGGCCGCTGTGCCCACTGTGATGATGACCCACAGCCACTCGGGCAGGGTCTGCGCGTGCTCCTGGAACGGAACGGCGGGCTCAAGCCACGTCTCGAGCCAGTGGCTCGGCCACATCAGCACGCCACCGATGGTGGCGCCGATGGCCAGAACCACCATCGGTACCCACATGACCGGTGAACTTTCGTGGGGGTGCTGGTCGTCGTCCCAGCGGGCCTTGCCCAGGAACGTCATGAGGAAGATGCGGGTCATGTAGAAGCCCGTGATGCCCGCGCCGATGAGGGTAACCGCGCCGGCCACCGGGCTCTGCGAGAACGCGGCCTTGATGATGTCGTCCTTGGAGAAGAATCCAGCGAAGGGGGGGATGCCCATGATCGCCAACGTGCAGATTCCGAAGGTTGCGAAGGTGATGACCATGACGGCTCGCAGGGCGCCGAGCTTGCGCATATTGATCGTGTCGTTGTTGGCGTGCATCACCGAGCCTGCCCCGAGGAACAGCCCGGCCTTGAAGAAGCCGTGGGTCAGCAGGTGGAAGATGGCGAAGACATAGCCGACCGGGCCCAGCCCAGCCGCCACCACCATGTAGCCGATCTGCGACATGGTTGAACCGGCGAGCGCCTTTTTCAAGTCGTCCTTAGCGCACCCGATGATGGCACCCCAGATCAGCGAGATACAGCCAACGATGAGCACCAGCGTGCGAGCCATGGGTGCTGCGTCGAAGATCGCGTTGGAGCGCACGATGAGGTACACGCCCGCGGTGACCATGGTGGCAGCGTGGATGAGGGCCGACACCGGGGTGGGGCCTTCCATCGCGTCGAAGAGCCACGCCTGCAGCGGGAACTGCGCGCTCTTACCGCAGGCCGCTAGCAACAGCAGCAGGCCAATCCAGGTGGTGGTGCTGGTGGGGGCCGAGCCGACACCGGCGTTGACGGTCTCGAAGGTCACGCCACCGAACACCGCGAACATGGCCATGATGGCCACCGACAGACCGAAGTCGCCCACGCGGTTGATGATGAAGGCCTTCTTGGCGGCGACGGCGGCGACGTCCTTGTACTGGTACCAACCGATGAGCAGGAACGACGCGAGACCGACACCCTCCCACCCGACGTACAGCAGCAGGTAGTTGTCGGCGAGCACCAGCAGCAGCATCGCCGCAACGAAGAGGTTGAGGTAGCCGAAGAACTTCCGGCGGTCATGGTCGTGCTGCATGTAGCCGATCGCGTAGATGTGGATCAGCGTGCCCACGAAGGTGATGAGCAGAACGAAGACCATCGAGAGCGGGTCGAGCTGAAGGGCGACCGGGACCTTGAAGCTGCCTACCAACTGCCAGTCCCAGAGCTTCTGGATGACGCCTCGCTCGGCGGCCGGCTGAGCCAGCATGGCCGCAAAGAGGATCGCGGCGACCACGAAGGCACCCGCCGACATCACCACACCCACGAGATGGCCGTACGCGTTGAGGCGACGCCCGGTCAGAAGCAGAATTGCTGCACCGAGGGCGGGTAGCGCCACCAGCAGCCAGATGAGGCTGAAGGTGCCGGTCGCCTGGCCCAGCTGCACCGTTTCCTGTGCGAACACGGCAGTGCCGATGCTCACGGTGCCTCCCTGTCAGTCACGTCGCAGATCCCTTTCGTAGCGCACGCCGCCCGAGCGGCGCGCGATCAGTACTTCAGCAGGCTCGCCTCATCGACCGACGCAGATCGCCGCGATCGGAAGATGGTGACGATGATGGCGAGTCCGACAACTACCTCTGCGGCGGCGACGACCATCACAAAGAAGGCCATCACCTGTCCGTCGAGGTTTCCGTGCACTCTCGAGAAGGTAACCAGGGCCAGATTGGTCGCGTTGAGCATCAGTTCGACGCACATGAACATGACGATGGCATTGCGACGCACCAGCACGCCCACAGCGCCGATGGTGAAGAGCAGCGCGGACAGCAGGAGGTAGTAGGTGGGGGTCATCGGACGTCCTCCCCGCCGATCGACGCGTCTCCGGATGCGAGCTGGGCTACCTCGTGGGTGAGCTCAGTGCTCACCTGGCGCAGACTGCCGCGAGCGCGGAGCGAGGCGGGCACCGAGTTTTCAGCCATCGTGCCATCGGGCAGGAGTGCCGGGGTGTCGACGGCGTTGTGTCGGGCGTACACGCCGGGAGGTGGCAGCGAGCCCGGGTGCTCATCCTTAAGAAACCGCTCCCTCGACATGTCAGCCTGCGAGCGCTTGGGCAGGATGTGCTCGCGGTGAGCCAGCATCATGGCCCCGAGGGCAGCGGTGATGAGCAGCGCCGACGTGACCTCGAAGGCCAGCAGGTAGCGACCAAAGATAAGCGCCGCGAGGCCCTGCAGATTGCCGCCATACTCGGCGTTGGCCGTGGCAGTGCCGGCGTCGGCGAGGGTGACCCGGCCGAGCACGGTGACCAGCAGGATCAAGAACGCGAGGCCCGCAAGCGCGGCAGCGAGGCGCTGCCCTCGAATGGTCTCCACCAGAGAATCGCCCGACTCAACACCCACGAGCATCAGCACGAACAGGAACAGCATCATCACCGCACCGGTGTAGACGATGACCTGCACCATGCCGAGGAATACAGCACCCTGAACGATGTAGAGGCACGCCAGGTTAATCATGGTCATCGCGATCCAGAGCGCGCTGTGCACCGCCTTGCGACTGAACACCATGCCGAGCGCCCCGAGCACCGCGAGCGATCCGCAGATCCAGAACGTCCAGATCTCGCCGGTGTCGATCACCGACAGAACCGCGACCGACAGGCCACTCATGCGATCTCCTCGCCTGAGTCGACGATGACACCTTCGGCCGCGGCGCGCCCCGGGTTCGTGCGGGCCTCGACCTCGGCGATCTGCTCGGGAGACGCGCCGCGCACAGTGCCCTCGTAGTAGTCCTTGGCCGTGGTGCCAGGCACCATCGCGTGGGGGGCGGGGACCATGCCCGGAAGAAGCGGCGCTAGGAGGTCGGCCTTCTCGAAGATGAGCTTGCCGCGGTCGTCGTCGGCGAGTTCGTAGTCGTGGGTCATGGTGAGGGCGCGGGTGGGGCAGGCCTCAATGCACAGGCCGCAGAAGATACAGCGCAGGTAGTTGATCTGGTAGACCCGCCCGTAGCGCTCACCTGGTGAGTGCCGGTCGCCCTCGTTGTTGTCGGCCCCCTCGACATAGATCGCGTCGGCGGGGCAGGCCCAGGCGCACAACTCGCAGCCAACACACTTCTCGAGACCGTCGGCGTACCTGTTGAGTTGGTGCCGGCCGTGGAACCGTGGGCGCGGTGGGAACTTGTCCTTCTCCTCCGGGTACTTCTCGGTGTTCACCTTCTTGAACATCGTGGCGAAGGTGGTGCCGAAACCTCGGACGACCTGCGGCATCTCAGCCATCGGTGGCCTCCCGTGAGTCGTTGTCGGACATGTCGGACGGTTCGTCTGGCAAGGCGGCCTGCGAGGTGGATGCCACCGCGATGGCGCCGACCGTGGCCTTGGTGCGGCGGGTCGGCGTGTAGTCAACACCCGGCATCGGAGGCACCGGGAACCCGCCCGCCATGGGGTCGAAGGGGCCGCGGGCAGCCTCTGCCTCAGCCACCTCGATCAGACGACGGCGTTCGCGGATGCTCTCAACCACCAGCATGATCATGAGCAGGACCGCGATGGGGATCGCGATGACCATCACCGTCTGGCGTAGGTCCCACTCGTAGGCGTTGCGCATGCCGCGGGCGAAGGCGACCACCATGATCCAGACCAGCGAGACCGGGATAAGAACCTTCCAGCCGAACTTCATGAACTGGTCGTACCGCAGTCTCGGCAGCGTTCCGCGCAGCCAGATGAACACGAAGATGAACACCGAAACCTTCATGAGGAACCACAGCATGGGCCACCAGCCCTCATTGGCCGACGACCACAGCGAGAGGGGCCACGGCGCGCGCCAGCCGCCTAGGAAGAGGGTGGTGGCGAGGGCCGACACGGTGACGAGGTTGATGTACTCGGCGAGGAAGAACACCGCGAACTTCAGCGTGGAGTACTCGGTGTGGAAGCCACCAACCAATTCTCCCTCGGCCTCGGGCAGGTCGAAGGGCGCACGGTTGGTTTCGCCCACCATCGCCGTGACGTACACGAGGAACGAGGGCAGCAGCAGCACGATGAACCAGGTCTTTTCCTGAGCGGCCACAATCTGCGAGGTCGAGGCCGAGCCCGCATAGAGGAACACCGCGACGAAAGAGAGCGACATCGCGACCTCGTAGGAGATCATCTGCGCGCTTGACCGGAGCCCGCCCAGCAGCGCGTAGGTGGAGCCCGACGACCACCCCGCGAGCACGATTCCGTAGATGCCGATGCTGGCGATCGCCAGGATGTAGAGCACCGACACCGGGAAGTCGGTGAGTTGAAGCGGGGTCTGGTAGCCGAACATCCACACCGTGGGGCCCAGGGGGATCACCGCCCATGCCATGAACGCAGGAATCGTGGCGAGGATGGGGGCGAGGATGTACACGGCCTTGTCGGCGGCAGTGGGGAAGATTTCTTCCTTGAACGCGAGCTTGATGCCGTCCATGAGCGACTGCAGCAAACCAAAGGGACCCACTCGGTCGGGCCCGATGCGCATGTTCATGCGGGCCACCACCCGACGCTCGGCGTAGATGGTGAACAGCACGATGAGCACGAGCAACACGAATAGGGCGAGCACCTTCACGATCACGATGGGCCAGTAAGGGTCGGCGCCGAAGATGCTGAAGTAGTCGGTGGTGGTGTCGGTCATGAGGACGCTCCCGGACGCAGAGTGGCGCAGGCGCCATGGTCGATGCCGAGAGAGCGTCGCAGGGTTGAGCCGCGTGAGTTGGTAGGCAGCCACACCACACCGTCGGGCATGTCGGTGATCTCGATCGGCAGGGTGAGCTCACCCCCGTTGGCCATGACCACCACCACGCCGTCGACCGCAACTCCCGCGGCCTGAGCCGTTCGCGCCGAGAGTCGGGCCACCGCGGTGCGCGCTGTAGCGGCGAGGTCATCGTCGCCGGACTGCATGGTGCCCTCGTCGAGGAGATGGCGCCACGTAGCGACCACAACCTCGTGCGAGTAGGCGGTGGACGCCCTCGGAGCCACAGCGGGTGCCTGGTGCTGAGGGCTCGACACCGCGGGCAGCGCCGCGAGGCCGGCTCGCAGCGATCCGGTATCGGTGCGTCCCATCGGCCGGTCGAGCTCGTCGGCCACCATGGCGAGAATACGCGCGTCAGTCATCACGAGGGCGTCGCGGAAGACCTGCCCGAACTGACGGTTTCGACCCTCCCAGTTCACGAAGGTGCCACTCTTGCTGGTGACGGTAGACAGCGGAATCCACACGTCGGCGATCTCGCTGACGATGGTGGGCTGGGGGTCGATCGAGACGAGGAAGCCGACGCTCTCGAGTGCGGTCAGCAGTGCGGCCGGGGATTCGTGGTCGAGAGGGTCAATGCCGCCCACGACGAGCGCGGCAAGCTCGCCCGCCGTGGCGGCCGCGATGATGGCGTTGAGATCGCGGCCCTGTGCGGCCGGCAGTTCGTCGACCGAGACCCCCCATGCTGAGGCGACCTCGGCGCGAGCCGACGCGTCGGAGAGCGAGCGTCCGCCCGGCAGCAGCCCGGGCAGCAGGCCAGCCTCCACGGCTCCGCGCTCACCGGCGCGACGAGGGATCCACGCCAGCCGGGCACCCGTGCTGGAGGCAAGTGCGAGAGCGGCCGAGAGACCACCCTCGACGCTGGCGAGCCGCTCGCCCACCAGAATCACAGCTCCGGGCTCGCGCAGCAGGGCCGCGGCACGCTGGAACTCGGCACCGAGCGACGTGGCGCCCGACCCGAGTGCCGCGAGCACCTCGCCCTCGGAGCCGGGCAGGGTGGGCAGCAGGGTTCCGAACATCTTCTCGAGCCCCGGCGAGGCCCACGCGGCGATGCTGGCGACGGCGAGCGAGCGCTTGCGAGCAGCCTTGCGCAGCCGCAGAAACACGATGGGGCTCTCGTCCTCGGGGTCGAGACCCGCGAGTAGAACGAAGGGAGCCTGCTCGAGATCGGAGTAGGTGACGCCGAGCCCGGCACCGGCCACGGCCGACGAGAGGAAGGCTGCCTCCTCCGACGACTGTGGGCGCGCGCGGAAGTCGATGTCGTCGGTGCCGAGCACGGCACGCGCGAACCTCGAGTACGCGAAGGCGTCCTCGAGGGTGAGTCGGCCGCCCGGCAGGACTCCGACCGACGAACCAGCGGCGGCGAGTCCTTCGGCGATGCGCGCCGCCGCCTCGGGCCATGACGCGGGATGCATGATGCCGTCGGCGCCACGCACCTGCGGTGACTGCACCACGCGCGACGAGGCGTGCGCAAAGGCGAAGCGACCCTTGTCGCAGTTCCACTCCTCGTTAACCTCGGGCTCGTCCCACGCGAGTCGGCGCATCACGGTGGAACGGCGCGAGTCGGTGCGCTGCGAGCAGCCGCTGGCACAGTGCTCGCACACGGTGGGTGTGGAGACGAGGTCGAAGGGGCGCGAGCGGAATCGGTACTGCGAGCTCGTGAGCGCGCCCACCGGGCAAATCTGCACCGTGTTGCCGGAGAAGTACGAATCGAAGGGTTGGTCGTCGGAGATGCCGACCTGCTGCTTGCCGCCGCGCTCGAAGAGCTCGATGAGCGGGTCGCCTGCGACCTGCTCGGCGAACCGGGTACAGCGCGCGCACGAAACGCAGCGCTCGCGGTCGAGGAGCACCGTGGCACTGAGCTCAATCGGCTTGGGGAAGGTGCGCTTCTCGCCCTCGAAGCGCGACTCAGCATGACCGTGGCTCATAGCCTGATTCTGAAGCGGGCACTCGCCGCCCTTGTCGCACACCGGGCAGTCGAGCGGGTGGTTGATGAGGAGGAACTCCATGACACCGCGCTGCGCCTCGTCGGCCATCTCGGACGAGCGCTGCGTCTTCACGACCATGCCCTCGGTCACCGCAACGGCGCACGCCGGTTGCGGCTTGCCCTGGCCCACGATCTCGACGAGGCACATGCGACAGGCTGCGACGGGGTCGAGTAGCGGATGATCGCAGAAGCGCGGCACCTCGACTCCAATACGCTCGGCCGCGCGGATGATCATGCTGCCCTTGGGCACCACCATGGCCACGTCGTCGACCGTGACGTTAACCATCCCGTCAGGGGGCTGAGGGGCGCCGGCCGGAACGGGTGCGGTGACAGTCATCGCGTGACGGCTCCCGTCAGAACGGTGGACGCGACGGGGTTGAAGGCGTCGTCGGCCGCGGTGTGGGTTCCGGCAACGAACTCGTCGCGGAAGTACTTCATGGCAGCGGGGAAGGGAGTGGCCGCGGCATCGCCGAGGGCGCAGAATGAGCGTCCGGCAATCTGGCCGCAGATGTCGTCGATCACCGTGAGGTCAGATTCCTTGCCGTGGCCGGCCTCAAAGGTCTCGAGGAGCCCGGTCATCCAGCCGGTGCCCTCGCGGCACGGCGTGCACTTGCCGCACGACTCGTGCTTGTAGAACTCGTTCCAACGGGTGACTGCCTTGACCACGCTGACGGTGTGGTCGAAGAGCATCGGCGTCGCGGTGCCGAGCATGGTGCCCGCCTCGGCCATGGACTCGTAGGTCAGAGGCAGGTCGAGGTGGTCGGGGGTCAGCATGGGCACCGACGAGCCGCCAGGAATCCAGAACTTCAGCTCGGACCCCTCGCGCATTCCGCCCGCGTAGTTGAGCAGTTCGCGCATGGTGATTCCGAGCGGCGCCTCGTAGACGCCGGGGTTGCGCACGTGGCCCGACACCGAGAACAACTTGAAGCCAGGCGACTTCTCGGTGCCGAACGAGCGGAACCAGTCGACGCCGTTGCGCACGATGTAGGGGATGTTCGAGATGGTCTCGACGTTGTTGACCACCGTGGGCGAGGCGTAGAGGCCGGCCACCGCGGGGAACGGCGGCTTGAGGCGCGGCTGGCCGCGACGACCCTCGAGCGAGTCGAGGAGCGCGGTTTCCTCGCCGCAGATGTAGGCGCCCGCGCCCGAATGCACGACCACCTCGAGGTTGAAGCCGGAGCCGTGGATGTTCTGGCCGATGTGTCCGGCCGCGTAGGCCTCTCGCACGGCGGCCTCGACGCGACGGATGGCGTGGGGCACCTCGCCGCGAATGTAGATGAACGCGTGGTTGGCGCGAATCGCGTACGAGGTGATGACGACGCCCTCGACGAGCGCGTGCGGGTTGGCGAGCATCAGCGGGATGTCCTTGCAAGCGCCCGGCTCGCTCTCGTCGGCGTTGATGACGAGATAGTGCGGCTTGCCGTCGTTCTGGGGCACGAAACTCCACTTGAGCCCGGTGGGGAACCCGGCGCCACCGCGCCCGCGCAGGCCGGTGTCCTTGACGAGGCCGATAACAGCGTCGGGCTCCATAGCGAGGGCCTTCGGCAGCGCCGAGTAGCCGCCGTGGCGAGAGTAGCCACCGATGGTGTAGCTGTCTGGGTCGTCCCAGTGCGCGGTAAGGATGGGTGTGAGCGGCGTGGTCATGAGGTCGCCCCCTCGGCGGTGTCGCGCAGCGGCAGTCCGTTGGCCTTGGCGGCGTTGAGCCCTGCCAGCATGCGGTGATCGGCTGACGGGCCCTCGGCCGAGAGTCCGTCGTCGGGGAGCGCGAGCGTGCGCTCGGTGGCGCGGAAGTCGCGGATCGCGGGCCCGCGGGTGGATTGCACTACCTCGCCGGCGCGCAGCTTGGCGACAGCGTCGCTGAGCGAGGCCGGAGTGGCGTCGTCGAAGAACTCCCAGTCGATGGTGACGCTGGGGGCGTGCGTGCACGCCGCCTGGCACTCGATGCGCTCGATGCTGAACTCGCCGTCGGCCGTGGTTTCATCGTGACCGATTCCGAGTTCATCGCTCAGCGATGCCCACACGGTGTCGCCACCGAGCACCGCGCACAGGGTGTTGGTACACACCCCGATGTGGTGGCGTCCGGTGCGGTGGCGCTTGTACATGGTGTAGAACGTGGCGACGCTGGCCACCTCGGCGGTGGTGAGGTCGAGCTGTTCGGCGCAGAAGGCGATGCCGTCGGGGGTGACCGAGCCCTCGGCGCTCTGCACGAGGTGCAGCAGCGGCAGCAGGGCCGAGCGCGACTCGGGGTAGCGCGCGACGATCTCGCGCGCCTCCTCGCGGGTGCTGTCAGCGAATGGCATCAG
>CALQEM020000092.1:0-12593 GCA_943329595.2 Bifidobacterium breve
CACCCGGTGATGCATCGCTCGAACCTCACGGTACGCACGCGCGCTCAGGTGGGTCGGGTCGTGTTCGAGGGCAAGCGGGCCGTGGGCGTTGAGGTCATCGGGTCAGGCGGTTCGCGCGAGCGCATCAACGCCACCGAGATCATCCTGTGCGGTGGGGCCTTCAACTCGCCGGCGCTGCTTCAACTCTCGGGCGTCGGCGACGCCGAGCACCTGCGCAGCGTGGGTATCGAGCCGCTGCATCACCTGCCGGGCGTGGGCGAAAATCTTCAGGATCACCTTGAGGTGTACGTGCAGCACTCGTGCACGCAGCCGGTGACGCTGAACCCCAACCTGAAGTTCTGGCGTCGGCCCATCATCGGCGCGCAGTGGCTGTTTCTACGCTCTGGCCCCGGCGCGTCGAACCACTTCGAGGCGGGCGGCTTCGTCCGCAGCAACGACGAAGTCGACTACCCCAACCTGATGTTCCACTTCCTGCCCATCGCGGTGCGCTACGACGGCACGGCCCCCGAGGGCGGCCACGGTTATCAGGTGCACATCGGACCGATGTACTCCGACGCGCGCGGATCGGTGCGCATCACCTCGGCCGATCCCACGGTCGCCCCGGCGCTGCGCTTCAACTACCTGAGCACCGATCAAGACCGCCGCGAGTGGGTCGAGGCCATCGCGGCGGCTCGGCGCATCCTCAATCAGCCGGCGTTCGCGCAGTACAGCGGTGGCGAGATCTCGCCCGGACCCGAGGTGCAGACCGACGAGCAAGTGCTCGACTGGGTGCGGCGCGACGGCGAAACCGCCTATCACCCCTCGTGCACCTGCCGCATGGGCGTCGACGACATGTCGGTGGTCGACCCGCTCACCATGCGCGTGCACGGTCTTGAGGGAATCAGGGTGGCCGACGCCTCGGTGTTCCCTTACGTCACCAACGCCAACATCTACGCGCCCACGATGATGGTGGCCGAGAAGACCGCCGACATCATCCTGGGCCGCACGCCGCTGCCGGCCGAGACTCACGAGTTCTACCGGCATCGCGCCGACATGCCGTTGCAGGAGGCACGCCATGAGTGACCTGTTCATCGACGGCGCCTGGACGTCGGGCGCCGAGGGGCTCACCCGCGAAATCCGGTGCCCTGCTGACGGCAAGCTGGTGGCCACGGTCGACGAGGCAACCCGGGTCGACACTGAGCGCGCTATCGCTGCCGCGCGGCGCGCCTTCGACGACGGCCGGTGGTCGGCCGTCCCTGCGTCCGAACGGGGTGCGCTGCTTCATCGCGTCGCCACGCTGCTTGAGCGTGACGCCGAGCAGGTGGCCACCGCCGAGTCGCTCGACACCGGCAAGCGAATCGTCGAGGCGCGGTACGACGTTGCCGATGTGGTGCGGGCTTTCCGCTACGTGGCCGACCTCGCTGACAAGAACCTGGGGCGGGTGCTCGACGAGGGGTCGAGCAGCACGTTCGCCCGAGTGGTGTACGAGCCGGTGGGCGTGTGCGGCCTCATCACGCCCTGGAATTACCCGCTGCTGCAGACCTCGTGGAAGGTCGCGCCCGCGCTGGCTGCGGGCAACACCTTCGTGCTCAAGCCCAGTGAACTGACGCCGTCGACCGCCATCCTGCTCCTGCGGCTTCTTCAGGAGGCGGGCCTGCCCGATGGCGTCGCCAACCTCGTTCTCGGCGCTGGCAGCGAGGCCGGAGCGCCATTGGCCGAGCACCCCGACGTCGACCTCGTTTCGTTCACCGGTGGAGTCGTCACGGGCAGGCGCGTGATGGCGGCGGCAGCGGCAACTGTGAAGAAGGTGGCGCTCGAACTCGGGGGTAAAAACCCCAATATCGTCTTCCCCGACACCCACCTCGACACGGTGGTCACCAATGCGCTGACCGCGGTGTTCCTGCACTCGGGGCAGGTGTGCTCGGCCGGGGCGAGGCTCATTGTGCACGAGTCGATTCACGACCAGGTCGTCGACCGCATCGTCGAAGGGGCGCAGGCCATCAGGCTCGGCGGGCCATTCGACCCCATGGCCGAAACTGGGCCCCTCATCTCGGCGGCGCACCGCGACAAGGTGTCGGCCTACGTCGCGGCCGCGGTGGCCGAGGGCGCGGTGGTGCGATGCGGCGGTGGCGCACCCGACGATCCGTCGCTGGCCGACGGCTTCTACTACCTGCCCACGGTGCTCGACGGCTGCACCACCGATATGACGTGCGTGCAGGACGAATCGTTCGGCCCGGTGCTCACCGTTGAGACCTTCAGCACTGAGGACGAGGCCATCAGGCTCGGCAATGACACGATCTACGGCCTCGCCGGGGCAGTGTGGACCAGCGACGGCGCGCGGGCCCACCGGGTGGCGTCGGCACTGCGCCACGGAACGATCTGGGTAAACGACTACCACCCGTACCGTCCTCAGGCAGAATGGGGCGGGTTCAAACAGTCTGGGGTCGGCCGAGAACTCGGACTTGCCGGACTCGCTGAGTATGTCGAGCCCAAGCACATCCACCAGAACCTCGCGCCCGCACCGAGCGAGTGGTTCGGAGCAACGGAGGCGTCGAACGCATGAATGAATCTGCGCCGGCAGGCGAATTGAGCGCATCTGCCGCCGGCGCGGTGCCAGAAACGTCGGCAATCTCGGTGCGAAATCTGTGGAAGGTGTTCGGTCCAGCCGCCGGGTCGGTGGTGGGTACGCCGCTCGCCGATCTCAGCCGCGCCGAACTTCTCGAGCAGACAGGTTGTGTGGCTGCTGTTCGCGATGTCTCCTTCGACGTGGCCCCGGGGGAGGTGTTTGTGGTGATGGGGCTTTCCGGATCTGGGAAGTCCACCCTGGTGCGATGTCTCACGCGGTTGATTGAGCCCACCGCCGGAAGCGTGCTGGTCAGTGGTGAGGACATCCTGGCGGCCTCGCCGTCGCGGCTGCGCGAACTTCGGCGCTCACAGTTCTCGATGGTGTTCCAGCACTTCGGTCTGCTGCCGCACCGCCGCGTGATCGACAACATCGCTTACAGCCTCGAGGTGAACGGGGTGAAGAAGGAGGCACGGCACCGTCGGGCGATGGAGGTGATCGAATTGGTGGGCCTGCACGGCTACGCCCACCACTACCCAGAGCAACTCTCCGGAGGAATGCAGCAGCGCGTCGGCCTAGCGCGCGCGCTGGCCGTCGACCCGCAGGTGATGTTCCTTGACGAGCCCTTCAGTGCGCTCGACCCCCTCATCAGGCGCGACATGCAGGCCGAGGTTATTCGTCTGCATCACGATCTCGGCAAGACCATGGTGTTCATCACTCACGACCTCGCTGAGGCGATGAAGTTGGGCGACCGCATCGCCATCATGCGCGACGGCGCGGTGGTGCAGATGGGAACCCCTGAAGATCTCGTTGCCAATCCTGCTGACGAGTACGTAGCCGACTTCATCCGCGACATCCCGAAGTCGCATGTGCTCACGCTGCGCGCCATCGCCCGACCCCGCGCTGAGGGCGAGGAGCTCACCGGCCCGGAAATCGACGCGTCGATGGTGATTCGCGATGCCAGCCCGATCATCGCGGGTGCTAGCGCTCCCGTTCGAATTGTCCACAATGGCGAACTCGTAGGAGTGGCCACAAGCGGCGACGTGCTCCGCCTCATCTCGACGGAGTCCGACGCGCCCGGACTATCCCTGTGACAGCGGTTCGGAACGCCCTCCGTCGCCGGTGGGTGCTGGTGCTCGTTTTGCTCGTCGTGTGGGCGATCCTCGCCATCGCAATGCGCGGAGTCGCAACCCTCGAGCTCTCAACGTCGGCGAACACTCCCTTCACCAGCGCGCTGCGCGACCTGGCCGCCTCGATTCGTGGAAACCGAACGAGCAGTCCGGCCTTTGTGTACTTCTTCAACCCGATTCGACTCGGCGTCAATGCATTCATCGAGCCGATTCGCGCACTCGTCGCTGTGCCGGCACAGGGCAACATCATCCCGGTCTTTGGCTGGCTCGGTGTGGTGAGTGTCATCGGGTTCGTCGTCTACGCCACGTCGAACTGGCGGACCGCCCTCCTGTCGACGTCACTGGTCTTCGGGTGCGGAGTACTGGGCATGTGGACCGACAGCATGGACACGCTGGCAATGACCCTCGGCGCTGTCTTCCTGTCCTTGGTCATCGGGCTGCCGCTGGGCGTGTGGGCTGGGCTGAACGATCGGGTTTTGGCGATTCTGAGACCGGGGCTTGACCTTGCGCAGATCCTGCCCACCCTCGTCTACCTTGCACCACTGGCGCTGGTGTTCCTGATCGGCATTGCGTCGGCCACGATTGCGACGTTGGTTTATAGCATCCCGATCTGCATCCGCATCACCGCTCACGCGGTGAGGGGTCTGCGTCAGGGCCCCATCGAGGCGTCCGAGTCGATGGGGGCAACCCGGTGGCAGACACTCACCAAGGTGCAACTTCCCATGGCAAAGCAGACCATCATCCTGGGCGTCAATCAGACCACCCTCGCGGCGCTCTCGTTCGTGGTGATCGCAGCGCTGATCGCTGCCCCTGGACTCGGCAAGCCGGTGGTCAACGCGCTGATCATCCGCAACGTCGGCGATGGAGTGGTGGCAGGGCTCGCGGTGGTATTCCTCGCGATCATGCTCGATCGCTCCACAACCGCTGCGGTGATCAAGAACCAGACCTTCGTGCATTCCGTGGGCGCTGCACTGGTGCGGAGACGTGTGGCGCTGATCGCAAGCGGGGTCCTCACCCTCGTCGCGCTGATCCTGTCGCGCAACGTGCTGTGGGCTGCTGTGTTCCCCGAGCGGCTCATCCTCGGTGATCAGATATCCGCAGTGGCCGACGCAGTGGCCGCGTGGATTACCTCGACGTTCACGTTCCTTACGGTGGGTGTCAATGAGTTCATCACGCTGTCGGTACTCAACCCGCTCGAGGGAATCCTCGCCAACGCTCCCTGGTTTCTCACGATCATCATGATCTCCCTGCTGGCCGCCATCGTGGGGGGACGAAGGGTTGCCATCCTGTCAGCGGTGCTTCTCGGGCTCGTGGTGCTCACCGGCCTCTGGCACGACACCATGGTGACCCTCTCGCAGGTGCTGATTGCGACGGTCATCGTGATGGTCATCGGGGTGGTCATTGGGGTTGTTGCGGGGCGCAGTGAGCGTGCCGAGCGTGCGCTGAAGCCGTTCCTTGACGCGGGCCAGACGCTCCCCGCCTTTGTCTACCTTGTCCCCGTGTTGGCGCTGTTCGGCCCCACCCGCTTTGCGGCGATAGTGTGCGGCGTCTTTTATGCGGCACCCGTGGTGGTGAGGGTGGTTGCCGATGGGGTGCGAGGGGTCTCGCCAGAGATGGTTGAGGCAGCTACGTCTGCAGGGTCAACCCCGATGCAGGTGATCACCAAGGTGCAGCTCCCGGCGTCAAAGAAGTCGTTGTTGCTGGGGGCAAACCAGGGGTTCATCTTCGTGCTTGCCGTGATCGTGATTGGCGGCCTCGTGGGTGCTGGAGGTCTCGGCTACCTCGTCATCGTGGGCCAGTCGAAGCCAGAGCTTGCCGGGAAGGGTCTGGCGGCAGGTATCGCAATCGTTTTGCTCGGGGTGACTCTCGATCGAATTGCCCAGGCCAGCGCTGAACGATCCGGCCGCGTGCGTCCGTAGTTCGAAAGTGCCAGCACGGGGGACTCGGGAAATCGAGTGCTCTGAGATGAAATCGCAATCAAATCGCCACTAACTCAACGAGCAATCGCCCTACACTCAGCGCAATGGCCGTCTTCGAAGGGATTTTCGCATGAGGTTTGCGTCAGGCAAGTTGGGTCTCGCAGCGGCGACAGGTGTCACTCTGTTGCTTGCTGCCTGTGGCAGCAGCGTTAACAGCGGGTCGGCAGCCTCGTCGGCTCCGGCCTCGTCGGCTCCGGCCTCGTCGGCTCCGGCCTCGTCGGCTCCGGCCTCGTCGGCTCCGGCCGCGCCTGCGTGTGGCAAGTGGGCCATCGCCATGAGCCCTTGGGCGGGGTACACCGCGTCGGCACAGGTGGTTACCAACGTGGCCGAGTCCCTCGGCTGCACCATTACCCAGACCACCCTCGATGAAGGCGCCACCACCTACGACGCGATGGAGGCGGGCTCAGTTGACGCCGTGATGGAGGACTGGGGCGGCGGCCGCTGGGACGAGTGGGTGCAGCGCGGCGCCATCAAGGAGATCGGCGCCAACGGCAATGTTGGCCTGATCGGTATGTACGTGCCGCAGTGGATGGCCGACAAGTACCCCGACATCACCGACAGCAAGAACCTCAACAAGTACGCCGACCTCTTCAAGACCCCCGAGTCGGGAGACAAGGGAGCTTGGTATGAGGGTCCCCCCGGATACACCACGATCGGGGAGAAGATGATCGAGGCGAACAAGCTGAACTTCAAGGCCATCAACACCGGTTCGGAAGCCGCACTCATCGACATCCTCACCAAGGCCGACAAGAACCAGACGGCGGCGCTCGCCTACTGGTACGAGCCGCAGAACTTCAACTCGAAGGTCAAGTTGGCGCGAATCAACTTCCCTGCCAACGACTGGACCGACCCAACCACGGCGAGCGGACTCACTGATTACCCCGAGACCGTGCTGAAGAAGCTCGCCACCACGAAGCTGCTCGACTCGGGCGACCCCTTTGCCCAACTGATGCAGAACTTCACGTGGACAAATGCCGACCAGAACGGTGTAGCGGCCGACATCGAGGCGGGCATCGACCCGGCGGAGGCTGCGCAAAAGTGGATCGACGCCCACGCCGATCAGGTCAAGGGCTGGATCGGGCAGTAGCAACTAGTTCCACAGCGTTTATGAACGGTGGCTCACCCTCTCGGGGGTGGGCCACCGTTCGTTGTGGTCTCAGTGCACCGACGTGATCCTCGGCTGACCTGTAATTGAGGTGGAGGGCAGCCTGAGCCGTGCCCTACAGTCGAGGGCGTGCTCTCCCCTGACACCTCACTCACCGTTCACCGTGCCGACTGGCTGCTGCCCGTGGCCGATGAGTATGGCCGCCCCGTCGCACCCATTCGCGAAGGAGCGGTTGCGGTCGAAGCTGGAATCGTGGTTGCGGTCGGGCCTGCGAGTGCTGTCCTTGCAGCGTGCGACTCGACTGCGCTGGTGCGTGACTGGTCGGGGGTGCTAATCCCAGGCTTGGTCAACGCACATACCCACCTGCAGTACACGTCGTACGGCGACCTCGCTGCGGGCGACCTTCCGTTCCCGCAGTGGATCGAGGAGGTTATCCGACGTCGGGGTAGCACCACCGATGCAGACTGGGCCGAGTCGGCGGCGGCGGGTGCGCAAATGCTGCTCAGCACGGGCACAACGAGCACGGCCGACGACGTCACCGATCAGCCTGCTATCGCGCCAGTGGGAGACAGCGGGGTCGGAGGCATCTCCTACCTCGAGCTATTCGGCTACGACGATGCTCACTGGCCGCAGGGACGAGCTGCGCTCGAGCAGCGACTCGACCACGCACCGCCCGGGCGTGAGCTGGGCACCATGGCGCATGCGATCTACACCCTCGACCCCGCACCCTTTGCCGACATCATCGCGATGGGCCGAGCGCGCGGAATGCGCTCGCAGATCCACCTCGCCGAGGCCGATTCCGAGACCCAGTTTGTCGCGACTGGGTCGGGCCCCTCTGCCGACACTGCTCGGGCGGCGGGCTGGGACTTCTCTCTGGTGCGCGATGGTGGCGCGGGCGTGAGCCCCACGCGATTCGTGGCTGACCTCGGCTGCCTCACCCCGCAGATTCACGTGGCCCACGGCGTGCACTGCAACGCGGCCGACCGCGCCCTCCTTCGGGTGCACGCAACGACGGTGGCCCTGTGCCCCCGCAGCAACGCAATCCTGCAGTCCGGGGTGCCGCCTATTGCCGACTACCTGCGCGAGAATTCACCGATCGCCCTGGGCACCGACTCGTTGGCATCAAGCCCGAGCCTCGACCTACTGGACGAGGTGCGGGCGGCCTTCGACGTGGCGCGTGCGCAGGGTTACCACAATGCTGACCTCGCTGTGAGGCTGCTGTACGCGGCCACGTACGGAGGTGCGCGAGCGATGGGCCGCCATCTCGCCATCGAGGGGGTTGGCGACAATGCTGGGCTGGCACCCTACGGCGCCCTCTACCCCGGGGCCCAGGCCGACTTCGCGGTGATGGGGGTCGCACCCAAGGTGGGCTCTCCCGTTGACGCCGTGGTGTTCAGCGGCCACTGCGTGGCCACCGTGCTGGCGGGGTCCGTGGTGTACGAGGGTTCCTGACGGGCCGTGTCACAATCACGCCATGACACACGCACCGCTCAGGCTTCAGCAGTGAGCTAGGCCTGCGGTGGGCCCCAGAAGAACATGTCGAAGCGCTCCTGAACTGCCGCGACAGCCTCGGCGTAGGTGAAGCCACCGGTGTACAGCGCGGCGTCGATCACCGCGGCCTCAAGTCCGCGGGAGGACAGCTCGGTGAGGGCGTGTAGGTCGGTGAGACGGAACACGCCACCGTCGGAGACGACGTGGCCGTGCAGGCTGTGGCACACGACGTCGAGGGAGTGCCGCTCGGACGACTTGCGGAGCCCCTTGGCATCAACGTCGGAGACGAGGTACGAGCGGGCGCCGAGGGTGGACACCTGCTCGACGAGTGCGCTGAGGTCTGTGCCGTGCAGCGCCGAGCCGGGTGCGAACACGCGGTGCCCGTCGGCGGTGATGCCCACCGAGATCCGGGTGGGATGCTCTGCCACGGCGGAGGCGACCCAGGCGAGGTCTGTCAGCGCTACGGTGTCGAGCACTACCCGCTGGGCTCCGGTAGCGAGGGCGGCATGCAGGCTGTCGGCGTCGCGAATACCACCGACGAGTTGAATGTGGGCCGTTCGACCGCATTCGCGGATGATCTCGCGCACCACGGCGCTGTTGTCACCTGATCCGGCGGAGGCATCGAGGTCGGCGACATGCAGCCACTGCGCGCCCTGGGCCACGAAATGACGGGCCGCTTCTGCCGGGCTTCCGTAGGTGTGGGTTGAGTCGATCTGGCCGTGGTGCAGGGTGGCGAGCTGGCCCCCGGCGATCTCGACTCCGGCCAGGATGGTGAACGTGGGACGACGAGGTGTCATGCGCCAAGCCTAGCGACGCGGCGGGCAATGGCGTAGGCCACGTGCAAGTCGGGATAACCTCCAGAGGTGATCTGTCAGCGATCTTCTCGAGTCTCAGTCGTTGCGTTGCCCGCTCTGGTTTTCGTTGCTGCGGCGACGCTGGCCGGCTGCTCGTCGACCCCCTCAGAATCGACGCCCTCGGCCACGGCGAGCGGAAGCGTGACGACTCCTGCGCCGACGCCCTCGCCTTCGCCCTCGCCCTCCCCCACGCCCCTCGCTTTGGCGAAGCACCCCCTCACCGGGCTTGCGCAGACAACCCCCGCCACCCGGCCAGCACTGATGGTGAAGATCGACAACGTGGGTGGTGCCCTCCCCCAGACCGGCGTGCCAATGGCCGACATCGTGTTCGAGGAGCCGGTTGAGGGTGGGCTCACCAGGTTGGTCGCTGTGTTCAACACGGTCGACCCCGGCGTGGTCGGACCAATCCGTTCGGCGCGACCCATCGATGCCCAGATCGCCCGCATGCTGGGCAACAGCATCCTGATGTTCTCGGGCGCGTCGCGCTATGAGATCAGACCGGTCAAGCGCGACAGTAAAGCCACCTTGATCGCCGACGACTGGAACACGGCGCCGGGTACCTTCGAGCGCAACCCCGACAAGAGCGGTGACCACACCCTCTTCGGCAGTGCCACGAAGGCCTGGGCTTGGGCCGCGAGGAAGGGCACGCCCGACACCGCACCCAACCAGCCCTTCGCGTTCTCCGATGCGCGGTCTGCCAGCGCCGTGCCCACCAAGGACGTCAGCATCCGCTTTGAAGGCACCCGTGTCGAGTGGACGTGGAGCGCCTCGAAGTCGGTGTGGAAGCGCTCGCAGAACGGCAGCCCGCACGAGGACACAGAGTCCGGGCAGTTGACGGCCGACACGGTGGTGATCCTGTCGGTGCCCATCAGCTACGACCCCCAGCTGCATGACGTGCTGGGCAACCCCACGCCAGTGGTGAGCCTCGAGGGAACCGGAACCGTGTGGCTGCTGCGCGACGGCACGAAGACCCGCGGCACGTGGTCGCGCGCGAACATCGACGCCCCGCTGGTGCTGACCGACGCCTCGGGTGCGGTGCTGGGTGTCAAGCCCGGACACACCTGGGTGGAGATTCTCCCGCAGCCCGCGAAGCCTGAGTGAGGTCTGCGCCGCATACGGCGGCTGATGCACGTCACAGCCGTTGGCCCTCACCGTTCGCGGTGGGGGCCAACACTGTTCTACGCTGCGAGCACCACCACTTCACGCAAGGAGCAGGCTATGGAGCGCGACCTCTTCGGTCCCGAGCACCACGAGTACCGCGCAGTTCTGCGCGACTTCTGTGCCAAGGAGATTGAGCCTCACCTCACCACGTGGGAAGAGGCCGGTATCTCGCCGAAGAGTCTGTTCCAACAGCTCGGCGAGCTGGGTGCCACTGGCATCCAGTTTCCTGAGGAGTTCGGGGGCGCGGGCGTTTCGTCATTCCTCTACAACGTGATCCTCGGTGAGGAGTTGGCGCGGCTGCCCATTCACCTCGGCGGCATCGGCCTCCACCTCGACATCGTGGTGCCGTACTTCCTCGAGCTGGCCAACGACGAGCAGCGGCAGCGGTGGTTCCCAGGCCTGGTCAGCGGCGAACTCGTGTCGTGTATCGGTATGACCGAGCCGGGTACCGGCTCCGACCTCGCGGGCATCGCCACCACCGCGGTGCGCGATGGAGACCACTACGTAGTCAACGGCTCGAAAACCTTCATTACCGGCGGCGTGAACGCTGACCTCGCTGTGGTGGTGTGTCGCACCGGCCGATCCGACGACCGTCGTGGCGGCCTGAGCCTGCTGGTGGTCGAGGACGGCATGCCGGGCTACGACCACAGTCGCAAGCTCGCCAAGTTGGGCATGTGGGCCACCGACACCGCCGAACTGTTCTTCGACTCGGTGCGGGTGCCGGTGTCCAACCTCCTCGGCGAGGAGGGCAAGGGGTTCGAGTACCTCGGCCGCAACCTGCCTCAGGAGCGCCTAGCCATCGCCGTGGGCGCGATCAGCACGTGCGAGATGGCCATTGAACGAACGGTCGCCTACGTGACCGACCGCACGGCATTCGGCAAGACGATCGCCACGTTCCAGAACACCAAGTTCGAGCTGGCCGATATGGCCGCCGACGTTGAGGCCGGCCGGGCAATGGTCGATCGAGGCATCGTGGAGCTCGATCGAGGTCGGCTCACCGCTGCCGATGCGGCCAAGGCGAAGCTCTTCGCCACCGACCTGCAGGGCGAGGTGATGGACCGATGCCTGCAGCTCTTCGGCGGATACGGCTTCATGCGCGAGTACCCGATCGCCAAGATGTTCGCCGATGCGCGGGTGTCGCGCATTTACGGGGGTACCAACGAGATCATGAAGGTGATCATCGCGCAGTCGATGGGACTGTAGTGCGCGGTGGTCTCGGCCGCTCCCACCCGCAGCCCTGACGTAGAAGGTCACCCACAGTTCGTCGGGTGTGTGGAGGTCAGGTGCGGCTCAGGGCGAGGGCATCGATCTTGACGAGCTTTCCGCTGGTGGTGACGCGCACCGACACCTTGCCGGTCTTGTTGGCCTTGAACCGGGTGAGGGTGAGCAGGCTGCGGGTGGCGGTGCCGGCCTTGTAGAGGTTGAGGGTGCCGACCTTGCTGGTGCCGATGTAAAGGTCGACCGTGCCGCAGGTGCGACAGCGCCAGGCCACGATGCCGATTTGGCGGACAGTGGCGGAGGAGGCGGTGGTCAGGCTCGCGCCCTTGCGGGTGTTGGTCGAGGCGGTGCTGGCGATCCAGCCTGACGAGGTGGTGCGGGTCCAGGCGGCGCTGCTGCTGCGGGTGAGGGCGCGCTCGTCGACGGGAATGGTGGTGCACTTCTCGGCCGACCAGGCACTGGTGTTGAGGTTGTTGTCACGCGCTCGGGTGGAGAAGCAGTAGCGCGTGCCGGGGCTGCCGGTGAACCTCCCGGTGCGGGCGGTGGATTTCGACTTCCAGGTGGAGTAGGTGGTGAAGGTGCCGCCGCTGGCGGGCTGGCTGCGGAAGCGGACGTCGGTGTTCTTCACCCCGGAGGTTGTGTCGTCTGTAACCACCGGGTCGGTGGCAGTCCAGGACACGGTGAACACGGTGGAGGCTTGGAGGGTTGCTGTGGGTGCGGTGACGCGTGCGACCGGGGCGGTGGTGTCTGGCGAGCCCACGGTTAGCGGAACCGTTGAGAAGATCCTGATTCCGTTGCCCAGTGAGCCGACACCTCCCCAGCCCCAGCACTGCGTGGCTCCGCCGGTGAGCAGTGCGCACGTGACATCACCAGCGGCGCTGATGGCGGTGGCGGTGGTCAGGCCGGTGACGGTCACGGGCACGTTTGACTGGGTGGTGCTGTCGTTGCCGAGCTGGCCGGTGTAGTTGTCACCCCAGCACTGCACGGTGCCGCCGGTGAGCAGCGCGCACGTGTGATTGCCTCCGGCGCTGATGGCGGTGGCGGTGGTGGTGAGGCCGGTGACGGTGACGGGCACGTTTGACTGGGTGGTGCTGTCGTTGCCGAGCTGGCCGG
>CALQEM020000093.1:0-12409 GCA_943329595.2 Bifidobacterium breve
GGGTGTCAGTGACGTAGTCGCCCGGGGTGGAGCAGCCGCCCTGAAACACGTGCAGCAGCCCGAGCCAGTGGCCCACTTCATGCACACCGGTGTCGCCGGTGTTGTAGCCCACGTAACTGCCACCAGGCAGCGCCGTGTGCAGCAGCACCACGCCATCGTTCACCGTGTTGGACTTGGCGTTGGAGGGGATCGTCGACCATCCCACGGACCCAGATGGGTTCAGCGTGTAGATGTTGAGGGAGCTCGCGCCACCGCGGTGCAGCGAACGCTTCATGGCTGCCTCGGCCGAACTGCCCTGCGATGCGGTGAACCACGACGAGTTCTTGGTGCGGTCAGTGGCCGCCAGAGTAAAGGTGAACGGCGACAGCGCGTTGCGATGGGCCGTGTTGAGCGCGGCGACCTGATTCTTGACCATGGTGTCAGTGACGTTGCCTGCCGACACGGTGCTACCGGTGGTGATGACGTGCACATATACCTTGATGCTCACCGACCCCGCAGCCAGCCGCGCCGGGGCGACGGAGAGGGCTCCGAGACCGGGCGACCGGTTCAGCCGGTTCAGCCGGGATAGCCTGCTGCGCAGATCGCGCTCGATCGCCGCGGCTTGGGCGGCGCTGAGATCGGCGCCATCGCTGGTGGAGCGCACGACGGTGCGGGCCAACTCAGCATCGGTCACGCATCCGGGGTCACCTACCACGGCGAGCGCCGCCGTGCTGCTGCCCGGGAGACACGCCATCAGGCTGACCACCAGCGCACAGGCGCCAGCCGCTGCCGCTCGGCGAGCGGTGCTGGTGGGAGCGCTACGCATGGACTCATTCCACTTCATTGAGGCAACCTTATGTCTATTAGAGGCGCAAGTGGGTGACGTGTCAAGTAGCCGACTACCTAATGTTACAGCGCGATTACTTAGGGTAGCCACATCAGTCACTTGGGAGTTGGTGCGTCTCGGGAGCAGGGTTTGAGATCGCTAGGCTTTCCTGCATGGCCACCCCAACGCCGGACGACCGCGAACACGTACGCATCACTCCCCTTGACGTCGACGGGGTCGGGGCAGTGATGGTGGGCACGGCGCTGTTTGCGATCGCGCTCGTGGTCACGTGGGTGCTGCGGCCCCAGTTGAAGGAGGCCGGAAACGACTGGTGGGTATGGGTGTGCCTCAGCGGAACTGTGCTGGGCCTGATCGGCCTTCCGTACGTGATGCGCAGACGGGCCGCCTATCGGCTCGCGGCATCCACTGGCGAGACCTCAGAGTCGACCTCCGACTCGACCTGAGCGTCGACGTCTGACTCGACCTCGACCTCCGACTCGACGTCTGACTCGACCTCGACCTCGACCTCTGTCTCGACCTCGACCTCTGCCTCCAGCGGATCAAAGTCGACGTCGTCGGCGTTCACCTCGGCCACGTCGGCTGCACTGGGCTCAGTCATGACCTCCGAGTGTGCCCCGCAGCCGTGCTGCAGAGCGACCACGCGGCCGTCGGAGGGTGACATGGGCTGCGCGCACACCCCGAACGCCTGGCCGAGGGACCCACCCAGCGGCATCAGCCATCCGCAGGTCACACAGCGGTCGGTCGCTGCTCGGGCTAGGGCTGAGTCGGGCCCACAGTCGCCCGCGAACCAGCGCTCGGCAGCGTCATCGCGGCCGAGCGCAGAGAGCACCCGTTCGCGGCCAAGGCCGAGTTCCCACTGCAGGGGGTGCAACGGATTGTCAGCCACCACGGTGTCGGTGTCGTCGGCGGCGGTGAAGCCTGCGGTGAGCCTAGCGTCGTCGGTTGCGGTGGGAAAGATGTCGCCCACGCCTAGGTCACCCGGCAGCACCCGCTCGCTCCAGGGCCGCCATGCGGGGGTCAGCAGTGCCCTGTCACCCGGTTCGAGCCACAGTTCGTCGATGGTGACATGATCGGAATCCGGGGCACGCGACACGGCGACGGCCCAGTTCCAGCCGACGTAGCCAGGGTGCGCACACTCGAACCGATGCACCGCGGTGAGCGCGCCGGTGGCCTCAATCGCCCCAGCAACGCCGACATGGCCCGGCTCCTGAGCCACCGCCAGCAGTGTTTCCCTGCAGAGCGCCTCCGCGCCCCCACAGACAGGATCGAGCAGCATCTCGATCACTCCGGCGTCAGACATCGATGTCGTCCGCGACCGCGCGCAGCACCTGGGCGACCTTGCGTGCCTTCTCATCCTTGGGGTAGCGACCACGGCGGAAGTCGTTGCCCGTGTCGTCGAGCAGTCGGATGAGCGTCTCGATGATCACGGCCATATCGTCGGCCTGCTTGCGATTCGCCTTCACGATGGAGGCTGGCTGCTCGAGCACGACCACCGACAGCGCCTGCTTACCACGCTTGCCGTCGACGATCCCAAATTCAACCTTGGCCCCGGGCTTGAGAGCCTCGACCCCTGAAGGCAGCGTCGACGAGTGAACAAAGACGTCTTCGCCCTCGTCGGACGCGAGGAAGCCAAAGCCCTTCTCGACGTCGTACCACTTCACTTTGCCGGTGGGCACCGTCATCACTCCAGAGCTCGTTGTCCGTGATCGGAAGAAACCTTCAGACGCCAAGGGTATCCGCCTACCACCCCCGTGGTCGATTCGGTGTCGGGGAGATGGGGTAGGTCGCGCACGCCATCGGTCGTCGCGTAGCGTCACGTGCAATGCCCACCCGCCCTGCTGATGCCCCGCGATCGCTTGCCGACGACCTTCGTCGGCGGTCGGATGACGCCCTAGCCGTGCTGCTGCAGGCACGGCCCGACCTGGTACACCCGGTTCCAGCCGATCTCACCGCACTGGTGTCGCGCGCGAGCAGCTCGGTCTCGACCGCACGAGCCCTCGACCGGCTCGATGCCTGGGCGCTGCAGGTCGTGGAGGTCGTTGCCGCGCTTCCCGACCCCACCTCCTTCGACGAAGTGGTCGACGCACTGGTCGGAATCGCTCGGGCCGATGTCGACAGCGCGTGCGGCCTCCTGCTTGACCGCGCCCTGCTGTGGGGCAGCTCCGACGAGCTTCACCTCGTCCGCGCCGCGCGCGAGGCAGTGGGTGCCTGGCCCGCAGGGTTGTACGCGCCGGGACTGTCGGCACTGAGCGCCGACGCCGTGATCACCCTCGTTCGGGACGCGCCGCCCGAGGCTCGATCGGTGCTCGATCACCTGCTGTGGGGGCCGCCACTCGGGTCTGTTGCGGCAGCCGACCGCGCCGTCACCGTCGAGAGCGCCAGCACGCCAATCGAGTGGCTTCTCGCTCGATCACTGATAGTGCCCCTCGACGCGACCACCGTTGTGCTGCCGCGAGAGGTAGCTCTGGCACTGCGTGGCGGAGCCTTCCTGCGCGACCCTAGTCCTGCGCCACCCCAGCCCATCACGCCGATTCAGCGAGACGCTGGGGCGATCGACGCCTCGGCTGGCCAGAGCGCCTTCGCGGCCGTGCGCCGGGTTGAAGACCTGCTGGAGCAGTGGTCGGTGGCACCCCCGTCGCAACTGCGCTCCGGAGGCCTGTCGGTTCGCGACCTAGCAGCAGCAGCCCGCGCCCTCGACTGCGACGAGTCAGCCGCCGCGCTACTCATCGAGGTGGCGCACGCTGCCGGACTTCTCGCCTCCGATGAGGAGGAGCACCCCGTGTGGCTGCCCACGTCCGCATACGACCTGTGGCTCACCCTCGACGTCGTCGAGCGCTGGGCCCAGCTCGCTAGTGCGTGGCTGACACTCCCCCGCGTTCCCGCCCTGATCGGACAGCGCGACGATCGCGACTCACGGCTCAATGCCCTCACCCCCGACCTCGACCGAGCGGACGCTCCCGAGGTGCGCAGACTGACCCTCAACTCGGGACTGGCGGCTCCCGCCGGCACTGCGCTCACAGCCGAGCACGTCCGCGGCGAGCTCGCGTGGCGGCGTCCCCGACGCACGTCGCGGGTGCGCGACATCATGATCGACTCAACGCTTCACGAGGCTGAGATGCTCGGGGTCACAGGCCTAGGAGCCCTGTCGGGGCCCGGCAGGGCGCTACTGAACACCCCCCTGTCTCAACGCGGACCAGCCTCGACGAAGCGTGCATCGTCCTCCCCTGATGCCGCCGTGGCCGCCATGGCCCCACTTCTGCCGACCCCCCTCGACCACGTGCTACTTCAGGCCGACCTCACGATCGTGGCCCCGGGCCCGCTCGAATCGTCACTTGCCCGCGAGGTGGGGCTTATGGCCGACGTCGAGAGCACCGGGGGTGCCACCGTGTACCGACTAACGGCTGACAGCCTGAGGCGCGCTTTTGACGCCGGCCGAAGCGCCCACGACGTGATGCAGTTCCTCGAGTCGCGCTCGCGCACTCCCGTGCCGCAGCCGCTCGCCTACCTCGTCGACGATGTCGCCCGCAAGCACGGGGTTGTGCGAGTGGGGGCGGCTGGCTCGTACGTACGGTGCGACGACGAGGCGGCGCTCTCGCAGATTCTGGTCGACAAGCGGGCGGCGTCACTGAGAGCCGTGCGCCTGGCTCCGGGCGTTCTCGCCCTGCAGGTTCCGGTCGATGAAGCGCTTCCGGTGCTGCGCGCGCTAGGCCTCGCGCCGGCTGCCGAAGCGCCCGACGGCACCGTGGTGATCCGGCGGCCAGACTCGCGTCGCACCACCGGCCGAGCGCGCTCGGCCCACCGGGTGACAGAACCCTCAGCCCCCGATGCGCTGCTCATCTCGGCAGCAGTTAAAGCACTGCGCGCCGGAGACCGAATTAGCGTCGGTGCACGGCGCGCCGCTGGCCCCGAACGACTCGGTACGATCCCGCTGTCGTCCTCCGCCGACACCATTGCGGCGGTTCGCTCTGCGATCGTCGATCAGTTGTCGCTGTGGATCGGCTACGCCGATACCGACGGTCGCGCCACCGAACGCGTGGTTGACCCCATCGAGATCAGCCGCGGCTTCCTCACCGCCTACGACCACCGGTACGAGGAGGTGCGTTCGTTCGCGCTGGCTCGCATCACCGGAGTCGCCGCGCACGAGACAGCGCCGTCGTGAGCGCTGGCACGATTCGCTGAAGGAGTCATCGCGAATGCTGACGGAGTCATCGCTGGCGAGCACGTGGGCGATGAGTCAGGCAGCAATCGGAACTCGACAGTGCGTCAGGCCGCGCGAGCGAGGGCCGCGGCCAGCACGAACCTGAAGGGGCTGCTCGGTGAAGCCATGTCGCCCCAGCCCCAGCGCACCATTCCGAGCCCATGGCTCCGTAGGCGGTCCTCGCGACGCTTCTCCTTCCACAGCGCCATTTCACGGTCGTACTTGAGACGCCCATCGGCCTCACCGACGATTCCGAGCTCGGGCCAGAAGAAGTCGACACGGCCGATGAATCCCGAAGCGTCGTAGAACTCCCGCTGGATCTCCGGCAGCGGAATCCCCCACTCAAGGAAACGGGCCCAGCTCAGTGATTCCAGCGGGGTCTCGCGTCGCCCATCAAGGTGCACGAGCGCCTCGAGCGCCCGGCGCACGCCTCGCGTCTCACCCAGTCGATCGACCGCCTCTCGAAGCTCATCGACGCTCACCAGCCCCTCGCGCAGACAGTGGTCCCCGACGCTCAACGCATCAGCGAGGCTTTCCGTTCGAGCGATGTCGACCCATGTTCGCGCGACCGAAGTGACACCTGCCGACCATTGGGGCAACCACGTCATGTGGTCAGTGGGGACGTCCGACCGAAGGGCCCGCACCCCAGCTCGTGTGCCGGCCCACCCGTGACGTGGCACCAGAAGCTGCACCTCCTGGGGAACGCCAGACGTCAGTGGGAGATCGAGCACGGTCGCGGCCGACGTCAGCCCGACGATGCTGGCCTGCCAACGAAGGCTGGCAGCGATGCTGGCGAGCACGTGATCCTCCCGAGCGCGAGCGAACCGATCAACCGCGGAAGCACGCGCCTCCTCACGCAGGTACACCCCACGCCGGAGCGACGTCCATCGCCCTGACCGCACCCGGTGATTGATTTGTCCGATCGTGAGTCCCGACGCCAGGGCGTGGTCCCATGTGACGAGGAGCCCCAGCCCCGGCGGGTCGTCTCCCATTCGCACTCCCATGCGCCCAGCGTCGCAAATCTGGGCTCGGCCTGTGATTCTTGTCCACAGTCACACCATTGCTGCCGGAGTCATCGCGAATGCTGACGCACTCATCGCTGGTGGAGCTGTGGGCGATGAGTCGGGCAGCAATCGGGAGTCGGGAAGTGGCTCAGGCCTCGGGTGCCGCTGCCGCCGGGTCGCCCGGCACCAGCACGTAGGAGCCTTCGGCAGTAACGCCCTCGACGGTGAAGCCCTCTGCCATCGCCGACATGAGCGCTTCACGCACCCTCAGTCGCCACTCGAGAGCCACCGCCGGGTCGCTCGCCCGGATCTCGACGATGTCGCCGGGCAGGGGCACCACGATCGAGCCAGCGGGAGCCTCAGCAATGACGTCGATACCGTCGGTCGCGGCACGGCGCGCACGCTCGGAGTCGACCACCCACCACGCCAGCAGCCGGTCGGTGCGATCACCAGCGTTGACGGCGTCGGTCATCTGGCCGTAGAAGTCGGGCAGGTACTCCGACACGACTGCGCCAAGCTTGACTAGGTTGAACCGTGCATTGCGGCGCACGAGTGGGTCGAACGTCCAGGCAATCACGGGGATGCCATGACGAATGGCCCACGCCCGCTGGTGCTGCTTGAGGGCGGTGCCAACGTGTCGGTTGCGCCAGGCCGGAACGGCCGCCGCCATGTGCGAGTGCAGGTGCAGTTCTCGCGATCCGTCGGCCACCTGATGCCGACCGAGGAAGGCCAGCGCCGCACCCACCGCGGGACCGTGAGGCGCCTCAGCGGAGAAGGCTGCCGCCACGTAGCTCTCGGAGTGCTCAAGCGCCCGCAAGAGGTTGAGCTCCATCGTGGAGCCACCGCCCGGCAGAGCCCACGTCAGGTCAAATACGTCTCGGGCCAGCTCAAGGTCGGCGATCGAGTGCATTGAGCGCACCACCACCCCGGCCCGTGCTGCGGCGGCGTCGGCCGCACTCAGCGATTCCGACTCCACACCGTCGTCGAACTGCACCATTCCCCTACGGTAGTGCCGTGACCGACACCACTCTTGACGCCATGCTCGACGACCTTCGACTGCGCACGGCCGAGATGGTCGACGACATCCGTAGGCTGGTCGAGGTCGAATCCCCGTCGTCCGACCCAGCCGCGTGCCTCGCGGCTGTCGAAGAGGCTGCCGCGCTCTGCGCCGAGCGACTTCCCCAGCCCGCACGCGTCGAGACTCACCTCGGCAGCCCGGTACTTCGCTGGGGGTCAACCACGCCGCGCGTGCTACTACTCGGTCACGTCGACACCGTATGGCCGCACGGATCGCTCAGCGAGATCCCGTGGTCGGTGACCGTGGAGGAGGCCGGCACGGTGCTTCGTGGTCCGGGCGTGTTCGACATGAAGGTGGGCGCGGTCCAGGCAATTCACGCCATCGCGGCGATTCTTCAGCGCATGCCCGACGCCGACGTGGGCCTGCTACTCACCACTGACGAGGAGATCGGCTCGACGAACTCACGCCAACTCATCCTCGACTCGGTCTCGCGCGCCGAAGCCGCCCTCGTGCTGGAACCCTCGGTTGATGGCTCCCTGAAGTCGGCGCGTAAAGGAACGTCGTGGTACCGGCTCACCGTGCACGGACGGGCCGCCCACGCCGGACTCGACCCCGCGAGCGGCATCAACGCGCTGCTCGCCATGTCGCGTCTCGCCCTCGCGCTCAGCGAACTGGGCAACCACGCCTTCGAGACCACGGTGACCCCCACCCTCGCGTCGGCCGGCACTACCGACAACACCGTTCCCGATCGCGCAACCCTGTCGGTCGATGTACGCGCCTGGAGCCCCGAGGAGCAGCAGCGTGTTGACGACGAGGTGCGACGCCTCATCGCCGACGAGTCACTCCTCCAGGGGGCACACGTCGACGTCGAGGGGGGGCTCAACCGCCCTGCTATGCCCGAGTCGTCGGCGCTGTCACTGGTTGCACGCGTCGACCGACTGTGCAGGGAGGTCGGCCTGACCTTTCCGGGAGCTAGAGCCGTTGGTGGAGCTAGCGATGGCAACTTCACGGCGGCGGCCGGAATCGCGACCCTCGACGGACTCGGCGCCGTGGGCGCGGGTGCGCACGCCGTGACCGAGTGGGCTCTCGTTGAGGCCATTCCCGAGCGAACCGCGATGGTCGCAGCCCTCGTGCTCGATCTGCTGAGCCCCGCCTGATCCATGGCTCAGTGGTGCGAGACCGCTCTCAACCCTGAGAGACTGAGTGGATGACCGAAGGACCACTGATCGTCCAGAGCGACAAAACCCTGCTGCTCGAGATCGAGAATGCGCAGTCTGAGGAGTGCCGCCACGCGATCGCTCCCTTCGCCGAGCTCGAGCGCGCCCCCGAGCACGTGCACACCTACCGCATCACGCCGCTCGCCCTCTGGAACGCCCGCGCGGCAGGCCACGACGCCGAACAGGTCGTCGACGTACTGCTTCGCTTCTCGCGCTACCCGGTTCCGCACGCGCTACTGGTCGACATTGCCGAGACCATGGACCGCTACGGTCGGCTTCAGCTGCTCACACATCCCACGCACGGCCTCGTGCTGCGCGCCTTCGACAGGGCGGTGCTCGAGGAGGTTCTACGCAGCAAGAAGATCGCGCCGCTCGTCGGAGCCCGCATCGACAATGATTCGGTGGCTGTGCACCCCAGCGAGCGCGGCAACCTCAAGCAGGTGCTGCTACGACTGGGCTGGCCCGCCGAGGACCTCGCCGGCTACGTCGACGGCGAGGCGCACCCGATCGCGCTGCGCGAGGAGGGCTGGAAGCTGCGCGACTACCAGCGCAACGCCGCCGAGGGATTCTGGCACGGTGGCTCGGGCGTGGTCGTGCTTCCGTGTGGCGCGGGCAAGACCATCGTGGGGGCCGCCGCCATGGCGATGGCTCAGGCCACCACCCTGATTCTGGTCACCAACACCGTGTCGGCTCGACAGTGGAGAGACGAGCTACTCAAGCGCACCACCCTCACCGAGGACGAGATCGGCGAGTACTCCGGCGCACGCAAGGAGATTCGTCCGGTCACCATCGCGACCTACCAGGTGATGACCACCAAGCGTCAGGGCGTGTACGCCCACCTCGACCTGTTCGACTCTCGCGACTGGGGGCTCATCCTCTACGACGAGGTGCACCTCCTGCCCGCGCCGATCTTCCGGTTCACAGCAGACATCCAGTCACGACGCCGCCTCGGCCTCACCGCGACACTCGTGCGTGAGGACGGCCGCGAGGGCGACGTCTTCTCGCTGATCGGCCCCAAGCGCTACGACGCCCCCTGGAAGGACGTTGAGGCCCAAGGCTGGATCGCGCCGGCCGACTGCGTCGAGGTTCGCGTGACGCTGCCCGATCGAGATCGGCTCATCTACGCAACCGCCGAGCCTGACGAGCGGTACCGCCTCGCGGCCACAGCGACGTACAAGAACGGCGTGGTCGAGGCGCTGGTGAAGCATCACGCCGACGACCACGTGTTGGTGATCGGCCAGTACCTCGACCAACTGCACGAGTTGGGTGAGCGTCTCGAGGCGCCGGTGATCACCGGCGAGACACCCGTGAAGGAGCGGCAGCGGCTGTTCGAGTCGTTCCGCACGGGCGAGACCCGCGTGCTCGTCGTGAGCAAGGTTGCCAACTTCTCGATCGACCTGCCCGAGGCCGGAGTCGCCATTCAGGTAAGTGGCACCTTTGGCTCACGTCAGGAGGAGGCACAGCGGCTTGGCCGAGTGCTGCGGCCCAAGGCCGACAAGCGCACCGCGAGGTTCTACACCGTGGTGTCGCGTGACACGGTCGACGCCGACTTCGCCGCGCACCGGCAGCGATTCCTTGCCGAGCAGGGATACGCCTACCGCATCGTCGATGCTGACGACGTGCTGGCGGGAATCTGGGAATGAGCGAGGTCGACCCTTCTGTACGGTCGCGGAGGGTTGCCCGCGCCTCGCTGGAGATCTACGGGGTGCTTACCCTGCTCGGGGTGCTGGAGGCCGCGAGCGACAAGGCGATAGTCGACTCCAACGCAGCACTTGCCGTGCTGGTGGCGGCGACATCGGCCTCCATAGCCCTCGCGCACGCTTGGTCGGCCACCATCGCCGAGAGTCTCAACGGCGTGGCGCTGACTCGCAGTCTCATCATGCAGGAGCTGCGCTTCGCAGCCGCCTTCCTGCTTCCTGCCGGCGTCATGATTGCGATCTGCATTCTCACCGCACCGCTCGATGATGTGGCGCTCACGATCACCATCGAGCAGGACCTGCTGCTGGGGGCCCTCTTCGCCATCGGATTCGTCGGGGCCCGACATAGCGGCGCCTCATGGAGGCGGTCACTTGCCTGGGGGGCGATCGACGTTTCGATGGGGGTCCTCATCGTGATCATCAAGAACCTGCTGTCGCTCATCGGTCACTGAGCCGCTGGCTCACTGACCCGCCGGTTCATGCAGGCAGAAAGGCCACCCGCCCACTGATATCGGCCTCGATGGTGCTCACCCTGCCCATGCCAGGAAGAGGGATGCTCACGTCGGTGAACGTCGCCCAGCCCGAGAGCACGACCGGCAGCGAGGCTCCCAGAGGTCCGACCGCGGCCGTGATCTCCATCGGAACCTCCACGTCGCCCGCGCGAGCGGTGCCGAGAAAGCGCAGCAGGTCGTCGTCGGCGCCCTCGGCATCAAACCGCAGCAGTGAACTGTCACTGGAACCCACCAGCGCGCGCGCCGCCGCCTGCATCAGCGGATTGCCCACCCGCACCTCAGCGATGTTCAGCGTGAGCATGAGTTCCGAACTCGAACTGCCGAGCACGAGAAGGCCGCCGGTGACCGGAGCGTTGAGCTCGACTCGCATGAGTCCGATGCGCTGCGTTCGCAGCATCACTACGTTGTCGGCATCGGCGTCGGGGTCGACCACGAATGAGCCGCGGATGTCTGTCACGCCTCGAATTCTTCCCCTATTCCATGCGAAAGCGTCACACCGGGTACCCGGTTGTGACGCTTTCGTATAGTTCAGGCGGCTCGGGTGAGTTGAGTCTCGAACCGTGGCAGTAGCTCGTCGTCGAGGTCCCACCAGCCGAACCGAATCATGTCGTCCCCCTCCGCTCGAAGGCGGTCCTCGTGCCGCTTCTCGGCGTACAGATCGTCGGGGTTTGCATACTTGAGTCGGCCGTCGGCTTCCGCAATCAAGCGTGCCTGGCGCCAGAGGAAGTCCACCCGCCCGATCAAGCCATACCGATCCCAGATCTCGACCTGGCACTCCGGCAGCGGGTTTAATCACGGAAGGGCATGAGCGGCTCGCCTGAGGCCGCGAGCAGCAGGGTGATGGTCGAGGGTAGCTCGAAGTGCCTACGGGGTGGTCAGGACCAAACGAAGTGCGGAATCGCCGACGCTCAAGGCATCGGCGAGTGGGCTGGATCGGGCGACGTCGACCCACGTGCGGGCAGGCACGGTGACCGGCACCTCGGCAGTCACGTTCACATCGTTGGCGCCGAGATCGGCGAGGCGCACCACCGCACAGGGATCGTCGCCATCGAGTGGTTCACGCAGGTAGAGCCCCGGAGCCAACGCGCGCCAGCGCCCCGAACGGAGTCGGTGGCGCACCTCGTCTCGCGTCATCCCGGCAGCGAGGGCCTCTGGGCGTGTGACGATGGGTGCTAGACCGTGCGGGTCTGGGTCGGCGAGTGTGGGCATGCCCCCACTGTGACGCATCCTGCACCACTCCCGCTGAGTCCGTCCACAGCGGGGTTGGAGGCACGATGAAGGGGTCGGCCCGTGTGGGCCGACCCCTTCTCCCGTGACTGCGTGCCGAGCGTGGGAGCGGACTAGAAGTCCATGTCCCCGCCGCCGGGCATTGCCGGCGCTCCAGCCCTCTCAGGCTTGTCGGCGATGACGGCCTCGGTCGTCAGGAACAGTCCTGCGATCGATGCCGCGTTCTGCAGCGCCGACTTGGTGACCTTGGCGGGATCGATGATGCCCGCCTTGATCATGTCGACGTACTCGCCCGTGGACGCGTCGAGACCCCATCCGGCCTCGATGTTGCGCACCTTCTCTGCCACGACTCCACCCTCGAGTCCGGCGTTGATGGCGATCTGCTTGAGCGGGGCCTCCACCGCGACGCGCACGATGTTGGCACCAGTGGCCTCGTCGCCGACGAGCGAGTCGCCGAGCTTCTTGAAGGCCTCGACCGACGCCTGCAGCAGGGCAACGCCACCTCCGGCGACGATCCCCTCCTCGACGGCAGCCTTCGCGTTGCGGACAGCGTCCTCAATGCGGTGCTTGCGCTCCTTGAGCTCGACCTCGGTGGCCGCGCCGGCCTTGATGACCGCAACACCGCCGGCCAGCTTGGCCAGGCGCTCCTGCAGCTTCTCGCGGTCGTAGTCGGAGTCGCTCTTCTCGATCTCGCTGCGGATCTGGTTGAC
>CALQEM020000094.1:0-12270 GCA_943329595.2 Bifidobacterium breve
GGTCGCGGTGCTGGTGCCCTCGTGGCTCATCGGTTCACTGGGAATGGGAATGAGCGTGAGCTCGCTGGCCACGCTGCTGCTCGACTACAGCGCGCCCGGGGAGCAGGGCGCAAACTCGGCGGGACTCCAGGTGGCCGACTCGTCGGGGGTGGTGCTCATCACCGGGCTCACCGGAGCCTTCTTCGCCGCCTCGGTCGCGACGGCGGCGCCGGGAGGAGCCGTGTTCAGCGTGATGTGGATGGTGTCAGCCTTCGTCGCTGTGCTGGCGGCCCTCGCCGCGGGCCGCCTGCGACGCCCCGCCTGACCCACAGGGGCCCCGCATGTGTGAGGATTGGGATACTGCAGCGGCTCTGGCCGCCCCCTTGCCTCGGAAAGGCTCCTGCCATGCGTCGACTTCCTGTCCCGTCTGCCTCGGTCACACTCCTCGCGCTCGGCGCGCTGACTCTCGCTGCCTGCGGTCAGGCCTCGAACTCGGCATCGTCGACCTCGGCTGCACCTGCGTCGTCGAGCGCGTCGGCGCCGGCGTCAGCGTCGGCGTCGGCCTCGGCGTCGACTGACCCCTGCAGCAAGGAGAGCCTGGCCACCCTCAGCGCCGGCACCCTCACCGTGGGCACCGACACGCCGGCCTACCCGCCCTACTTCGTCGACGACAAGCCCAGCAATGGGCAGGGCTTTGAGTCGGCCGTGGCCTACGCGGTGGCCGATAGCCTCGGGTTCGCCCAGGGTGACGTCACGTGGGTTGTCGTTCCCTTCGACAAATCCTTCGCCCCCGGCGCCAAGGACTTCGACTTCGACATCAACCAGGTCAGCATCACCGACGACCGGAAGAAGGCCGTCGACCTGTCTGAGGGCTACTACACCGTGAACCAGGCTGTGGTGGCCATCAAGGGGGGTAAGGGCGCTGGGGCCACGACCATCGCCGATCTTCAGGGGCTCAAGCTCGGAGCTCAGGTGGGCACCACCAGCCTCGACTACGTCACCAACGTGGTGAAGCCGACCGAGAAGCCGTTCGTGTTCAACTCGACCAACGACGCCAAGTCGGCCCTCAACAACAAGCAGATCGATGCGATCGTGGTCGACCTTCCCACCGCGTTCTACATCTCCGCAGTTGAGATCGAGGACTCAATCATTGTCGGCCAGTTCAAGGCCTCGGAGAGTGGCGGAGAGCAGTTCGGACTTGTCCTCGCCAAGGGCAGCCCGCTCACTGAGTGCGTGAACCAGGCCATCGCCTCGTTGAAGTCGTCGGGTGAACTGCAGAAGATTCAGGACAAGTGGCTCTCAGAGGACACTGAGGCGCCCTACTTCAGCTGAGCCAAGGCCGCCCTAGGCTCGGGCTATGAGTAGCGACGTGGTCGTCCCCTACGTCGATCCCGAACGTCGCCAGCGAAGGCAGCGGCGCGGGAGGCGCAACTCTCTGGTCGCGAGCGCGTCGACGATTCTGTTCTTCGGCGTTGCCACGGCGGTTGTCACGTCGACCGCGGGGTGGCCCGTGGTGCAGGAGGCGTTCTTCAGCCCCGAGTACTTTGCGCTGGCCTGGCCCAGCGTGCTCGAGGCGCTGCTCATCAACGTCAAGATTTTCGTGGCGGCCGAGGTGTGCATCCTCATCCTCGGCATGCTGCTCGCCCTCACCAGGCTGTCGAAAGCGCCCGCACTCATGCCGCTGCGCATCGTGGGCACGGTCTACACCGACGTCTTTCGCGGTACGCCCACCCTGCTGGTGGTGCTGCTGCTGGGCTTCGGGGTTCCCGCGCTCAACCTGCAGGGAGTGCCCACCGACCCACTGGTGTGGGGCACTGTTGCGCTGGTGCTGTCGTACACGGCCTACGTGGCCGAGGTGTTTCGGTCGGGCATCGCGTCGATCCACCCGTCGCAGCGGGCTGCAGCGCGCTCGCTGGGGCTCACCGGCTTGCAGACGAACCGGTACGTGGTGCTACCGCAGGCGGTGCGCCGGGTGATCCCGCCGCTGCTCAATGATTTCGTGTCGCTACAGAAGGACACCGCACTGGTGTCGGTGCTCGGGCCCATCGAGGCGCTACGGGCCGCACAAATCATCGTGTACGGGAAGTTCAACTACACCCCCTACATCGTGGCCGCGCTGCTGTTCATTGCGCTCACCATCCCGCTGGCGCGATTCACCGACTGGCTCACAGCGCGGCAGGAGCGCGAGCGCTCGATGGGAACCCGCTGATGGCGTCCGACCTGCTACGCGTCGAGGGTGTGCACAAGGCGTTCGGCGACAACGCCGTGCTGCGCGGTATGACGCTCTCGGTGGCGAGGCACGAGGTGGTGGTGCTCATCGGCGCCTCGGGCTCGGGTAAGTCGACGCTGCTCAGGTGCGTCAATGGGCTCGAGGCGGTCGACGCCGGAGACATCGCGGTAGGTGACCTCGACGTCACGGCCGACGACGCTAATCTCGACCAACTGAGGCGCAGTGTGGGCATGGTCTTCCAGTCGTTCAACCTCTTCCCGCACATGTCGGTGCTTGGCAACGTCACCCTCGCGCCCCGTAAGGCGCTGGGGCTGTCAGCGGCGGCGGCGGAGGCCCGGGCCCGCGAGTTGCTGGCGCGGTTCGGGCTCGACGCCAAGGCTGACGAGTATCCCGACCGCCTGTCCGGGGGTCAGCAGCAGCGCGTTGCCATCGTGCGCGCGCTCGCGATGCAGCCCGAACTGATGCTCTTCGACGAGGTCACCAGCGCGCTCGACCCCGAACTCGTAGGAGAGGTGCTCGACGTGATCCGCGACCTCGGGCGGTCGGGCATGACCATCCTGATGGCCACGCACGAGATGGGGTTCGCGCGCGAGGTCGCCGATCGCATCGCCTTCCTTGATGCCGGAAAGGTGCTCGAGGTGGGCCCGCCCGAGCAGGTGCTCGGCGCCCCCCGCGAGCCTCGAACGCGTGAGTTTCTCGCGCGTGTGCTCGGCTGAGCGGGCGACACGCCGCGGCCATTCCCGCGTCGGGAGGCAACTCTGCGCCTCCGCTGCTCCTAGAGTTGCGGTCAAGAGCGTCATCCCTCAGCACTACAAGGAGTGCTCATGTCATCGCAGAATTCCAATCCCGAGGTCGAGGCGGCTGCGGCCGTGCTGCGCGCCGACATGGAGGGGCTCAGTGACGGCCAGCGTGCCGAGGCCACCAGCGCCCTCGGCACCATCGGCGACAAGTGGTGGGTGCTGCTCGTGCTGGGCGTCATCAGCCTGATTGCCGGCCTGCTCATCGTGTTCAACCCGAATGCCGCGGTTCTCACCATCGCGATCTTCTTCGGCATTTGGCTTCTGATCAGCGGCATCTTCACGCTGATCCGCGGCTTCGGAGACGCCATGGAAAATGGCGCGAGGGTGCTGTCAATCATCGTGGGTGCCCTGTCGATCGTGCTGGGCATCATGTGCTTGCGAAACATTGCCAGCGCTGTCGAGTTGCTTGCGCTGTTCGTCGGAATCGGGCTCGTGATGCGCGGACTGCTCGAATTCATCGTGGGGCTCAGTGCCAAGGGCACCGACGGCCGCGGCTCGCTCATCTTTCTCGGCGTGGTGACCTTCGCGTTGGGAATCGCCGCATTGGTGTGGCCAAACCTGGCCCTCGGCACGCTCGTCTACCTGATCGGGCTCTCGCTGATCATCATGGCGATCCTCGAAATCATCTCGTCGTTCCGAATTAAGGCGGTCGGAGACCGCATCGATGAAGTGATCTCCGCCCTCTGACGCACGCCACCTGTCGGGCCGGAGCGTAGAGCTTCGGCCCGACAGCCATGTCCGGGGCTGCTGGCAGGGGGTGCGGGAGTCGCGCCGCCCCTGTCTTCCCGGAACTTGTGTCACTTCAGGACACGGTTCGTCTGAAACTGACACACGTTGTGACGCGACGGGCGGTGAGTCGAGGATCAGCGTGGTCGCGCCGCGAAGAGTGGCGGAATGGAGCAACTGGCTAATCAGAAGCACCAGCGTGGGGGGCGGTCCAGTGGGGGGCAGGCGTTACTGGGGTACCGTCGGACACGAGGTGATGCACTGTGGCACGCGAGACATCGCAGACGCTCGACCGCGGACTCCGCGTGCTCGAGCTGCTTGCCGAGTCGCCCGAGGGGCTCACGGTCACCGACATTGCGGGCCGGCTCGGGGTGAGTCGTACCGTCGTCTACCGACTCGTGGTGACCCTCGAGCAGCACGGCCTCCTGCGCCGGGGGAGTGACGGCCGGGCTCGCACCGGGCTCGCGGTGCTCACGCTCGCCCGACACGTTCAGCCGTTACTGCGCGAGTCAGCAGCCCCCATCCTTCGTCGTCTCGCCGACTCGGCCGGGGCCACCGTGCAACTCATCGTGGCCGAGGGCGACGACGGCCTCACCATGGCCGTGGTTGAGCCGACCCGAGCCGACGTACATGTGTCGACGCGAGTCGGGCAGCGCACCCCTCTCGACCGCACTGCCGCGGGGCGCGCAATCTTGGCCGTTCGGCTGTACCGCCCTCTGGAGCACGGGTGGTCGTTCGCGACCGGCGAGCCTGAGGCCGGAGCCTCGTCGCTCGCCGCGCCCGTGGTGGGCGTGCCCGGAGTTGAGGCAGCCGTGACCGTGGTGACCGTGGGCGACATCGACCCAGCGCTTGCCGGGCCAGGGGTGGTCGCGGCAGCGACCGAACTCGCCCGCGCTTTGCGCTAAGGGTCGCCCTTACCAGCAGCCGGTGATGGTGGCGGCGAGGCCGTCGATGGCGACGCGAACCGCACTGACGCTATAGCGGTCGAGAGGCGGGTTCTCCAGCAGGATCGCGAAAGCCTTGAGATGACCATCAGTCCCCGTGGTGACACCGCTGAGAGCCTGCACGTCGTGCAGGGCACCCGTCTTGGCCACGATCTTCCCCGCGGCGCAGCTCGACGGCGTGGTGGCGAAGCGCTCTGCCAGTGTGCCGCTGCGGGCGGCAACGGGCATCGCGCGGCCCACGTAGAGCGGAGCGAGGGCCGGATTGGCCCGCACGTCAACGGCGCGCTCGAGCACGATCGTGAGTGCCCGCGCGGTGAGGCGAGAGTCTCGTGAGGCTCCGCTGCCATCGATGATGCGTACGCCGGCGAGCGGCACGCCCAAGTGGCCTAGGACCTTCATGGCGGTCTTCTGCGCGCCGGTCCAGGTGGCCGAACGGCCGGTGGCCAGCGCCGAGAGCCGAAAGAGCATCTCTGCGATCTGGTTGTCGCTCTCGAGCAGCATCTGTCGCACCGACTGTTCAACCGTGTGGCCGGTTGTTGCGGCGAGGGTTGGTCGTGCCGGTGACAGGTGCAGCCGCCCCCCATAGGACGCGCGCACCGTGGGGCCGCCCAACGCGCCGCGGGCGGCAACCCTGGCGGTGAAGTAGCGCCCAGCATCGGTCGAGACGTCGGTGAGCAGGCGGCCGTCGCGCACGAGGGCGCGCACTGGGCGCACCACGTCAAGCCCGTACGAGTCGGGCCAGCCCGAGGGGCGAGTGGGAGGCGCGAAGAGGGTGTCGTCGATCGTGACGCTGACCTTGCTGATGCCCCGCGAGCGCAGTGCCGCCACGGTTCGCTGCGCGAGGGTGTCGAGGTCGGACGACGCGAGCAGTGGGTCACCGCCCGCCACCAGCGACACGGTGGCCGACCTGATCCCGTCTGTGCCGCTGATGGGCCCGAGGCGAACCCAGGTGACCAGCCTGTGATCGCCACCCATCGTCTGCAGAGCCACCGCTGAGGTGAAAAGTTTAGCGGTGGACGCGCCGCGCAGGCCGCGGGTGCCTCCGCGCGAGAACACGAGGCGGTGGGTCGCAGCGTCGCGCACCTCGACGGCGAGCACGGAACCCGCAGCCCCTCCGAGTCGAGAGGACGCCATCCTGCCGGGCAGCAGGAAACTGATGCGAGCGTCGGTCGACGAGGCGGCGAGATGGTCAAATCGGGGGGACGACGTGGGAAGGGCCGCGACCGGCGATGGCGCAAGCCCCACGGCCACGACCGCAACGATGGTTGGGAAGGCCCCGGCACGGGCACGACGGAGTGTGATGCTGGTCACTGTCATCCTCCCGCCGCACATTCGAAAGGACCGTGCGCACTCGCGCTGGCAGAACCCGCCTGTCCCTCAGAATCGACGGTAGTGCCTCATCTGGCTCACAGCCACACCTCCCTCGCGCACCGCCACTCGTTCGGGGCACCTCGCACTCGCGTGTCGGACACGAACGTCCGACGCTCACCCAGACTGCTGAATTTGGTCAAGAGCCACCGACAATGGATCGATAGCGAAGGTTCAAGCGTTGCCAGTGAGAGCACGCCCATGGGTTGTCGCCCATGAAGGAGTACGCGAGGAGGTATCACGGTGCAGAGGATGACGGTGCGTCCGCGCGCCGCGCGCTGGCTTGCCGCTCCAACGCTCGCGCTCGCAGTGGCATTGGTCGCAGGCTCCGGACCCGCCGGGGCAGCGCTTCCGGACCCGCTGCCAGGCACCGCAACCTCGAAGTTCTTCACCGGCTGGTTCCCGTACTGGTACGGAACTCTTGGTGGCGCGACGGAGATCTCGCGGCTGGTGGCGCACTCGGGCCCTGAGGGCTACGTCGGCGAGGTCATGGTGTTCACCATGTACTCGCGCTACCGCACGGGCGGCATTCAGGATCCCGTGTGTGTGCACGACGGCAGCGACGTCAAGGCAACCGAGTGCGCGCGCACTGCGCCGACCGCTACTCAGGCCGCCCAGCGCGACACTCTGCACGCTGCCGGAATCAAGGTGTTTCCCTCGTTTACCGACGACGGCAGCAGGTTGGCGCTGTCGGGCGTGATGGCTGACCCCGTGAAGCGCGCCGCGCTAGTGACGGCCCAGCGTGACTATGTGGTGAATAACGGCTACGACGGAATCGACCTCGACTACGAGGGCTTCGCATTCCGCGATGGGTCGTCCACGTGGGACGCCACACGACCCGGATGGATCCTCTACGTCAAGGCGCTCTCGGCAGCCCTGCACGCGCAGGGCAAGCTGCTGTCGGTCACGGTGCCGGCGGGATACCCCACGGTGGGCGCTGGGTACAAGCGGTCGTCGGGCTACACCGTGTACGCCTGGGCCGACATCATCGACTCCATTGACCGGCTGCGCCTGATGACCTACGACTACTCCTACGACACCGCAGGCCCGATCGGCCCATCAGCGTGGGTCGACGAGGTCGCATCTGACGCCGTGGAGGAGCTTGGCCGGGCCAACGCCCCCAAGGTCTGGCTGGGCATCGCTGCGTACGGGTACGACTGGCGCACCGCAAGTGCCTGCCAGAACCCCTCGGCGTCGCGCAAGAGAACGCGCTACCCCGCCGATGCCATCCGCGTCTACAACGAGGCCGTGGCCGGCACCAACGGACGCAGGCTCGTCACCGACTCCTACCGCTGGGACACTACGTCGGGCGAGTACACCTATCAGTACATCTACGCTGACGTCGATACGAAGACTCAGCAGGCCTGCAGCACCACCCGCGAGGTGTGGTTCCAGGACGCCCTCTCGCACGAGCGGCGAGCACTCATCGCCGCCAAGTACGGCCTCGGCGGCGTGGCCATGTGGGCCCTCGGCGACGAGCGTGACGACACCTGGACCCGGCTCACCGCTGCGGCCCCGAGCATCAAGCCCTTCAAGCCGGTGCTCACCCTCGCCGCGACCTCCAAGGTCGCGTTCGGCCAGCAGGTGAACCTGCGCGCCACGGTCGCCCGGCCCGACGGGCTGGCCTTGTCCGGCGTGGGCGTAACGCTGAGGTGGCGGCCGGCCGCGACCGCGGCATGGACCACCATCGCGCGTACGGCGGCCGATGCCCAGGGCGCCGTCTCATTCTCGCCCGAGCCCACCGGCACGGGCGAGTGGCAGGTCATCACCGCCACCGCCATCGGTCGGCGTTCGTCCGAGTCTCCGATCGTCACCACCGTGGTGACGTCCTCAATCTCGGCAGTGGTGCGCAGCAGGACCGGCACCTCGACGCCGGTGGTGGTATCGAAGCTGACGTCGTCGATGGTCACCGCCTCGGTGCGTCGCAAGTCCGTGACTCAGGTGTGGGGACATGTGTCGCCTGCGGCGGGGCAGCGGGTCGCCCTCTACCGCGCCCGCCCCACCGGCGGCTGGGTGCTCGTCGGCAGTCGGTACGCCACGTCGACCGGCGCCTACTCATTCGCAATCGCAACCGCTGCGCCCTCGCTCGACACCTACCAGGTGCGCACCCTTCCAACGACCCTCTTCGCGCTCGGGCGCTCGCTGCCCATCACCATCAAGGTGCGCTGACCAGCTCAGTGGCGCGGGTCTACCTCGAGGCACACGGGAGGAAGCTCGAACCAGCGCAGGTGCTCGAAGTCGGCGCTCACGGCGTCTCCGGGACCGGGCAGGTCGCCTGACAGGTCGGGCAGTCCGGCCAGCAATCGTCGGGCCTCGTCGAGGTAGCCGACCAGCTCGCTCTCGTCGGCCCGCTCGTCGTGGCGGGGGTACCGCAACACGCCGTCGGCGTCGTAGCGCAGGTGGCTCAGCCGCAGCGGAGGTTCGACCGGACCAGTGCGGTGACGCCAGCGGCCCGTGGCGGTGTCGAAGCGGTAGTCGGGCAGTAGCTTCCAGCCCTCATCGGCGACCAGGGCCACCGATTCGACCACGTACCTGAAGACGGCCTCGGAGATGAAGTAGTTGAAGTTCACGCGCACCCAGCCGGGCTTGATGCCCTCGCAGCCGTGGGTGATCTCGCGCTCAAACTCATGCGATTGCTCGAGGTCGATGCCCAGCAGCCGGTGTCCGTAGGGCCCCGCGCATGAGCACCCGCCGCGGGCCTGAATTCCGAAGAGGTCATTGAGCACCGCAACCACGAGGTTGTGGTGCAGGTACCGACCGCCCGGGCGCTGCACCGTGAACGACACGATTGACAAACGCTCGGCCTCGGTGTTGCCGAGCACGTGCACGTTGGGGTGCTGGCGCCACGCCTGCACGGCCCGCCGCAGGTAGTCGTCCTCGTGGGCGCGGATCACATCGGTGCCCACCGCCTGCTTGAGGTGAAACACGAGGCCAGCGCGAATCGACTCGACGATGGCAGGGGTGCCGGCTTCCTCGCGGTGCTCGGGGTCGGTCACGTATACGTGCTCCTGCGGGTTGACGTACGCCACGGTGCCTCCGCCCACCACGTGGGGCACCGTGTTCGACAGCAGCTCGTCGCGCACGATGAGCACGCCCGGAGTTCCGGGACCGCCGACGAACTTGTGCGGCGACAGGAACACGGCGTCCTTGTGGGCTAGGGGGTGCTGTGCACAGTCGGGGTTCATGTCGATGTCGATGTAGGGCGCTGCAGCCGCGTAGTCCCAGAGGGCGAGCGCGCCCGCCTCGTGCAGAATCTGCGATACCTCGTGCGTGTTGCTCATGATGCCGGTGACGTTGCTAGCCGCGCTGAAGGAGCCGATCAGCAGAGGCCGGTCGGCGTTGGCCGCTACCGCGACTCGCAGGGCATCGAGGTCGATGGACCCGTTGGCATCTTCAGGAATCACGATGACGTCGGCGATCGACTCGCGCCACGGCAGCTCGTTGCTGTGGTGCTCGAAGGGTCCGATGAGCACCACGGGCCGCTCATCGGCGGGGATGTGGCTGCTGAGCGAGTACTTCGCGTCGAGGTCGGCGGGAATACGCAGGTTAAGAATTCCGATGAGTTTGTCGATGGCGCCGGTGGAGCCCGAGCCGGTGAAGATCACGCGCGTTGACTCGTTGCCGTTGACCGCATCGCGAATGATGCCGCGCGCGTCTTCACGCAGCCTGCTGGTTTGCAGCCCGGTGCCGCTCGACTCGGTGTGTGTGTTGGCGTAGCGGGGAAGTACCTCGTCGCGGATGAAGTCCTCGAGGAAGCCGAGGGCCCGGCCGCTGGCGGTGTAGTCGGCGTAGGTGACCCGTCGGGGTCCGTAGGGCCCCCACATGATCTGATCGTCGCCGATGACTCCGGCCCGGATACGCGCGAGCAGCGGGGGCTCAGGCAGCAGTGGATCGCGCGGTCCGACCTCCGACGTGGTGTCCATGTACGTAGGCTACGGCTTCGGCCCCGCCCCGGCATGCCACGATGAGGCAATGAGCATCGCACCGGTGGAACTCGCCCCACCGATCGCGGAGTCGTCGGTTGAGCCCGACCGCCCCTGGATCACCCTCGTCTGGAATGACCCCGTCAACCTGATGACCTACGTGTCGTACGTGTTCATGGAGTACTTCGGGTACTCGCGCGAGAAGGCGGAGTCGCTGATGCTCGACGTTCACCACAAGGGTCGCGCCGTGGTGTCGAACGGCACGCGCGAGGAGATGGAGCGCGACGTAACCGCGATGCACTCCTACGGGCTGTGGGCCACGCTACAGAAGGATGACTGACATGCGCCACGGCTTTACCCGCGACCGACGAGGAGTGCTGTGGCTGCGCGTTGAGCCGGTTGGGGTCGTGGTACTCAACGACCTCGCACAGCAGTTGCGCGACCTCGTGGCACCCAGCGTTCCTGACCCGTCGGTTGAGGTCGACCCGCTGGCCGCGCTGGTCGGAATCGAGGCGCACACACCCGTGTCCGACGACCCTGCCGTGCAGCGACTCTTCCCTGCCGCGTACCGCGACGACGACGACGCATCGGCCGACTTCCGCAGGTTCACCGAGCGCTCGCTGCGCGAAGGCAAGCTGCATCGTGCGGAGGTGGTGCTCGGGGGGCTCGCCCGCCTAGGTGCGGGGGAGGGGCGGCTATCCCTCACCGCGGAGGAAGCCCAGGCGTGGCTCGGCACGCTCAACGATCTGCGATTGGTGCTGGCGAGCAGGCTGGGCGTCGACGACGACGAGGGTCAGTGGCGTGAGCGGGTGGCCTCGATTCCAGAGTCGCAGCACCTAGCGATGCTCTACGACTGGCTCACCTGGCTGCAGGACAGCCTGCTTGAGGCGCTCACTCGCTGAACCGCCCACGCTCGCGACCTCTCAGCACCCGGACACGGTAGTGGGGCCCGGGATCGATGTCTCCGGGCCCCACTGGTTGAGAATACCGCGTCAGCGGTCAATCGCCTTCTGTCAGGCGGCTGCCCGTGCCTCCGAGGACGGTGCCTCTTCAAACTCCTGCGCGGCGAACTCGGGGTCGTCAAGCTGGCTCTTGAGTCGCGCAATCTTGAAGATCACGAGGCCGTAGAGGCACTTCGCCAACACGTCAGCCACCGAGTATCCGACCTGGCGTGCCACAAAGGCGTCTGAACCAGTGAGACCGAGCACCGGGAACAGGTACGAGATCGGGTAAACGCCCCACGTTGCGATGAGGAGCAGACGCAGACGACCCACCGACGCCGAGACCTCGGCCGGCTGGCGGCCAAGCGACTTGGTGAGCTGCACAAAGAGCACGTACAGGATGTACAGGAACGGAATGGTCGACAGCGCGCCCCAGATCATCTTGGGTGCGGTTTCCATTGCGATCTCGCCCGGGTAGCCGAGGATGATCATCAGGGCCGACGCCGGGATGAGCTTGGTGAGGAGGCCCTTGCGCTCGGCCATGGGGAGCGCGAGCACCGCGATGGTCTCGAGCAGGAGCAGCGGAACGGTGAGCAGCCAGTCAACGTAGCGGTAGGCCTCGTTGAAGCCCTCTCCGCCGAGCAGCATGAAGTTACCGGTGGTGCCATCACGCCCGAAGGCGTCGCCGAAGCTGTTGAAGATGCGGAAGTAGTGGTACGCCGCAATGCCGCAGACTGTTGCCGACACCACGAGGGCCATGCGGTAGCGGGGCAGCACGCGAGGCTGCGCGATGAGCAGGAAGAGCGAGGTGAAAAGCATGGACGCGAGTGCAAACGAGAATACGTTGTACACCGTTTGGAACTGAGCGTCGCTGAGTTCAGTTACTACATTCACGGGGGGTCCTCCGAGTAGGCGTACAACCACCTCCGAATGGAGGCGGTGTGGCAGAGCGGCGTCCCGAGTCGTCGGGTCTGAATGTAGCGATATGGGCGCTGAGTGCAAGTTGAAACTCCGAGGCGTGAAGCAGAAATGTGTTGACGACGACCGTTAGCATGCGGACATGCTCGAAATCGATGCCGCGCTGGTGGTTGCCCTGGTGGCGCACGCCCGCGCCGACCACCCCGACGAGGCGTGCGGTGTGATCGCCGGTCCGGTCGGCTCCGATCGGCCCGAGCGGCTGATCCCCATGGTCAACGCGGCTCGCTCGCCCACCTTCTACGAGTTCGATTCGCTCGACCTGCTGCGGCTGTACCGCGAGATGGACGACCGCGACGAGGAGCCGGTGGTGATCTACCACTCGCACACGGCCACCGAGGCCTATCCCTCACGCACCGACGTGTCGTACGCATCCGAGCCCAA
>CALQEM020000095.1:0-12253 GCA_943329595.2 Bifidobacterium breve
CTTGGCGGGGCGGCCGGGCGTGAGTCCGGCGAGGTCCTGCCACACCAGCACCTGCGCGTCGCACTCAGCCCCAGCGCCAATGCCGATCGTGGGAATTGACAGCGCTGCCGTGACCTCGCGGGCGAGGTCAGCGGGCACCACCTCAAGGACGATGGCAAATGCCCCGGCTGCCTCAAGCGCCTTCGCGTCGTTCACCAGCACGTGACCGGCCTCGCCACGGCCCTGCACCCGGTAGCCGCCGAACTGGTTCACTGACTGGGGGGTGAGGCCGAGGTGGCCCATCACCGGAATTCCGGCCGCGACCATGGCCTCAACCTGAGGCAGTACCGACGCGCCTCCCTCGACCTTCACGGCGTGGGCGCCACCCTCCTTCATAAAGCGGGCGGCGGTATCGAGTGCCTGAGCCGGCGAGGCCTGGTAGGAGCCGAAGGGTAGATCGCCCACGATGAGCGACCGGGTGGAGCCACGGCTCACGCCGCGGACGAGAGGAAGCAGCTCGTCGACCGTGACCGGGATGGTGGAGTCGTAGCCGTAGACCACCATGGCGGCGGAGTCGCCCACCAAAATGACCGGAATACCGGCCTCGTCGAAGACGCGCGCGGTGAGGGCGTCGTAGGCGGTGATCATCGGCCAGGTGACGTGTGCTGCCTTGGCGGCGGCGAGGTCCCTGATCGTGACGCGCGGGCCGGCGGGCATGATGCCAAAGAAGGGGCCGGGGCGCTGCGGTAGTTCATGCACTGAGGCGCCCAGTGATGCAGCAAACAACGGACCTGAGGACGGGTGAACGGACATCGAATGTCTCCTATCTCGAGGCTCCACGGCGGAGTCCCCGGACACGAGCATCATGTCACGAACGTGGCCGTACGTCACGGGACTCACGTGAGGTGATATTCGAAACGATACAGTTGCGTATCGTTTCGAGACTGGCTAGATTGGCGTCATGTCCCACACCCCTCCCGAACTCCCGTCGCCCACGCCCGACTCGAAGCAGGCCGGGGTGCCTAGCCACGGAGCAATGCCAACCGCGGCCGGCATTGCCGCGCAGGGGGAGGCGTACCCGCAGCGCTGGAAGGCGCTGAGCGTACTCGTCGTCAGCATCCTGGTGGTGGTGCTCGACAACACGGTGCTGAATGTCGCGCTCAAGACGATTCAAGACGACCTCGGAGCCACTCAGGACCAGCTGATCTGGGCCATCAACGGCTACTCGCTAGTATTCGCGGCCCTGCTCTTCACGTGGGGGGTGCTGGGAGACCGGTTTGGCCGCAAGCGCATCCTCATGATTGGCCTCGTGCTCTTTGCGGCGGCATCGACGCTGTCGGCCTTCGCGACATCACCCGAGCAGCTCATCGGCTTCAGGGCACTGATGGGCATTGGCGGTGCGTCGGTGCTGCCGGTGTCGCTGGCCATCATCACGGTAATCTTCCCGCCGCAGGAGCGTGGCAAGGCCATTGGCGTCTGGGCGGCCGCGGTGGGCGGCGCTGTCGCTCTCGGCCCGCTACTCGGCGGGTTCCTGCTCGAGCACCCACAGTGGTTCCACTGGCTGATCGGCAACGATTGGGGTTCGGTGTTCCTGATCAACGTGCCCATCGTCATCGCGGGTCTGGTCGGCATCTGGAGGCTCGTCCCCGAGTCGAAGAACCCGCACCCGGGCCGACTTGATCCGCTGGGTCTGGTGCTGTCGGTGGTTGGCATGCTCTCGCTCGTCTACGGAATCCAGGAGGGGAGCTGGGACGAGCCCAGCACCTACGCCTACATGGGATTCGGCGTGCTGGTCATTGGTGCCTTCCTGATCTACGAGGCCCGTTCCGACCACCCCTCACTCGACCTGAGCCTGTTCAAGATCAGGTCCTTCTCGGCGGCTCTGGTGGGGGTGTCGCTCTCGTTCGCCGCGCTGTCGGGGGCCTTGGTGTTCCTCTCGTTCTACTACCAGGATGTGCGGGGTTGGTCGCCCCTGCAGTCGGGTGCGCTCACACTGTCGTTCGCGGTCGGCCAGGTCATTGCGGCCCCCCGAAGCTCCAAACTCGTGGCCAGGTTCGGCGCCCGGCGGGTGATCCCCACCGGGCTGGTGCTCGCGATCATCGGCATGTTCTTCATCACTCAGCTCAGCAGCACCTCGCCGGTCTGGTACATCCTGCTGTTCGGCTTCATCTTCGGCTCGGGACTCGGAAACGTGATCGCGCCCGCGACCACGCGCATGACGCTCGCCACCCCGCCAGCACGGTCGGGATCAGGATCGGCGGTGCAGAACACGGTGCGCCAGGTGGCCGCGGTACTCGGCGTCGCCACGCTGTCGTCGGTCTTCAGCACCGTGTACTCGAGCAAGATCTCGTCGTCCGTGGTCGACGGCCTGCTCGGGCCGGGCATGCCTGTCGACGCGAGGGAGCGGGCCGTGTCGGCCGCCACCGAGAGCATCGGTGGCGCCTATGGGGTCGCCGACCGCCTCGAGGCGGCTGGTGCCACGGCAGCGGCCGACCAGCTCAGACTCGCAGCGGCCGACGCCTTCATGCCTGCCCTGCACACCGCCTCCTTTATCGCGCTCGGACTTTTAGTGCTCGCGCTCATCGTGTTTCTGGTGTGGCTGCCCGCCAACGCTGAGGCGGCCTCCTGGTCAGCCGGCGGATCGGTGGCACCGCCAAGCGTCGTACCCGGCGGCCGCGTCGAGGCCGACGGTGAGGCCGACGCCCTGCACCAGGTGCACCTGGTGGTCGAAGATCCCGAGCACCTAGCCCACGTCGACGAGGCCCCGCTAGAGCTCGACGTTGAGCCGCGCGACCGGGGTTAACACATGACTCACATCATCGGTGCTGCTGCGGGGGCAGCTGTCCCACCGCGCGGCCGCCCACGTAGCGAGGAGGCCGATCGTGCCATCACATCGGCGGCACTGCAGGTGCTGGCAGAAGACGGTATCGCCGCGTTCAGCATGGAGGCCGTGGCCCATCGGGCCGGTGTTGCCAAGTCGACGATCTACCGCCGCTTCACCGGCGCTCACGACCTGCTCGCCGACGCTCTCTCGACCCTCAACGACGGCCTGGTTGAGCCGCCGGAGGGCGCCTCAACCCGCGACGCGCTCGTGACCATCGTTGAGGCCATCAGGGTCAGGGCGGTCGAGGGCGTCACCGATCGCTGCCTGCCGCAGCTACTCAGCCAGGCCCACGCCAGCCCAGATCTGTTCGAGATCTATTACGACCGCGTGGTCGAGGTGCGTCGCTCGCGTGCGCGGCGCGTGATCGAGCGGGGCGTGACGCTAGGAGACATTCGCGCCGACGTCGATGTCGAGCTGCTCGTGTCGATGTTTACCGCACCCATGGTCGCCATGGTGATGATGATCCCGCCGAGCCGGCGAGTTGCAGACGCAACCACCGCCAGTGCGATCGTCGACGTTCTCCTTGCCGGGGTGGCGGGGTCGCCGGCCACCGCGACAACGAGCTGAGGCTCAGCCCTCCTCGCGCCACCGGCTGGTGATGGGCAGGCGGCGGTCGCGGCCAAAGGCGCGTGGCGAAATCTTGGTGCCGGGCGGATACTGCCTTCGCTTGTACTCGGCGGTGTCGGTAAGCCGCAGCACGCGGTGCACGAGGTCGGGGTCGAAACCCTGGGCAATGAGGTCGGCGGCGCTGAGGTCACGCTCGACGTAGTCGTCGAGCACATCGTCAAGCACCGCGTAGTCAGGAAGCGAGTCGGTGTCGAACTGCCCCGGGCGCAGCTCGGCGCTGGGCTCCTTGGTGATGCTGCTCGGCGGGATGGGAGGAGTCTGCCCTCGCTCCGCCGCGCGTGCGTTGCGCCAGGTGGACAGCGCCCACACGCGGGTCTTGGCAACATCCTTGATCGGTGCGTAGGCCCCAACGGCGTCGCCATAGATGGTGGAGTAACCCACCGCAAGCTCGCTCTTGTTCCCGGTGGCGAGCACCAGGTGACCCTCCTGGTTAGAGATCCCCATGAGGATGACTCCGCGGACCCGAGCCTGAAGGTTCTCGGCCGCCAGCCCGGTAAGCCCGAGCTCATACTCGAAGGCGTTGACCATCGATGCGATCGCGACGGAGCGAAGGTGCAGTCCCGTGCGAGCAGCCATGTCGGCGGCATCGTCGCGTGAGTGCTGGGACGAGTGCACCGAGGGCATCGAGACCCCGTACACGTTCTCGGCGCCGAGCGCGTCAACCGCGATCGCGGCGACGAGGGCTGAATCGATGCCGCCCGAGAGGCCGAGTACCACGCTGCTGAAGCCGTTCTTGCCCACGTAGTCGCGCAGGGCAAGCACCAGCGCCGAGTAAATCTCCTCGTCGCTGTCGGTGTGCGTGGCAACGGTGGCGGTAAGCGCGGCGTAGGGAGGAAGCGTGACCGCACTGATGACCGTGATCGCCTCGCCGTCGGGAAGCCGGGTGGACTCACCGGCTGCCGGGAGGTCGAGGTCGACAATGAGCAGTGCCTCCTCGAACTGAGGCGCCCGGCTCACGACCTCGCCGCGAAGGTCGACCACGAGCGAGTCGCCGTCGAAAACCAGTTCGTCCTGACCGCCCACCATATTGACGTAGGCCAGCGCGCACCCAGCCTCCCGCGCGCGCGTGGCGCACAGCTCTCGGCGCAGGTCGTCCTTGTCGGACTCGTACGGCGAGCCGTTGATCACGAGCAGAAGTCCGGCGCCCGACTCGGCCACGGCAGCAACAGGGCCGCCGTCCTGCCAGAGGTCTTCGCAGATGGCGAGCGCGACGTCGATGCCATGTACCCGCACCACGGTCTGGCGTGTTCCTGACACGAAGTAGCGGAACTCGTCGAACACCCCGTAGTTGGGCAGGTGGTGCTTGGCGTACCGGGCCACCACACGACCACCGTGCAGCACCGCTGCCGCGTTCATGGGCGCCCCGCGGGGCACACCGAGTTGGGCGGCTGCCGCTTCGTCGTGGTCGAGATAGCCGACCACCACGGGGGTTCCGCCGAGGCCCTCATCGGCCAGTCGCGCCGCAACCGAGTGGAGCGCTGCGCGCGAGGCTCGCTGGAATGAACGCCGCAGCGCGAGGTCTTCCACGGGGTATCCGGTGAGCACCATCTCGGGGAAGGCCACCAGGTGCGCGCCCGCGCGCACCGCCTCATGTGTGCGGCGCACCACGAGCTCGGCGTTGCCGACGAGGTCGCCCACGGTGGGATTGACCTGGGCCAGGGCCAGACGCAGTTGAGGCATGGCGCAACGCTACCGCTGAGCGGTGGTCAGGCCGAGGGAGTCTATCGAGCGTGGCGTAACACGAACGAAACCATCGGCGGCGATGATGGGCACATGGACAAGCAGACCGAGTTCGTGCTGAGGACCATCGAGGAGCGGGATATCCGGTTCGTCCGGCTGTGGTTCACCGATGTGCTGGGGGTGCTCAAGTCGGTGGCAATCGCCCCCGCCGAACTTGAGGGCGCCTTCGTTGAGGGAATCGGCTTCGACGGCTCGGCGATCGAGGGCTTCGCGCGGGTGTACGAGTCCGACATGCTGGCCAAGCCCGACCCGTCGACCTTTCAAGCGCTTCCCTGGCGGGGGGAGTCCAACGGAGTGGCGCGAATGTTCTGCGACATCCTGCTGCCCGACGGCACGCCGTCGTATGCCGACCCGCGCCGCGTGCTCAAGCGCACGCTCGAGCGCGCGGCCGACCTCGGCTTCACGTTCTACACGCACCCGGAAATCGAGTTCTACCTGTTCGAGGGCGAGCCCAAGCCGGGTGAGTTGCCGGTGCCGGTCGACCAGGCGGGCTACTTCGACAACGCTCCGGGGGCGGCGCACAACTACGACTTCCGCCGTAAGGCAATCACGCTGCTCGAGTCGATGGGCATCTCAGTCGAGTTCAGCCACCACGAGGGCGGGCCCGGGCAGCAGGAGATCGACCTCCGCTACGCCGACGCGCTCACCACCGCCGACAACATCATGACCTTCCGACTGGTGATGAAGGAGGTCGCGCTCGACCAGGGGGCGTTCGCGTCGTTCATGCCCAAGCCGTTCGCCGACCATCCGGGCTCGGGTATGCACATGCACCTGTCGCTCTTCGAGGGCGACCGCAACGCGTTCTACGAGGCCGGGTCCGAGTACCAGTTGTCGAGGGTGGGCCGATCGTTCATCGCGGGCCTGTTGCTCCACGCCCCCGAAATCACCGCGATCACCAACCAGTGGGTCAACTCCTACAAGCGTCTCGCGGGGGGCGGTGAGGCGCCGTCCTACGTCTGCTGGGGTCACAACAACCGCTCGGCCCTGATTCGCGTGCCCATGTATAAGCCACAGAAGGGCAACTCGACCCGCATCGAGCTCCGCTCGGTCGATAGTGCCTGCAACCCCTACCTCGCCCTGGCCGTGATTCTGGCGGCCGGGCTCAAGGGCATTGAGGAGGGATATGAGCTCCCGCCCGGCGCCGAGGATGACGTGTGGTCGCTCACCGACGCCGAACGCCGGGCCATGGGCATCCTGCCGCTTCCCATCAGCCTTGACCAGGCCATCGTGGCCATGGAGCAGAGCGAACTGGTGGCCGAGACGCTGGGCGAGCACGTGTTCGACTTCTTCCTGCGCAACAAGCGGGCGGAGTGGGCCGAGTACAGGCGTCAGGTCACGCCATGGGAGCTCGCCCGCTATCTGCCGTCGCTCTAACCGCTGGGCGTTGCACATCCTTCCGCTGGGGACGTCAGGTCCCGGTAGATTGTGACGGTGCCCAATCTCCGCGTCCCTCGCGTGCTCGCCGTGCAGAGCGATGCCACCGCACCGCCTGCTCGGGGTGGAGCCTGGATCAACCAGCGCGGGGTGGAGATCGAGGTTGTCCACGCCTGGCAGGGCGACCCTCTGCCCGACTCTCTCGCGGGCTACGACGGGCTGATGGTGCTCGGGGGAGCCATGGGCGCCGAGGACGATCACGTCGCCGACTGGCTGCCGCAGTTGCGCCGGTTGATGCGCGAGGCCGTCGAGGCTGACCACCCGGTGCTGGGGCTGTGTCTGGGCCTGCAACTGATTGCGGCTGCATGTGGGGGCGTCGTTGCGCTTGGCCAGACCCCTGAGTTTGGGCTCGGTGAGATCGAACTCACCGCCGCCGGCCGCGCCGACAACCTGATGGGTCACCTGCCCGACCGGGTGCGCGTGCCACAGTTCCACCGCGACGGGGTGCCCACCCCACCCCCGGGTGCCGTGGTGCTCGCCACCTCCGCCCTCTACCCCGTGCAGGCCATTCGCATGGGAACCCGTGTGTATGCCGTGCAGGGTCACCCCGAGATCGACTCAGGGGTGCTCGCCGACTGGGGATCGTTCGAGGAGGCCGACATCCTCGAGGGCTCGGGCCGCTCGCTTGAGCATGCGGTCGACGAATTGCGGGCGGCGGAGGACGAGCTCAGGGACTCGTGGCAGCCATTCTTCGAGGCCTGGGCCGCCCTCGTGATCGACCATGCTGCGGTGAGTTCGGAATGACGGCAACTGAAGCGTGCGAGCCCATGTCAGGACCTCGACGGCCATGAATCAGCGACGTACTCGCGTGGTATCGGTGCAGAACGAGGTCGAGGCGCCCGCGGCTCGCATCGGCGTCTGGATCGAGGAGTGCGATGTCGAACTCGTTGTCGTGCACGCCTATCGAGGCGAGCCGCTGCCCGGCGTGGACGAGATCGATGGTGTGCTAGTGATGCCTGGCTCGATGGGCGCAACTGATGATGCCCAGAACCCGTGGCTCCCGGCCACTCGAGCGTGGTTGAGCGAGTGTGTGTCGGTCGGGCTCCCGGTGATGGGGATCTGTCTGGGGGCGCAACTGCTGGCGGCCGCCTGCGGTGGCGAGGTGACGCTGGGAGCCGGGCCGGAGTTCGGCGTGGTGTGGATCGAACTCACCGATGAGGGCGATGTTGATCCGATCACGGGGGTGATGCCCCATCGGCTGTGCGTCACCGAATTCCACCGCGACGGAATTAGCACACTGCCCCCCGGCGCCGTCGTGCTCGCCTCATCGGCGCTTTTTCCCGTGCAAATCTTTAGGCTCGGAACACACACCTATGGAGTACAGGGCCATCCCGAGGTCGATCGTGAGCTCGTGAACGGATGGCTCGAACTCGGCGACGATGACATTTTAGGAAGCTCGGGCAGGTCGATAGGCGAGGTGATCGAGGAGATTCATCAGGCCGAGGGCGACTTCGACCGCTTCTGGCACCCCTTCTTCGCGGCCTGGGCTGCGGTCGTCATTGACCATGCCTCGGGGTGAGCGCCGTGAGTCGCTGTCGGCGCGGCTGCGTCGCCTCGGCGTCAACGATCCCGATGCCGCGGTGCTTCTGCTCGCCGAAGGCGGCATGTCGGCGCTCGACTGCGACGACGACGAGGTGCTCGACGACCTGACGCGAGCGGCCGACCCCGATGCCGCCCTGCGTGGGCTGGCGCGGGTGGTGGCTCAGGCCGGCGGCGCGGGTGTGGTCGATCAGGTCCTTGCTGATCCGGTGCTCCGAGTCAGACTCTGGGCCGTGCTGGGCCTGTCGAGGGCGCTCGAGGAGCATCTCGTGCGGCACCCCGAGCAGGTGAGCGTACTCCGCGAGGGAGCCCCCATTCCTGATCGGGAGGGGATGCGTGAGGGGCTACTGCTCGCTGTGGGAGCCGATCCTCGGGCTGGCGAGCCGGTGTCGTCGCTGGTGGGCGAGGCCGCGCTCAATGCGGTGAGGGTCGAGTACCGCAGGCGTGTGCTGCACCTGGCGGCGCGCGATCTCACCGACGAGGTCGGCATGGAGGTGGTCGGACGCGAGCTGGCCGACCTCGCCGACGGTGTGCTGGAGGCCGCCCTCGCCATCGGGCGTGCTGGCCTTCCGGCAGGCTCCGCGCCATGTCGCATCGCCGTCATCGGACTAGGAAAGAGTGGCGCGCGAGAACTCAACTACGTGAGCGACGTCGACGTGGTGTTCGTGGCTGAGGCCATCGGCGACGGAGATGAGGGTGCCGCCCTTGAGACCGCCTCGCGACTGGCTAAGTCGCTGATCCACACGTGCATCACCGCAACGGCCGAGGGTTCGATCTGGGAGGTTGATCCGGGACTGCGGCCCGAGGGTAAGAGCGGTGCGCTCGTGCGCACCCTCGACAGCCACATGGACTACTACGCGCGCTGGGCGAAGACGTGGGAGTTCCAAGCGCTGCTCAAGGCACGCCCTAGCGCCGGCGACGGTTCGCTCGGAGACGACTACGTCAGCGCCACGCTGCCGGGGGTGTGGTCGGCCGCCGACCGCGACGACTTCGTCACCGATGTGCAGGCAATGCGACGCCGGGTCGAGGAGCACATCCCTTCGCGTGAGGTTGACCGCGAAATCAAGCTGGGTCCCGGCGGGCTGCGCGACGTTGAGTTCGCGGTGCAACTCCTGCAGTTGGTGCACGGCCGCACTGACGTGATGCTGCGAAGCCCCACGACGCTCACCGCGCTCGAGGCGCTCGCCACGTGGGGGTATGTCGGCCGCGACGACGCGTCGACCCTGGCGGCGGCGTACCGGTTTGCGCGCACTCTTGAGCACCGGCTTCAACTGCGACGGCTGCGACGAACCCATCTGCTTCCCGACGACGAACCCGAGCTGCGCGTCCTGGGGCGCAGCATGGGGTTCCGCTCCGATCCGGTCGCCGAGCTCACCGCCGAGTGGAAACGCCATCAGCGCGAGGTGCGAAGGCTGCACGAGAAGCTCTTCTACCGGCCGCTCCTCCAGGCGGTGGCGCGGCTGGAGTCCGGCGAGGCGCGGCTGACCCCCGAGGCAGCCCACCAGCGACTCGAGGCGCTCGGGTACGTCGATCCCGAGGGTGCACTGCGGCATCTCGAGGCGTTGACCAGTGGTGTAACCCGTCGGTCGGCCATCCAGCGCACGCTGCTGCCGGTTCTGCTCGGCTGGTTCGCTGACACCCCTGACCCCGATGCCGCGCTACTCGGCTTCCGCAGAGTGTCCGAGGCGCTCGGTGCCACGCCTTGGTACCTGCGGTTGCTCCGCGACGAGTCCGTCGCAGCCCAGCGGCTCGCGGTACTGCTGGGCTCGAGCAGGCTCGCCACCGACCTCCTGATGCGCTCACCCGACGCGGTCGGCCTGCTCGCGCACGACGACGACCTCATACCGCGCAGTCGCGCTGCCCTAGTGAGCGAGGGCTTCTCCGCTGTGGAAAGGCAAGACGACCCCGTGGAGGCAGTCCGCACCGTGCGCGGAATCAGGCGTCGTGAACTCTTCCGAATTGCGGCGGCAGACGTGCTCGGAATGCTGTCGATCGAGCAGGTGGGCGCGGCCCTGTCCGACGTCGCGGCAGCGACCGTGACCGGCGCACTGCACGCGTCGGTGCGCTCGGTCTCCGCCCGCCGGGTTGAGGCCGGCGCGGGGTCGACACTGCCCACTCGGTTCGCGGTCATCTCCCTGGGCCGACTCGGCGGGGGCGAGTGCGGATATGGCAGCGATGCCGATGTCATGTTTGTGCACGAGCCCCTGCCTGGCGCCGACGAGCAGGATGCCGCTGACACCGCGTTCGAGTTGGCAAATGAGGTGCGCTCTCTGCTGATGACGCCGAGCACCGACCCGCCCTTGGAGGTCGATGCCGATTTGCGGCCAGACGGGCGCCAGGGTCCGCTTGTTAGGTCGCTCGAGGCGTACGAGGCCTACTACGAGCGCTGGTCAGCCGGATGGGAGAGTCAGGCGCTACTGCGAGCGGCTCCACTGGCGGGCGACGATGAGCTCATCGAGCGCTTCCTCGCCATGATCGCCCCCCTGCGCTACCCCGTGGCCGGCCTAGGCGAGGCCGAGTTGCGCGAGATCAGACGGATCAAGGCTCGGGTCGAGTCGGAGCGGCTTCCGCGGGGCGCAAACCCCAGCTTGCACACCAAGCTTGGCCGAGGGGGGCTTTCGGACGTCGAGTGGACCGTGCAGGTGATTCAGCTGAAGCATGCGCATGAGGTGCCATCGCTGCGGGTGACCGGGACCTCGGCTGCCGTCGAGGCCGCCACGCAGGCTGGGCTGCTGGAGGCCGATGACGCCCGCACTCTGGTGGAGGCGTGGACGTTCGCCCAACGCGTGCGTAATGCCGTGATGCTGGTGCGGGGCCGGGCGGGCGATATGGTTCCCGTCGACGTGGTTGAAGGACGGGCCGTGGCAGAATTACTGGGATATCAGCCTGATGAGGCCCAGCGGCTGGTCGATGACTACCAACGAGTCACTCGGCGTGCCAGGGGAGTGGTGGAGAGGGTGTTCTACGCATGAGCGACTCGAGCACCGTCTCGTACCGCGAGGTGCTGCGCCACCGCGAGTACCGAGGAATTGTTCTCTCTCAGGCGGTCAGCGAGATTGGCGACCAGATCGCGCGACTCGCCCTCGCGCTCGTGGTGCTCGACCGCACCGGGTCGGCATTCGGCGCTGCGGCGGCCTTCGCGGTGTCCTTTCTGCCCATGTTCCTCGGCTCGGCGGTGCTGGGCCCACTCGCCGACCGCCTCTCACGACGGTCGGTCATGCTGGTGGCCGACGCCGCCCGAGCGGCGCTCATCGCGTTCTTCGCCCTGGTCGCGGTTGCCACCACGCCGCTGTGGCTGATGTTCCTGCTGCTGTTTTTCGCCGAGCTGTTCACGCCGGCGTTCGACGCCGCGCGCACCGCGACCATTCCCGACGTGCTCGAAGACCCGGCCGAGTGTGCCGCGGGGTTCGGCCTGAGCCGTACGGTGTCGCTCGCGAGTCAGGTGGTGGGTCTGGTGGTCGGCGGGGCCGTGATCGGGACTCTCGGGGCCAGACTCGGGTTGATTGTCGACGCACTCACCTTCGTGGTGTCGTTCCTGATCCTCGTCGTCATGGTGCGCCACCGACCAGCCGAGCTCATGGGAGGCGCCTCGCTGCGCTCTCTCGTCCGCGACGCGAGCGCCGGACTTGGGCAATTGTCGACCGACCCTGCACGCCGCTCGCTGTTGATGCTTGCACTGGCCTCGGCGCTGGCCGTCGTGGCACCTGAAGCCCTCGCGCTGGCCTACGCGCGCGACATGAACGCCCCCGATGTGGCCGGAGCCGCTCTGGTGGCCTGTGTCGTGGGTGGGGCTGCCGTGGGCTCAGTGCTCGTGAGCCGGCGCCGCCCGGGTCGACAGATCGAGTTGCTCCTTCCGCTGTCGTTCGGCTGCGGGCTCGTGCTGCTGCTCGCTGCCCCTGCGCCGCCGATCTACGTGGTGATGGTGCTGTGGCTGGTGTCGGGCCTCTTCCAGGCTTTCCTCGTGCCCTGCATGGCCTTCATGACCCTCCTCACCCCAGGTGAGCAACGAGGTCGCATCGCGGGTCTGTCAGCGTCGGCGTGGGCCGCGGC
>CALQEM020000096.1:0-12082 GCA_943329595.2 Bifidobacterium breve
CGAGAGCGGCCACGCGCTCCGGCGCCATGCGAAGCAGTGCCATCGCGGCGTAGCCACCGAGCGACAGCCCACCCAGAATCACACGGTCAAACCCGGCAGCGTCCATCTCGGCGAGCACCGACGCCGCGAACACGTCGAGGTTCGGCTCGGCGTCGGGCACCGGCGTTCCGCCGAAACCGGGCAGGTTGGGGGTCAGCACCTCGTGACCCGCCGCGCGCAAGGCGTCAGCCTGAGCATCCCAGAGGTGGTGATTCAGCGGGAAGGCGTGGAGTGCGACGAAGGGCAGGGCGGTCATGGGGGGCTCCTGACACTAGGTTGGTGCCGGCTGGTGGGGACGAATAGCGCGATAGGTTCGCGCTTGGGTGCCCCCGATGCGAAGGCTTACGCCATCACTGTAAGGCCGCCGTCAACCACCAGTACCTGACCGGTCATAAATGATGACGCGCTCGAGGCGAGGAACACCGCAGGCTCGGCGATCTCGTGGGCCAACCCCCAGCGCTGCATCGGAACCCGGCTGATGAGCCCGGTCTCCATTCCCTCGTCGTTGCGGATGAACTCGGTGAGGTCGGTCTCGATCCAACCGGGCAGTAGCGAGTTCACTCTCGCCCCGGTCCAGGCCCACTCGACGGCCAGACTCTTGGTCAGGGAGATCAGCGCGGCCTTGGCGGCACCATAGTGCGACATCAGCGGCACCGCGGTGATGCCCGCGACCGACGACATGTTGATGACCGATGCGCTGCCCGACGCCATCAGCGCCTCGGCCGCCGCCTGCGTGACGTGCACCACCGAGTCGAGGTTGAGCCGAAGCGTCTTCTCCCAGCCGGAGAAGCGCATGGTGGCGAAGGGGATGCTGAAGGAGTTGCCGCCGGCGTTGTTGACCAGCACGTCGAGCCCCCCGAGCTCGGAGACGGCCACGTCGACCTGGGCCCGCACCGCCACCGGATCGAGCACGTCACACGGCAGCACCACCGCCCTGCGGCCGAGCGCCTCCACGGCGTCGGCAACCTCGCGCAGCTTCGACTCGTCGCGCGCCATCAGCGCGACGTCAGCGCCGGCGGCGGCATAGGCCTCCGCGATTGAGCGGCCGATGCCGCGACTTGCCCCGGTTACCAGTGCCCTACGTCCGACCAGATCGAAACTCACAGGTCACTCCATCTCTCCATCGGGCCGTCGAACTCGACGGGCAGCGGTGCCTTCGAGGGGGCCACGGCACGCACCACCTCGTCGAGGGCGATTCTGACGTACCTCTCCCCCACCCACAGGTGCCGGGCCCCCGGAACGCCGACGACCTGGGCCTGGGGCACGCGGGCGAACCGCCTCGTCGCTTCGTCAGGGCGGAGGTAGTCGTCGAGTTCAGGAACCACCGCGACCAGTGGACGGCCCCCGGCAGCCCACCGGTCGAGGTCAGTGTCGGAGCTGAACCGCAGCGGGGGCGACAGCAGCACCGCGCCGCGCACCGGGTCGACGTCGCCGTGGCGCAGAATCACGTCGGTGCCGAACGACCACCCCAGCAGCCACGGGTCGGGCAGCCCACTGCCCACTGCGAACTCGATCGCGGCGAGCAGATCGAGCCCCTCGCCCTCACCCTCATCGAAGACTCCCTCACTGGTACCCCGCGCACTCGTGGTGCCCCGGGTGTTGAACCGCAGCACCGCCAGCGAGGCCAGCTGTGGCAGCCGCCAGGCCGCCTTGCGCAGCACGTGGCTGTCCATCATTCCGCCATGCGTCGGGAGCGGGTGGGCACACACCAGCGTGCCGATGGGCGCCTCCGACTCAGGAAGTGCGAGCTCGCCCACGAGGGTGAGTCCGTCGGCGGTGCGTAGCTCGATGTCGGTGCGCCGCGCAGGCAGCACCGAGTTGGCCACGATCTCCGCCATCGTCACTATCTCCTCGGCCGGCGTCGGGCCCGTGCGCTCCAGCACGGAGTGTGCCAGTGGCGGCGGTCGTCGACGGCGTCGTCGTCGAGCATGCCCGCGGGCCAGGCCACCACGTGCGGCGTGGCAGGCCGGATCTCGTGGTCGCACCCCGGGCACCGATAGGTCTTGGTGGCGCCAGACCCCGTGATGCGCTGCACCACCCACTCGCCATCGGGGTGCTGCTCGACGCTGCGCAGGCCATACGACCCCGGCCCCCTCAGCTCGGGAGTCTCGTCGGGCTTGCGTCGGTGTCGGCGGGCCATGTCGATGTACTACACGTAGGTGCGGAAGCCGCGGCCGGACTTGCGCCCAAGGTAGCCCGCGGTGACCAGATGCTCGAGCCGGGGGCAGGGAGCGAACCCGGGCTCTCGGAATTCGCGGTACAGCGTCTGCTGGATGGCCAAGGTGACGTCGAGGCCCACCACGTCGAGCAGCTCAAACGGGCCCATGGGCAGGCCACAGCCGGTCTTCATGGCCACGTCGACGTCGTCGGCCGCGGCATAGTTCTGCTCGAGCATGCGCACGGCGTCGTTGAGGTAGGGGAAGAGCAGCGCGTTCACGATGAACCCGGCACGATCACCGCACACCACCGGGTGCTTGCCGAGGTCAAGGCACACCTTCTTCGCCGTGGCCACGACATCGTCGGCGGTTGACACGGTCGCGACGATTTCGACCAGCTTCATCAGGGGGGCGGGGTTGAAGAAGTGCACGCCCACTACGTCTGCCGGGCGCCGCGTGACCGAGGCCATCTCGACAACCGGAAGCGACGACGTGGTCGTGGCCAAGATCGCACCGGGCCGGCAGATTTCGTCGAGGGCTTCGAAGAGGGCGACCTTCACCGAGAGCTCCTCGACCACGGCCTCAACGACGAGGTCGGCCCGGGCGAGGTCCTCAAGGGATGTTGACAGTGAAACGCGGGCCAACGCTGCATCGCGGTCGGTCTCGCTGAGCTTGCCCCGCACAACCCCCTTCTCAAGCGAACGCTCAAGCCCCGCCCGCACCTTGGCGCCACGGTCGTCGCCACGCGTAATGACCAGCACGTCGAAGCCTGCCTTGGCGAACACCTCGACGATTCCGGTGGCCATCGTGCCCGACCCCACCACCCCGACGGTGCGCACCGGGCGAGTGGCGGGCCCGGACAGTTCGTCTGCGTCGGTGGGGGTGAGTGCATCGGAGACCACCACGTGCGAGTGGGGGCCTTCGTAGGTGTAGAAGCCGCGGCCCGTCTTGCGGCCGCGCAGCCCCGCCGTGACCATCTGCTTGATGATGGGGCTGGGCGCGTGCAGGCGGTCGCGGCCCTGCTTGTACATGGTGTCGAGGATCTCGTAGGCAGTATCGAGCCCGATGAGGTCAAGCAACTGCAGGGGGCCCATGGGGTAGCCGCAGCCAAAGCGCATCGCAGCATCGATGTCTTCGCGCGTCGCGTACTTCGACTCGTACATCGACACCGCGTGGTTGAGGTAGCCGAACAGGAGGGCGTTGGCAATGAACCCGGCGCGGTCACCCACCACCACGGGCAGCTTCGCGAGGCGCTCGGCCACGGCCGTGACGTCGTCGAGGACGTCGTCGGCGGTCACCACAGTGCGTACCACCTCGACGAACTTCTGCACGGGCGCCGGGTTGAAGAAGTGCATTCCGACCACCTGCGAGGGACGCTTGGTCGCCACCGCAATCTCGGTGACCGACAGCGACGAGGTGTTGGTGGCCAGGATGGCGTCGGGCTGACACACGGCGTCGAGCCGCTCGAAGATCGCGCGCTTGAGGTCGAGGCTTTCAGAGACGGCCTCAACCACGAGGTCGCGGTCGGAGAGGTCGTCGAGCGAGGTGCTGAAGCGAATTCTGGCCAGGGTGGCATCGCGCTCGTCTTCAGTCAGCTTGCCTCGCGCGAGGGCCCGAGCCAGTGAGGTGTCGATGTGGCCGCGACCGCGGTCGATGGCCTCCTCGAACTCTTCCACCGCCACCACGTCGAACCCCTGCCGAGCGAAGACCTCGGCGATGCCGGCACCCATCGTGCCGAGGCCGACGACTCCCACCCTCTGAATGTCACGCGCCATCGGAGCTCAACCTCTTTCACGTCATCGGCAGGCGAACGCCCGCGTTCCGGTAGCAGTCTCCCACGGCTAGGACGTACGGTGGGATCCATCCCCAGCCGTGGAGGCATTGTGAGCATCGACACACCCACCTTCCAGTCAACTGAGCCTGCCACTGGCGAGGTCATTGACTCGTTCCTCGACATGACCTCCGACGAGGTGAATGCCACGGTCGACCGCGCCCGCATCGCTGCCACCTGGTGGGCCGACCTCGGCTGGGACGCCCGTCGCGAGCGGCTGCTCGGCTGGAAGGCCCTGCTGGCCCGCCGTGCCGACCAGCTCGCGTGGCTGGTGCACCGCGAGGGCGGCAAGCCGGTGGAAGACGCGCTGCTTGAGATCGCACTGTCGATCGAGCACCTGTCGTGGGCGGCAAAAAACGCTGAGAAGGTGCTCGGCGAGCGACGTGTGAAGCCCTCACTGCTCACGATGAACCAGTCGGCGCGCCTGTCGTACGAGCCCTTCGGGGTGGTGGGGGTCATTGGCCCGTGGAACTATCCCGTGTTCACGCCCGTCGGCTCGGTCGGGTACGCGCTGGCCGCCGGCAACGCGGTGGTCTTCAAGCCCAGCGAGTACACCACCGCGGTGGGCCAGTGGATGGTTGAGTCATTCGCCCAGGTGGTGCCCGAGCAACCGGTGCTGCAGATCGTGACCGGCCGGGGTGGCACGGGCGCCGCCCTGTGTGCGGCGGGAGTCGACAAAATCTCCTTCACCGGCTCCACCGCCACCGGCCGCAAGGTGATGGCGGCTGCTGCGCAGACGCTCACCCCCGTGCTGCTCGAACTCGGCGGAAAGGACGCCTGTCTGGTCGACGCCGACGCCGACCTCGACAAGGCTGTCGACGCCGCGCTGTTCGGCGCGATGGGCAATGCCGGTCAGACGTGCGTGGCCGTCGAGCGCGTGTACGCCCATGAGGCGATCTTCGATGAGTTCCTCGACAAGCTGGCGGCCCGCGCCCGCATGCTCGAGCCCGGCAGCCACCCCACGTCGTCGTACGGGCCCATGACCGTGGCCGCGCAGATACACATCATCCGCGAGCATGTGCAGCACGCCATCGAATGCGGCGGCCGAGTTATCGTTGGCGGCGATGAGGCTGTAGGCGAGAGGGTTGTTCATCCCATCGTGCTGGCCGACGTTCCCGAGAGTTGCCCTGCGGTGACCGACGAGTCGTTCGGCCCGGTGGTTATCGTCAACCGCATGCGCGACCTCAACGACGGCGTCGACAAGGCCAACGCGAGCCAGTATGGCCTTGGCGCTTCGCTGTTCGGCAGCGACCGCACGGCCCTCGCCGCCGCAGCTCGGCGTCTTCGCACGGGCATGGTGAGCATCAACTCCTGGGTGATGTACGCGGGAGTGCCGGCCCTTCCGTGGGGAGGCGTGGGCAACAGCGGGTTTGGTCGCATCCACGGGCCCGACGGCCTTCACGAGTTTGCTCGCTCGAAGGGAGTCGTGCGCGAGCGTTTCACCTCGCCGCTGGTGCTCACCAGCTTCAGCCGGCGCCCCGACACGGGCGCGCTGGTAAGCAAGGCGCTCGTCGCCCTGCACGGCCGCCGCACGTGGAGGTCCTGACCCGCCCCAACCCGCCCCAACCCGCCTCGACCCGAACTTGTGTCAGATGTGGACGTTTAATGTCCACTTCTGACACAGGTTCGCGGAGATGCCGGGCATCTGCCGAAGTCACTGTGAGCCCGACCACGCCGACGTCCCCTGACCCCGCTTTCGAGTCGAACTTGTGTCGGAACAGGACGTTGAAAGTCTGTTTGTGACACAAGTTCGAGTCAGAGGTGGAGTGAGGGTCGTCGACGTGGGCACACTCACGGTGGTGTCGGTGGTGTCGGTGGTGTCGAGACTCCCCCACTCGTCGGAACTTGTGTCGGAACAGGACGTTTAATGTCCACATCTGACACAAGTTCGACCCGAACCGACTCAGACAGGAGCCAGCACCGCGCGCCCCCGGATGAGGTCGGCGGCGCGCTCTGCGATCGCAATGGTGGGCGCGTTCGTGTTACCGCGCGGCACCACCGGCATCACCGACGCGTCGACCACCCGCAGTCCCTCAATTCCGCGCACCCTCAGATCAAGGTCAACCACGGCACGCTCGTCAACCCCCATCGAGGCCGTACCCACGGGGTGGTAGATCGTCTGCACGCGTCGACGCGCGTGCTCGCGGATGTCGTCCTCGGTGCGCAGCACACCCCGCGGCTGCAAGGGCCCTGCTAGGTGCTTGCGCAGCGCCGACTGTCCTGCGATGTCGAGGGTGATGCGTAGGCCCTCAACCATGGCGTCGAGGTCTTCGGGTGCCCCAAAGTAGTCGGGGTCGATCAGGGGGGCGTGGCGCGGATCGGCGGTGCGCAGACGAATCTGCCCGCGCGAGTTCACCGCTACGAGGGTGGGAGCCGCGGTGAAGCCCGGCCCCGACGGGTCACGCAGCCCTTCGTCGTCGAACTCTGCTGGCGCGACATGCCACTGAATATCCGGGGCGGGCAGCGCGGAACTGGTGCGCAGGAAGCCACCGGCCTCGGCAACGTTGCTCGACATCGGGCCGCGGCCGCTCACCTGCCACTGCATCAAGCGAAGCGGGTTCTCGCTGTCGTGCAGCACACGGGCGTCTTGGGTGCGCCAGATGAGGGGAACCACCGGATGGTCGCTCAGATTCTGCCCTACGCCGGGCGAGTCGAGTTCGACGTCGACGCCCACCTCGCGCAGGTGGTGTGCTGGCCCAATGCCACTGCGCATCAGCAGGTGCGGCGTGCCGACCGCCCCCGCCGAGACGATCACTTCTCGTTCGACACGCACCACCGTGGTGCCTGACGCGTCGGTCACCTCGACGCCCTCCGCGCGTCCACCTCGCAGCACAAGTCGGTTCACCAGCACATCAGTGCGCACCTGCACGTTGGGGCGTTCCATGGCCGGACGCAAGTACGCATCAGCGGCCGACCAGCGACGCCCGCGCTGCTGCGTCACCTGGTACAGGCCGAACCCCTCCTGCGAGGCCCCGTTGAAGTCGTCGGTGCGCGCGTGGCCTGCAGCCTCGGCAGCGTCGAGGAATCGACGGGAGATGTCGTGAACGTAGCGGAGATCCTCGACCCGCAATGGCCCATCGGCGCCGTGGAACTCCGACGCCCCACGCGCGTTGTCCTCGGCACGCTTGAAGTAGGGCAGAAGGTCGGAGTACCCCCAGCCAACGCAGCCGTAAGAATCGCGCCAGTGGTCGTAGTCGACTGCGTTGCCCCGGATGTAGATCATCGCGTTGATGCTCGACGAGCCTCCCAGCGTCTTGCCGCGGGGCCAGTAAATTCTGCGACTGTTGGCCTGCTTCTGCTCGGTGGTGTTGAAGTTCCAGTCGCGAGAGGTCTTGAACAGGTAGGAAAAGGCCGCGGGCGCCTTCACGAGGTCAGCGTCGTCGGGCGGCCCGGCCTCGAGCACCAGCACCGACACCGAGGGGTCTTCGCTGAGTCGGGCCGCCAGCACGCACCCAGCGCTGCCGGCACCGACGATGACGTAGTCGTAGCTTGTTCCGTGAGTCATTAACCTAGTGTGGCGCCTCAGCGGGGCCTCTGCAGGGCGTGTGTCAAAGCAGGGCCTCAGGGGAAGGTTCCTCGGCGGCGCCGCACTACTCTGGAGCCATCTCTCACGTCGACTACGAATCGGGGATCCATGACCGCCACTCCGCCGCCGGGCATGTACATCGACCCCGAAAACCCTCGCCAGCAGAGATTCTGGAACGGCACGGCCTGGACCGACCACGTTGCGCCGCTCGAGGGCATGCCCGCCGACGGCGCTCCCATGTACGCACCCCCGCCGCGCAACGCCACTCCCCCGCCCATGCCACCGGGTCTGACCCCTCCCCCCACCATGCCGCCGCCCGACGCCGCGGCCGCCCAGCCCCTGCTCCCGCCTCCCTATCCGGCGCAGTACGGGGCGATGCCCAGCGCGGGCGCCGCAATTCCGACGCACCTGAGGCCCCTGTCGCAGGCAGCGGTGTGGTCGATCGTTCTGTCGCTGCTATGCCCCCTCGCCGGACTCGTCTTTGCGTTCGTGGGACTCGCTGCGACCGCCCCCAGCGGTAACCGCCGCGGCCGTGGTGCAGCCGTGGCCGGGCTGGCGCTGTGTACCCTCAGCGCGATCGGTGGATTCATCATCGGATCACAGTTCGCCGGAAGCGCGGGCTAGCGCGAGCCACGCTCGGCCGAACACGTCAGAACAGGCGCGAGTCGGGATCGTCGATGCCGCGCATCACGTCGTAATCGAGCACCACGCAGCGAATACCGCGGTTCTCAGCCAGTGTGCGTGCCTGCGGCTTGATTTCCTGGGCGGCGAAGATTCCAGTCACCGGGGCGAGCAGGGGGTCGCGGTTGAGCAGCTCGAGGTAGCGGGTGAGCTGCTCGACCCCGTCAATTTCTCCGCGCCGCTTGATCTCGACCGCCACCGACACCCCGTCGATGTCCTTGCACAGCAGATCGACCGGACCGATGGCCGTGGGGTACTCGCGGCGCACCAGCCTCCAGCCCTCACCCAGCAGCTCAACCTGCGCGGCCAGAAGTTCCTGCAGTTGAGCCTCGACACCATCCTTGACGAGCCCAGGGTCGACGCCGAGGTCATGGTCGCTGTCATGTAGTACCTCGAGCATCGTGATGGTGAGCGTCTCGCCTCCCCTGTTGGTCACGGTCCACACATCGGGGCCGTCGGCCGTGGTCGCTACCACCAACGAGCACGGCGCTGTCATCCAGTTCAGCGGCCGGTGCGAGCTCTCGGCGTGGATGAGGAAGGTGCCATCGGCCTTGACCATAATGAGGCGCACCGCCTCGGCCAGGTGGGCGCTGAGCCGACCGGCGTAGTCGACCGAGCAGCGGGCAATGACCAAGCGCACGACCGCGAGCCTACCGGGGGCCGGGGATGACAGACTCACTCCATGACCGCTGACCTCGCCATCGACGTCACCGGTCTGCGCAAGCGCTACGGCGACCTCTGGGCTGTCGACGGAGTCGACCTGCAGGTGAGCCGCGGCGAGTGCTTTGCGCTGCTGGGCCCCAACGGCGCAGGCAAGACCACCACCACCGAGATCCTCGAGGGCTATCGCCGTCGCGACTCAGGAGAGGTGCGGGTGCTCGGCACCGACCCCGCTCACGCCAACCCCCTGTGGAAGTCACGCATCGGCATCGTGCTGCAGAGTGACCGCGACCTCGGCGACCTCACTGTGGAGGAGTCGGTGCGTCACTTCGCGGGCTACTATCCGCAGCCTCGCAAGCCCGATGAGGTCATCGAGTGGGTCGGACTCGCCGAGAAGCGCAGCGCCAAGAACGCCACGCTGTCGGGCGGTCAGCGCCGCCGCCTCGACGTGGCCCTGGGCATCATCGGCCGACCCGAGCTGCTCTTCCTCGACGAGCCCACCACCGGCTTCGACCCCGAGGCGCGCCGCGGCTTCTGGGACCTCATCAAGGCGCTCAAGGCCGAGGGCACCACGATCATGCTGACCACCCACTACCTCGAGGAGGCCGAGCACCTGGCCGAGCGGGTTGCCGTCATCTCGGCGGGCCGAGTGCTCGCGTGCGGCGATCCCGAAACTCTCGGAGGGCGCCAGCGCGGAACCGCGCGCGTGAGCTGGCTTGAGGGTGGCGAGGTCCGCGTCGTCGATACGCCCCATCCCACCGAGGTCGTGCTTGAGGCATCCGCCCGGCTCGGCGGCGACGTGCCCGAGCTATCGGTCACGCGCCCCACCCTTGAGCAGGTCTACCTCCAGCTCGTTGGGCCGGAGGCCGCCGAGTGAGCGCCATTCAGCGAACGCCCCTCGCGCCTCCCGGCGCGTGGGCCCTCGGAATGCGCCGCGTGAGCATCGAGCTCAAGCAGTTCTTCCGCGACCGCCAGTCAGCGGTGTTCAACTTCCTCCTTCCGGTGCTGCTGCTCGTCATCTTCGGCTCGGTTTTCGGCAGCCAGAGCCTCGGAGCTAGCAGCGACATCACCTTCGCCCAGTACTTCGTGGCCGGAATGATTGCCTCGGGCATCGTGTACACGTCGTTCCAAAACCTCGCAATTTCCATCCCGCTCGAACGTGAAGATGGCACGCTGAAGCGGCTGCAGGGAACGCCGATGCCCAAGCTCGCCTACTTTGTGGGCAAGGTCGGACTAGTTTTTGTCGCCTACATCGCGCAGGTGACCCTGCTGATGCTGGTCGGCCGACTCTTCTACGGCCTGCACCTACCCGACACCGCCACCCAGTGGTTCACGTTTGCATGGGTGAGCGTGCTCGGCCTCGTATGTTGCACGCTGCTCGGAATCGCATTCTCGGCGGTGCCGCGCGAGGGAAAGGGCGCCTCGGCGATCGTGTCGCCCGTGGTGCTTGTGCTGCAGTTCACGTCGGGCGTGTTCTTCGTGTTCAGCCAATTGCCGCACTGGATGCAGGTCTTCGCCTCGCTGTTTCCGCTCAAGTGGCTCACCCAGGCGATGCGCAGCGTGTTTCTGCCCGAGTCTGCTCAAGCCCTCGAGGTTGCGGGCACCTGGGAGCTGGGTCGGTGCGCGCTGGTGCTGGGCGGATGGTGCGTCGCCGGCCTCGTGCTCGCAGTGGTCTTCTTCCGTTGGACGCGCCGCGGAGAGGCCTAGATCTCGGGTACGCGTCCGGCCCACGCCACGCACTGCCAGCCTGCATCGCTGCGCACAATCTCGACCACGTCGGTGTTGCGCAGCATGTGCTCGCCCACGAACTCGACCCCGATGTTGTCGCACAGTGCTGCCACGCCAACGGCCATCGACCCACCGTGCGACACCACCACGATCGCCTCATCTGGATGGGCGTCGGCCACGCGGTTGAGTGCCTCCGACATGCGTGCAGCGATCTGGTGACCGGTCTCGCCGCCCTGGAATCCGTGCTCGAGGTCGCCTTCACGCATCCAACGACCGAACACCTCCATCGCGATCGGCGCCACATCATCGTCGTGACTGCCCTCGTGCACACCCACGTGCAGCTCCTCAACCCCCTCGAGCACGCGCACCTCAAGTCCGAGTACCTCAGCCACCTCGGCCGCGGTCTCGTGCGCGCGCACGAGCGGCGAGCCGTACACGGCGCTGATGCTTCGGTCAGCAACCCTGCCTCCAGCGGCGCGCGCCTGGGCTCGGCCCCTCTCGGTGAGCGGATAGCCGACTCGCGCACTGGTCCAGATTCGCGCGACGTTGCCCTCGCTTTCGCCATGGCGCATCACGAGAAGTCGGGTGGTGGGCATGGGTGCCTTTCGTTGATCGTGTGGGGTCAGGGCTGGGATGAGGCCGGACTGGCCTCGAGTGGCATCAGGCCGCGCGCTGCTCGAACGGCGGCAACGATGCGCATCATGATCTCGTTGACGTCGTAATCCTTGGGCGTGAACACGTCGGCAACACCGTTCTCGCGCAGCCACTCGGCATCGTGGTCGGGAATGATGCCACCGACCACTAGCGGCACGTCCTTGAGTCCTGCGGCCCGCAGGCCGTCGACCACGCGCGGCACCAGTTCGAGGTGCGACCCCGACAGGATCGACAGCCCCACCACCGCGACATCCTCCTCAACGGCGGCCGCCACGATCTGAGCGGGAGTAAGTCGGATGCCCTGATACACCACCTCGAACCCGGCATCGCGCGCACGCACCGCGATCTGCTCGGCACCGTTGCTGTGTCCGTCGAGGCCAGGCTTTCCGACCAGCAGTCTCAGCCGGCCACCGAGCTCATCACCCGTGCGCCGCACCGCCTCACGCACCAGCGCTAGTGACTCGCTGACCTGCTGCACTCCCACGACTCCGGCAACCCCGGTCGGAGCGCGATACTCGCCGAACACCGAGCGGAGGGCTCCCGACCACTCGCCGGTGGTGACCCCGGCACGCGCGCACGCGAGCGAGTGCTGCATGAGGTTGGCATCGGTGGCCGCAGCATCGCGCAGCCCCGCGAGGGCAAGCGCTGCCGCGGCGTTGTCGCGCTTGATCCGCCACTCGCCGAGCGAGTCGATGGCGCGCTGCTCCACCGCCGGGTCGACCGACATGAACGCGGTGTCGACGTCAGCCAGCAGGGGGTTCGGCTCGGTGGTCTCGAACCTGTTAACGCCGACGATGATCTCGTCGC
>CALQEM020000097.1:0-11918 GCA_943329595.2 Bifidobacterium breve
CGATGAGCACGCACCGATGAAGCCGCCCCACGAGTAGGCCCGCACCTGTAGCAGACGCGGGCCAGGAACGAGAGAAACGTGTCCAAGGTCCGCGTCTACGAGGTCGCCAAAGAACTCGGCATTGAGAGCAAGGCCGCGGTGGCCAAGCTTCAGGAACTCGGTGAGTTCGTCCGATCGGCGTCATCCACCATCGAGGCCCCCGTCGTGCGCAAGTTGCGCGACGCTTTCCCCGACGCCCCCGGTCCCAAGCCGGTCAAGGTCACCAAGGCTGCGGCTGCTGCTGCGGCGGCAGCGGAGGCGGTAGCGGCTGAGTCAGCGGCTGCGGCTGCGGCCGTCGTGCCCATCGCCGAGGCTCCTGCCCCGGCGGTCGCTGTCGAGGCCCCCGCCGTGGTGGCTCCGGCCCCCGACGCTGTGGTCGCGCCCACGGCGCCCCCCACGCCCGACGCCGCCCCTGAGGCTCAGGCTCCCGCTGCGTCCGCAGGCCTCGCCGGCGAGGCACCGCCCGTTCCCGTGCGTCCCACCGGACCACGTCCGGGCAACAACCCGTTCTCGGGCGGCTCGGGTATGCGCGCCACGGCACGCCCCGGAAACAATCCCTTTACCGATAAGTCGGCAGCCCCGTCAGTGCCCGGTGCACCCCGGCCCAACCCGGGCAGCATGCCTCCTCGTCCCCAGCGTCCGGCAGCCGCCGGGCCCGGACGACCCGGAGCCCCGGCTCGCCCGGGCGCTCGTCCTGGTGGCCCTGGTGGCCCTGGTGGCCCTGGCGGCCCCGGTGCAGGCGGCGGCGCCCGTCCCGGCGGTGGTGGTGGCTACGCGGGTCGCCCCAGTGGTGGGGCTCCAGGTGGCGCGCCCGGTGGTGGTGGCCCCGGTGGTGGTGGCCCCGGCGGTCGTCCGGGTGGTCCCGGTCGCGGCGGAACGGCCGGCGCTTTCGGCCGCCCCGGCGGCAGGCCCACTCGAGGGCGCAAGAGCAAGCGCGCCAAGCGCCAGGAGTTCGACAACATGGCGGCCCCGACCCTGGGCGGCATGAATGTGCCCGTGGGTCGCGGCGAGACCATCCGGCTGCCCCGAGGGGCCTCGCTCACCGACTTCGCCGACAAGATTGGTGCCAACCCGGCCGCGCTGGTGGCGGCCATGGTGAAGCTCGGCGAGATGCTCACCGCCACCCAGTCGGTCGACGACGACACGCTGCGCCTGCTGGGTACCGAGCTCAACTACGACGTGCAGGTGGTCTCGGCGGAGGAGGAGGACCGCGAGCTGCTCGAGAGGTTCGACCTCGACTTCGGCGAAAACACCGGCGACGAGTCCGACCTCGTGGCGCGACCCCCGGTCGTTACGGTCATGGGTCACGTCGATCATGGAAAGACCAAACTGCTCGACGCGATCCGCAACACCAACGTGATGGGCCGCGAAGCCGGCGGCATCACCCAGCACATCGGTGCTTACCAGGTCATGCATCCGCACGACGGCGTCGAGCGTGCTCTCACCTTCATCGACACCCCGGGCCACGAGGCGTTCACCGCCATGCGTGCCCGCGGTGCTCAGGTGACCGACATCGCGATCCTCGTGGTCGCGGCAGATGACGGCGTCAAGCCGCAGACGGTTGAGGCGCTCAACCACGCCCAGGCCGCCGGTGTTCCGATTGTGGTCGCGGTCAACAAGGTCGACAAGGAGGGCGCCGACCCGCTCAAGGTGCGCTCACAGCTCACCGAGTACGGACTGGTGGCCGAAGAGTTCGGTGGCGAGACCATGTTCATCGACGTGTCGGCCCGACAGGGCACGGGTATCAATGAGCTGCTCGAGGCCGTGCTGCTCACCGCCGACGCCTCGCTCGACCTGCGCGCCAACCCGAGCCAAGACGCGCAGGGTGTGGCTATTGAGGCACACCTCGACCGCGGCCGGGGCCCGGTTGCCACGGTGCTGGTGCAGCGCGGAACGCTGCACCCTGGAGATTCCATCGTGGCCGGCGACGCGTTCGGACGCGTGCGGGCGATGCTCGACGAGAACGGCGACCCGCTCATGTCGGCCGGTCCGTCGCGTGCGGTGCAGGTGCTCGGCCTCACGGCCGTTCCTGGCGCCGGCGACTCGTTCCTGGTGGTGTCTGAAGACCGCGTGGCCCGGCAGATCGCCCAGTCTCGCCAGGCGCGCGAGCGAAGCGCCCAGCTCGCCAAGATGCGCCCCAAGCGCACCCTCGAGGAATTCCTCTCGTCGGTTGAGAAGGGGCAGGTGCAGGAGCTCAAGCTCATCCTCAAGGGCGACGTGTCCGGCTCGGTCGAGGCGCTCGAAGACGCCCTGCTCAAGATCGACGTGGGCGAGGAGGTCGAGCTGCGCGTGATCGACCGCGGTGTGGGTGCTATCACCGAGACCAACGTCATGCTGGCGGCGGCGTCTGACGCCGTGATCATCGGCTTCAATGTGCGAGCCGAGGGCAAGGTGCGCGAGGTCGCCGACCGCGAGGGCATCGATATCCGCTACTACACCATCATTTACCAGGCCCTCGACGAGATCGAGGCTGCTCTCAAGGGCATGCTCAAGCCTGAGTACGAAGAGGTGCAGCTCGGAACCGCCGAGGTGCGCGAGGTGTTCAAGTCGAGCAAATTCGGCACGATTGCGGGCTGTCTCGTGCGCAGTGGTCTCATCCGTCGCAACTCCAAGGCGCGGCTTATCCGCGACGGTGCGGTGGTGGCCGAGACGGTTGCGATCGAGTCGCTGCGGCGGTTCAAGGACGATGCCACCGAGGTTCGTGAGGGCTACGAGTGCGGTATCGGTCTCGGGTCGTACAACGACCTCAAGGTCGACGACGTCATCGAGACCTACGAGCTGCGTGAGAAGGCCCGCGCCTGATCGAGGGCGACCGGAACGCGAAGGGAATAGCTGATGGGTGCCACCCAACGGGCGGCGAAGATGGCCGACCGGATCAAGGTGATCGTGGCGGAGATGCTCGAGCGGCGGATTAAAGATCCGCGGCTCGGGTTCATCACCGTCACCGAGGTACGCCTCACCGCTGACCTGCACGACGCCACCGTGTTTTACACGGTGTTTGGCGATGAGCGCGATCGGCTCGAGACGGCCGCGGCGCTCGAGTCGGCGAAGGGGCTGATCCGCAGCGAAGTGGGCAAGCAGACCGGGGTGAGGTTCACGCCGACCCTGGCCTTCGTGGCCGACGCGCTGCCCGAAAATGCGGCGCACCTCGACGAACTCCTGGCTGCTGTGGCCGCGGCCGACGCACTGGTGCACGAGCAGGCCGCGGGCGCGACCTACGCGGGCGAGGCCGACCCCTACCGTGCGCCCCGCGAGACCGACGATGAGACCGACGACGAGACCGACGACAACTCCGACGAACCCTCCGACTCCGAGGGTGACGGCGCTGAGCGCTGACCGGCCCTCGCCCGAGGGGCTCCTCGTCGTCGACAAGCCGTCCGGGCTGACCTCGCACGACGTCGTCGCCAGGCTCAGGCGGGTACTGCGAACCCGTCGGGTGGGCCATGCCGGAACTCTCGACCCGATGGCCACCGGTGTGCTGGTGTGCGGGGTTGGTCGGGCCACCCGGCTACTCGGCATGCTGGCCCTCACCGACAAGGAGTACCTGGCCACCATCAGGCTCGGTGCAGCCACCACCACCGATGACGCCCAAGGCGAGGTGCTGTCGATCACGCCCGCGACCCTCACCGCCCAGCAGGTGGAATCAGCCCTCGCGCCACTGCGTGGCCGGGTGATGCAGCGGCCGTCGTCAGTGAGCGCCATCAAGGTCGATGGCAGGCGTGCCCATCAGCGGGTGCGCGAGGGCGAGGAGGTTGTTCTGGCCGAGCGGGAGGTCACCATCGAGGTGCTCCACGTTGATGCACTGCGCGCGGCCGAGATGGAGGGAGTCGCGGTCACCGACGTCGACGTGCGGGTCGTGTGCTCCAGCGGCACCTACGTGCGCGCGATCGCTCGCGATGCGGGGCTGGCCCTCGGTGTGGGTGGTCACCTCACCGCGCTGCGGCGCACGCGGGTGGGCCGCTACCGTCTCGCGGGGGCGCAGCCGCTGGAGGCCCTGCTCGCCGACCCGGCGGACGAGCCCCGACTCCTTGCGGTAGCCGACGTGGCGCGCGCCGAGTTCCTCGAGGTTGTCGTCGACGACGAGGGCGCGGCGCTGGTGCGCAACGGAGTGCGGGTTCGGGTCGACGACGGCCCTGACCGCGGCCCGTGCGCCGTGTTCGACGGGCTCGGCGAACTGCTCGCCATCAGCGACGTCGTCGACGGACGGCTCGTGCATCGCATGGTGCTCTGCGACTAATGAGGCCCTCTGGCAGGCTGTGCCTATGCAGGCGCCCGTGACACCTTCCCGCGTTGGTGACGTCGTCACCATCGGGGTCTTCGACGGCGTCCACCGCGGCCACCGCGCCCTGATGTCGATTGCCCGTCGAGAGGCCGATCGTCGAGGGGTCGGCCTCACGGTCGTCACCTTCGACCCCCACCCCCTCGAGGTGGTTCGACCGGGGAGTCATCCGCTGCTCCTGGCCACCGTCGCGCATCGGGCCCGCCTGCTGCGCGACGCCGGAGCCGACCGGGTTGAGGTTCTCAGGTTCGACGAGGCGCTCTCACGCCTCACCCCGCAGGAGTTCGTCGACCAGGTGCTGGTCGAGTCACTCGGGGCGGGCGTGGTGGTGGTGGGCGCAAACTTCCGATTCGGTCGGGGCGCGGCCGGCGACGTCGCCCAACTGGCAGCCCTGAGCGAAGAACGCGGCATTGAGGTGCTGTCCGTTGCCCTGCTGGGTGAGGGCGAGGCCGTCGCAGCGGGCGGCGTCGCCGTGTCCTCGACCGGCATGCGGCTGCTGGTGTCGCAGGGCCGGGTCGAGGAGGCTGCCGACGCCCTCACCCGGCCGCACCGGGTGCAGGGTCTGGTGGTGCACGGAGATCATCGCGGCCGCGAGCTGGGGTACCCCACGGCCACCCGCGAGGCCACACCCCTCGCCACCATTCCCGCCGACGGCGTGTACGCGGCATGGCTCGTGGTCGACCCTGATGGCGCGGCGAGCCCGGTGTGGCCGGCCGCGGTGTCGGTGGGCACCAACCCAACCTTCGGCGAGGTTGCGCGCAGGGTCGAGGCATTTGCACTCGACGCCGGCACCGACCTCGACCTGTACGGGCGCGAGGTTGCGGTCGACTTCCTCACGCACCTGCGGCCCATGGTGGCCTTCGACTCGCTCGACGCCCTGGTGGTACAGATGGCCCGCGATGTCGATGATGCCCGCCTGGTCTGCCTGCGCGAGGGCTGAGTCTGCCTCGGGTAGGTTTCCCCCATGACCCCTGACGAGGCGCAGCGCTTCAGCATCGTCTTCGGCGACGTCGCTGCCAACGTCGCACGCTTCATTCAGGGCAAGTCCGACGTGATCAGCCTGTCGCTGGTGTGCCTGCTGTCGGAGGGGCATCTCCTGATCGAAGACGTCCCCGGCGTGGGCAAGACGTCACTCGCGCGCAGTATCGCTGCCACGCTCGGAATGTCGTGGCACCGCATTCAGTTCACGCCCGACCTGCTGCCCAGCGACGTCACCGGCGTCTCGGTGTACCGCCAGGACGCCGGCCAGTTCGAGTTTCACCCCGGACCCGTGTTCGCGCATATCGTGCTGGCCGACGAAATCAACCGCGCCTCCCCGCGCACCCAGTCGTCGCTGCTCGAGGTGATGGAGGAGAACACCGTCACCGTCGATGGCATCTCCCATGCTGTGCCGTCGCCGTTCATGGTCATCGCCACCCAGAACCCCATCGAGATGGACGGCACCTTCCCGCTGCCCGAGGCGCAGCTTGACCGGTTTCTGATGATGCTGTCGGTGGGCTATCCCGACCTCGCAGCCGAGTCGCAGGTGCTCGCGAACGTTCATGGCGGAGTAGGTGTCGAGGAGCTGCTTCCCGTGGTGTCCGATACCGACGTCGCTGGCATGGTGGCGGTCGCGGCGACCGTGCACGTGGCCCCCTCACTGATCGACTACATCGTGAAAATCACGTCGGCGACCCGATCTTTTCCGGGGGTCCGACTCGGTGCCAGCCCGCGAGGAAGCGTCGGGCTGCTGCGGGCTTCTCGCGTACTCGCGGCCTCGCAGGGCCGTCACTACGTGACTCCCGTCGACGTGCAGCGGCTTGCTGTTCCCGTGCTGGCACACCGACTACTTCTCACCGACGTCGAGGCTGGCCTCGGCGCCAGCGTTGCTGTGATCGACCGAGTGGTCGCCGCCACCCCTGCGCCGCAGGCCTGATCGATGGGGCTCACGTCCCGCGGGGTCGGAGCACTGCTGCTGGCCGTGTCAGCGCTTGCCGGAGGCCTGCTGCTGCGTCTGCCCGAACTGGTGGCCCTCGCGGTGGGGCTCGGGCTGCTGGTCACGGTGTCTGTCGTGGCGGTGGCCGCCAGTACGACTGTCGACGTCTTCCCACCAGGATCGTCCCGGGTCTCGCGCGATCTGCCGGCCTCCCTCGACGTGACCCTGCTCGACCACGGCTCCCGTTCACTCAGCGGCATGAGGTTGCGAAGCACGGGCCCGGTGGGTCCCGCCGTGGTCGGACTGCCGCGCCTGCTGCCCGGAGTGCCCTCGCGCGTGTCACTGACAATTCCCACCGAGCGCCGCGGGCCCGTGGAGATGGGCCCCTGGACAGTTGAGCGGGTCGACGCGTGGCTACTGGTACGTCGGAGGGTCACGCGAGTGCCCGCGGTCGAGGTGGTCGTCGTGCCACGCGTCTATCCGGTGGCGGTGGCCCCACTGCTCTCGATGCACGGACAGCACGCACGCTCGCGCTCGCGGCAGGCGGCCGACGGCGACGTGTCGACCCTGCGCGAGTACGTCGTGGGCGACGAGGTCCGCCGCGTGCACTGGCGCTCGTCGGCGAAGATCGGCACTCTCATGGTGACCCAGCACGTCGAATCGCGGCGTCCAGGAGTGCACGTGCTGCTCGACGTGTCCGCGGGCAGTTACGCGTCGGAGGCTGAGTTCGAGGAGGCCGTCGACGTCGCGGCGTCGATCGCGGTGTCGGCGGCGCTGACCGGGGTTGAGGTCGACCTCACGACAACGGTGGGCGACTCCGCGCGGGCGGGAGGCGGTCGACATGCAGGTGTCCTCGACCTGCTGGCCCGCGTGGAGCCGTCGATGACGACGGTGCCCGCGTCGCGGTTCGAGGCTGGATCGGTCATTGCTGTCACGGGATCGCGTGCAGCGGCCGTCGAGGGGTGGGGTGCGCACACCCTCGTGAAGGTGGGGGTGGCCGGTAAGCGGGTGGCGACCAGGGCACTGTCGGTGGTTCCCATCCTCCGGGCGAGCGACCTCGCGGCGCCTCCGGCTAGGTCGACGAGGGGGTCGTCGTAATGTCTGATCGGGCGGTGCGCGGCGACCAATGGGCAGTTCGAATCGTGGCGCTGGTCCCTGTGCTGCTCGTTACCCTCGGACTGCAGGACGCTCTGGGTGCCCGTGAGACCGTGGTGTTCCTCGTGCCCGCGGCGGCCCTCACCGGAGTGCTGACGGCCTTGGTGGGTCGCTGGCCGGGGCTGGTGGCTGTCCTCGCCTCCGGGGTAGTGGGGCTGGTGGTGCCGTCTGACATTGATCCGGTCACGCTCGGGCTGTCGGCGACTCTCGTAGCGGGGGTTAGCTGGGGGGCTCAGTGCCTCGTCGCCTCACGCCGGCCCGCCACCGCCATCATTCCCCCGGTCGTGCTCCTCGCGCTGGTGCTGCTCGTCGGTCTGTCTGGCACGAGTGGGTCGGTGCTGCTCGCGGTGGGGGTCACCGTCTCGCTGGCGCTGGTGCTGCTCACAACCGGAAGCTGGACGGGCGGTGGAGACGGCCCGACAGCCGCGGTGTCGCCCGCGGCGGGGGCCGTGGCGTGGTCCGCGCTGGCCATGGTGCTCATCGGTGTGGCGTCGCTCGTCGCCGGGCTACTGGCCGATGAGGTCATGCCCACGCGTCCTGCGTCGATCCAGGTGCAGCAGCAGACCCCGCAGCGGCCGCCGGTTGTGCTCGACGTGGGAGATCCGCTCACCTTGGCAGCACGCTGGCAACTCGACCCGGCCGAGGCCAATCGCAGCCTCGTGACCCTGCTACCGCCGGTGCGTGCGGTGCGACTCGTGTGGCTGTCGATGGACCAGTACGACGGTGTCGGATGGGTCACCCCGCGCTCCTTCCGGGGTGCTCCGGGGTCGATCGACGCCGAGCCAGACCTCCTGGTGTCGGGCTCTCTCACGGGCAGTGCCCGGGTCGAGGTCGGAACCGGGCTACCGGGCCCCTTCGTGCCCGTGCCGCAGCGGGTTACCCAGGTGGTGGGCACCACGCCGGTGCGGGTGGGACCATCCAGCGGAACGGTGCTCTCCATCGGGTCGCCCATCGGCCAGAACTTCGACGTCCGTTACCGGGTGGGGGTGGCGACCGACGCGCAACTGGCGTCCGCGATGCCCGCAGCGATCGCGGCCGAGGCCGCGCTGGCCCTGCCCGCGCCCCTTCCGAAGTCCATGGCCGCGCTGGCCGACTCGGTGGCGGCCGACTCGCCCGCCGGGTCGGCGGCGACGTGGTCGAGGCTGGTAACGCTGTCGTCGCGGCTGCGCGGCCGCGGCTTCAGGGCGGCCCCGGCCAGCCAGCTGTCGCTCCAGGGACCGGGAGGCAGGCTGGCCGACCTCGACTCCGTGCTCGTCGAGAGGGTCGGCTTCCAGTCGCAATACGCGTCGATCTTCGCCCTCACCGCCCGGTCGTGGGGTATTCCCACGCGTCTGTGCGTGGGCTTCCTGCCCCTCATTCGGCGCGCCGGCACTCTCGTGCGGGGTCCCGATACCAGCGTGTGGGCCGAGGCTCGGCTGGCCGGAATCGGATGGGTGGCCTTCCAGCCCAGCCCCCAGGACCGTGACGCTGGTCGACCGTCCGTGGTGCGCCCCCCGCGACCACCTGAGGCATCCACCACGCCACTGCCAGCGCCGACGCCGACGTCAGGGTCGGTGCAGACGCCTGCTGCGACCGCACTGGAGAGTGGCCGTGCCGACGTTCTGGCTGCCAACGGCGGGGGCCAGGTGGTGACGATCATGGCCGAGGCGCTCGCCGTTGTGCTCCTGCTGGCGGCCTGGCCCGCGGCGGTCTGGGCCCGACGGCGCCGGGCGAGGGCGCGGCTGGCGGCAGGCTCCCCCCAGCAGCGGGTCGCGGGAGCCTGGCTCTGGGCCAGACTCAGCCTGCGCGGCGCGGGGCTCGCGCGGCCACCCGATGTGTCGCCCGACCGTATTGCCGATCCGGACGACACGGTGGTCGATGACCTCCCGGCCGACGTCGCCGTCGCGCTGCGGGAGCTCGCCGGTATCTGCGCACCCGCACTGTATGCGCCCGAGGCGGTCGGGCAGGCCACGTCCGACCTCGCGTGGGCGGCGGCGGCTGAGGTCGAGCGCGCCTGCCTGGGGTCCCTCACCCCGGTAGCGAGGATTCGTCGCTGGCTCGTCCCCGCTGCAGCCGACCTCGGCTGGGAGCACCGGCCGGCGGCTGGTAGCCTGTCAGAGACGGTGTCAGAGCGGGCGCTCCGACACTCGTGACATTCGTACCCTGTCGCAGCCGCAGCACTCGTTGCAGCACGTCAGGCCTGACGCGCCCGAGAGGAACATCATGTCGCTCGACACCACGGCCAAGAAGGTCGTCATTGAGGAGTACGCCCGTAGCGAGGGCGACACCGGAAGCCCCGAGGTGCAGGTCGCCGTTCTCACGGCTCGCATCAACCAGCTCACCGAGCACCTCAAGGCTCACAAGCACGACCACCACAGCCGTCGCGGCCTGCTGCTGCTCGTCGGCCGCCGCCGGAGGCTCCTGAAGTACCTGGCGAAGACCGACATCAGCCGCTACCGCCAGCTCATCGAGCGTCTCGGACTGAGGCGCTAGTTCCTCGTCTCCACCCGCTTCACCACAACTAAATACCCGCAGACACACAACTTCGGGGGCGAGCGCCTGATCGCGACCGCTGACCGTCGGTCCTCGGTAGTGGCCTCCGGCAACCCCTCGGGGCCCGTGGGCCTCGATCGATGACCGGCTCGTCCCGATCGCCACCGTGCCTTGCCCCCCTCATCAGTAGGGAGGGCACCCGTGCAGGGTCCCGATTCCGTGTTTACCAGTGCTGCCGTAATCGACAATGGGTCGTTCGGCACGCGCACCATCCGCTTCGAGACCGGGCGTCTCGCCCGTCAGGCTGCCGGCTCCGCCGTCGCCTACCTCGACGACCAGACCATGCTCCTGTCGGCCACCACGGCCAGCAAGAACCCCAAGGAGCAGTTCGACTTCTTCCCGCTCACGGTCGACGTCGAGGAGCGCATGTACGCCGCGGGTCGCATCCCCGGCTCGTTCTTCCGCCGTGAGGGCCGCCCCAGCGAGGACGCCATCCTCACCTGCCGCCTCATCGACCGGCCGCTGCGCCCCTCGTTCGTCAAGGGCCTGCGCAACGAAATCCAGGTTGTCGTCACGGTGATGTCGCTGAACCCCGACGACCTCTACGACGTCGTGGCCATCAACGCTGCGTCGATGTCGACCCAGATCGCCGGGCTGCCCTTCAGTGGCCCCATCGGCGCCGTGCGTGTCGCGCTGATTCGCGGCCAGTGGGTTGCGTTCCCGCGGCACAGCGAACTTGAGGAGGCCGTGTTCGACATGGTCGTCGCGGGCCGCATCGTGGGCGACGATGTCGCGATCATGATGGTCGAGGCCGAGGCCACCGCACGCACGCTCGACCTCGTGAGCCTCGGCGCTCAGGCGCCCACCGAGGAGGTCGTGGCCGAGGGCCTCGAGGCCTCCAAGGGCTTCATTCGCACCCTCTGCGAGGCGCAGTCCGCTCTGGCGGCCGACGCCTCCAAGGAGACGCGCGCCTACCCGGTCTTCCTCGAGTACCAGGACGACGTGTTCGCGGCGGTTGAGGCGGCAGTCTCCGACGAGACGGCGGCGGCGCTGACCATTCTGCACAAGGCCGAGCGCGAGGCTGAGCTCGATCGAGTGCAGGCCCTGGCCAGGGAGCGCGTGGGCGCCCAGTTCGAGGGTCGCGAGAAGGAAATCGGCGGCGCGCTGCGCTCGCTCACCAAGAAGCTCGTGCGCCAGCGCGTGCTGCGTGACGAGATCCGAATCGACGGCCGCGGGCTCAGCGACATCCGCACGCTGTCGGCCGAGGTCGATGTCATTCCGCGCGTGCACGGCTCGGCGCTGTTCGAGCGTGGCGAAACCCAGATCCTGGGCGTGACCACCCTCAACATGCTCCGCATGGAGCAGCAGCTCGACACGCTCTCTCCCGAGACGCGCAAGCGCTACATGCACAACTACAACTTCCCGCCCTACAGCACCGGCGAAACCGGCCGCGTGGGCTCGCCCAAGCGTCGCGAGATCGGCCACGGAGCGCTCGCCGAGCGCGCGCTCGTGCCGGTGCTGCCGACCAAGGAGGAGTTCCCCTACGCCATCCGTCAGGTGTCCGAGGCGCTCAGTTCCAACGGCTCAACCTCCATGGGCTCGGTCTGCGCGTCCACGATGTCGCTGCTCAACGCGGGTGTGCCTCTCAAGGCGCCCGTCGCCGGCATCGCAATGGGACTCATCAGCGATGAGGTCGACGGTGTCACGCGCTACGTGGCGCTCACCGACATCCTCGGCGCCGAAGACGCCTTCGGCGACATGGACTTCAAGGTCGCTGGCACCAAGGAGTTCGTCACGGCCCTGCAGCTCGACACCAAGCTCGACGGCATCCCCGCGTCGGTGCTCGCTGGCGCGCTCACCCAGGCCCGTGACGCCCGGCTCGCGATTCTTGAGGTCATGCTCGAGGCCATCGACGTGCCCGACGAAATGTCGGTGTACGCCCCGCGCATCATCACCATCCAGATCCCGGTCGACAAGATCGGAGAGGTGATCGGCCCGAAGGGCAAGATCATCAACCAGATCCAGGAGGAGACCGGCGCCGACATCACGATTCAGGAC
>CALQEM020000098.1:0-11893 GCA_943329595.2 Bifidobacterium breve
GGCGACGACATCGAGATCGCCTTCAATCCGCGCTTCCTCCTCGACGGACTCTCTGCGCTCGACGCACCGGTGGTGCGCTTTGCGTTCACGGTGTCAAACAAGCCCGCGGTGCTCACCGGCGCAGCCGAAAGAGGGGCAGAGCCAGCCCCAGAGTTTAGATACCTGCTAATGCCGGTTCGCCTCACTGGCTGACGAGCGGATGCGTCACACCGAGAAGCACACATGCAGGTAACCAAGGTTGGATTGGTCGACTTCCGGTCCTATCCAGAGGTGCTGGTGCAGTTCGAGCCCGGAGTTACGACTCTCATCGGCTCGAACGGTGTTGGTAAGACCAACGTGGTGGAGGCAATTGGCTACGCCAGCACGCTCGGATCGCATCGCGTTGCCACCGACGCACCCCTGGTTCGTAAAGGTGCTGAGCGAGCACTGGTGCGTGTCGAGGTCTTGCGCGACGGACGTGACCAACTGGTCGAGATTGAGATCGTTCCTGGTCGGGCGAATCGGGCGCGGCTCAACAGGGGTTCGCCGGTGCGCCCGCGGGATGTCGCCGGCATCGTGCGCACGGTAATCTTCGCGCCCGAGGACCTTGCGCTGGTCAAGGGAGATCCAGCCGAGCGGCGTCGCCTACTTGATGACCTGCTGGTGCTTCGACATCCGCGGTTCGCCGGTGTGCGAGCCGACTATGACCGTGTGCTCAAGCAACGCAACGCGTTGTTGAAGTCGGCATCGGCGACGCGTTCACCCGCCACCGTTGAAAGCACGCTGCAGGTGTGGGACGACCAGATGGTTGCGCTCGGCGCTGAAGTGGTGGTTGCGCGAGACGACCTCGTGCGAACCCTGCTGGGCCCGGCGGCCGACGCCTACGCGAACCTGGCCCCCACCAGCGGCGCCTTCGCTCTGGAAATCACGTCGTCATTTCTCGACCGCCTCTCGCCCGATGCAGTGCCGCTGTCACGGGGCGATGTGATGATGCAGTTGGGTGCTGCGCTTACCTCCCGGAGGCGGGAGGAACTCGCACGCGGCGTGACCGTAGTTGGACCCCATCGAGATGATTTGCTGATCTCGCTGGGTGAGCACCCCGCCAAGGGGTACGCCTCGCACGGTGAGTCCTGGTCGTGCGCACTTGCTCTGCGGCTAGGCGCCTACGATGTGCTCAGGAAAGAGACTGAGGGAGGTGATCCGGTGCTCATCCTTGACGACGTCTTCGCCGAACTCGACGTGCAGCGCCGCATGCGGCTGGCCGACCTCGTGGTGGGCGCCGAGCAGGTCATCGTCACCGCTGCGGTGGCTGCCGACGTGCCCGCTGCGATTAATGGCCGGCAACTCGTCGTCGAGCTTGGTTCCATTCGCCGCGCGGACGAGAGCTAGCGGCCGTGAGCGCCGACGACACGGGAGATGAAACCGGCGCCGATCCCGCACCGCTCGCCGAGGTCGGGCCGCCCCTAGTCGACCCGGCGCAGGCAGCGCTGGCGCGAGCTCGGGCGCACGCCCGACAGCAGGGCCCCGCACGCGAGGCCTCAAGTTCCTCGACATACAAGCGTCGTCCCCCGGCTGCACAACTGTCGAATGGGCGCGATCCCATGCTCCTAGGCTCAGCGGTCGATGGCATGGTGGCCGAGCTGGGCTGGGAACACCAAGCGGCTGTCGGCGCGATCACCGGGCGCTGGGTCGAGATCGTGGGGGCGGAGGTCGCGGACCACGTGACAGCCGAGCACTTCGATGCCGAGTCAGCCACCCTCCACCTTCGAGCTGATTCCACCGCCTGGGCCACGCAGGTGCGCATGCTGCTACCCACCCTGATGTCCCGCCTTGTCGACGAGTTGGGCAGCGGGGTTGTGCGGTCGGTCACCGTGCTGGGACCCACCGCTCCGAGCTGGACCAAGGGGAAACGGACGGTTCCCGGGCGCGGTCCGCGCGATACCTACGGATAGTCCCGGCCGCCGCCTCCGAGGAGGGATTCCCAGAGGCTCTAGAAAGCCCGAGATCGACCGATGAGGTCCGACCGTGAGGGTACCCATACATGCGTGGGTCACGCTGCGCCACGATGCCTTCTGGCGTCCACAGAGGCCCACGATGTCAGTCGGAGGGGGTACACTGAGGAGTAATCGGGCGCGAGTGTTGTGGTGCCCCCGCGTGCCCATCATGGGCATGTCCACATCGAGGAGGCGCCCCACCCGTGTCGTATGACGCCAGCGCAATCACTGTTCTCGAAGGACTCGACGCAGTACGCAAGCGACCGGGCATGTACATCGGCTCCACGGGTGAGCGAGGCCTGCACCACCTGGTGTACGAGGTGGTCGACAACAGTGTCGATGAGGCGCTTGCAGGCCACTGCAACCGTATCTCGGTGACCATCCTCGCCGACGGCGCGGTGCGCGTAGTCGACAACGGGCGAGGCATCCCGGTCGACATGCACCCCATCGAGAAGAAGCCCGCCGTCGAGGTGGTGCTCACCGTGCTACACGCCGGGGGCAAATTCGGCGGGGGCGGCTACTCGGTCTCCGGTGGTCTCCACGGCGTGGGTGTCTCAGTTGTTAACGCACTCTCGAGCCGACTCGACGTCGAAATCTGCCGCGACGGCTACGTGTGGCGCCAGTCGTACGCCGACGGCGTCCCTCAGGCACCTCTCGAGCGAGGCGAGCCCACCGACGCCACCGGCACGATGGTCACCTTCTGGGCCAGCGCAGTCACCTTTGAGACCACCCACTACGACTTCGAGACCCTGTCCCGTCGATTTCAGGAGATGGCCTTCCTCAACAAGGGCCTCACCATCGACCTCGCCGACGAGCGCACACCGGCCGTCACCATCTCCGACGAGGTCGGAGCCGATCCGGTCGACGATCCAGAGGCACTCGAACCACGGTCGGTCAGCTACTGCTACGACGGCGGTATCGCCGACTTCGTGACCCATCTCAACTCGCGTAAGGGGCCGTCGCACAGCTCGGTGATCTACTTCGAGTTTGAAGATGACGAGCGAGGCATCAGCGCCGAGGTGGCCATGCAGTGGAACGAGAGTTACGCCGAATCCGTGTACACCTTCGCCAACACCATCAACACCACCGAGGGCGGCACGCACGAGGAGGGTTTCCGCTCAGCACTCACCACGCTGGTCAATAAGTTCGCGCGCGACTGGAACATCCTCAAGGAGAAGGACCCCAACCTCTCCGGAGAAGACGTCCGCGAGGGCTTGGCCGCGATCGTCAGCGTTAAATTGCGCGAGCCACAGTTCGAGGGGCAGACCAAGAGCAAGCTCGGAAACACCGAGGCGAAGACCTTCGTGCAAAAGGTGGTCAACGACCGTCTAGGCGAGTGGTTCGAGAAGAATCCGGCCGAGGGCAAGGAGATCGCGCGCAAGTCGTCTCAGGCCGCGTTCGCGCGGATGGCGGCCCGCAAGGCGCGCGACCTCGCGCGCAACCGCAAGGGCCTGCTGGGCGGGGGCGGACTCCCGGGCAAGTTGATCGACTGTTCGTCACGTGATCCCGAAATGTGTGAACTGTTTATCGTCGAGGGCGACAGTGCCGGCGGCTCGGCGCGGCGCGCGCGCAACCCCGACACCCAGGCGATCCTGCCCATCCGCGGCAAAATTCTCAACGTCGAGAAGGCCCGCATCGACAAGGTGCTCGCCAACACTGAGGTGCAGGCGCTGATCTCGGCGCTCGGCACCGGTGTGCACGAGGAGTTCGACGTCAACAAGTTGCGCTATCACAAACTGGTGCTGATGGCCGATGCCGACGTCGACGGCCAGCACATCCGTACCCTGCTGCTCACCCTGCTCTTCCGATTCATGAGGCCACTCATCGAGAACGGCCACGTGTACCTCGGCCAGCCGCCGCTGTTCAAGATTAAGTGGATCCGCGAAGAGCCCGACTACGCCTTCACCGATCGCGAGCGAGAGATCATCACCGAGGCAGGGTTCGCCGCTGGTAAGAGGCTTCCCAAGGAGGAGGCCATCCAGCGGTACAAGGGTCTCGGGGAGATGAACTGGGAAGAGCTACGCGACACCACCGTCGACCCGCAGCGTCGGGTACTTCTGCAGGTCACCCTTGAGGATGCCGCGATGGCGGACGAACTGTTCACGACGCTGATGGGTGAGGACGTCGAGAGCCGTCGCTCGTTCATCCAGCGCAACGCCCGCGACGTCCGCTTCCTGGACATCTGAGCCGAGGGAGACGCATACCCATGAGCGACGACATCGACACCACCGACGACATCGACGACGAGGTCGGCCCCCACGGGCGAATCGAGCCCATCGACCTGCAGGTTGAGATGCAGAGGTCGTACCTCGACTACGCCATGAGCGTCATCGTCAGTAGGGCCCTGCCCGACGTGCGCGACGGACTCAAGCCCGTGCACCGCCGCGTCATCTACGCGATGTTCGACGGTGGCTACCGTCCCGACCGCAACTTCAGCAAGTCGGCTCGTGTGGTGGGCGACGTGATGGGTAACTACCACCCGCACGGCGACTCCGCCATCTACGACACCCTGGTGCGACTCACTCAGGCGTGGGTGCTGCGCTACCCACTGGTGCAGGGTCAGGGCAACTTCGGCTCCCCCGGAAACGACGGCGCCGCGGCCTCGCGGTACACCGAGTGCCGGCTCGCGCATCTGGCCATGGAGATGGTGCGCGATATCGACGAGGACACCGTCGATTTCGCCCCCAACTACGACGGGCGCACCCAGGAGCCCACGGTTCTACCGGCGCGCTTTCCCAACCTGCTCGTCAACGGCAGTGCGGGCATCGCGGTCGGCATGGCCACCAACATTCCCCCGCACAACCTGCGCGAGGTTGCCGAGGGCGTGCAGTGGGCGCTCGAGCACCCCGACGCAACGCGCGAGGAACTTCTCGAGGCGCTGCTCGAGCGCGTCAAGGGACCCGACTTTCCAACCAGCGGACTCATCGCCGGCCGCAAGGGAATTGAAGACGCGTACCGCACTGGGCGAGGGCTCATCACGATGCGCGCGGTGGTCACCGTCGAGGAAGATAAGCGCGGCCGTACGATCCTGGCGGTCACCGAGCTGCCCTACCAGGTCAACCCCGACAACCTGCTGAGCAAGATCGTCGACCTGCACGACTCGGGCAAGGTGTCGGGTATCGCCGACGTCATCGACCAGAGCAGCGGCGACACTCTGAGGCTCGAGATCGTGCTCCGCAAGGACGCGGTGCCCAGGGTGGTGCTCAACCAGCTTTACAAGCACACCCAGATGCAGGAGACCTTCGGCGCCAACATGGTGGCGCTCGTCGACGGTGTGCCTCGCACCCTTGCCCTCGACGCCTTCGTACGCCACTGGGTCACGCACCAGTTGCAGATCATCCGCCGCCGCACCGAGTACCGGCTCCGCAAGGCCGAGGAGCGTGCGCACATCCTGCGGGGGCTCCTCGCGGCAATCGACCGCATCGATGAGGTTATTGCGCTGATCCGCGCGAGCGCCTCAGCGTCGGAGGCGCAACTCGGCCTACAAAACCTGCTCGAAATCGACGAGATTCAGTCGCGGGCAATCCTCGACATGCAACTGCGCAAGCTGGCGGCTCTCGAGCGCGGCGAACTGCAGAGCGAGTACGACGATCTGATGGCCCGCATCGCCGACTTCAACGAGATTCTCGCCAGCGAGCCCCGCCAGCGATCGATCGTGAGCACCGAACTTGATGAGATCGTCACCCGCTTCGGCGACGACCGGCGCACCCAGTTCGTGCCCGATGAGGGCGAGATGCGCGACGAGGACCTCATTCAGGAGCGCGACATCGTGGTGAGCATCACGCGTGGCGGCTACGCCAAGCGCACGCATACCGAGATGTACCGCGCCCAGAGGCGCGGGGGTCTCGGGGTGAAGGGGGCGTCGCTACGCGGCGACGACGTGGTTGAGCATTTCTTCGTCACCACCACCCACCACTGGATCCTTTTCTTCACCAACAAGGGGCGCGTGTACCGGGCCAAGGCCTATGACCTGCCCGACACCGGGCGCGACGCTCGCGGCCAGCATGTTGCCAACCTGCTGGCCTTCCAGCCCGACGAGAGGATCGCGCAGGTGCTCGACCTGCGCAATTACGCTCGGGCTCCCTACCTGGTTCTGGCCACCCGCACCGGAATGGTCAAAAAGACCCGGCTAACCGACTTCGACTCCACGCGCACCGGCGGCATCATCGCCATCAACCTGCGTGAAGACGACGAACTCATCTCGGCGCAACTGGTCGACGACAACGCCGACCTGATGCTCGTCTCTCGCAAGGGCTACTCGGTGCGCTTCACGGCCAACGACGCGACCCTGCGCCCGATGGGTCGAGCTACCGGCGGGGTCATTGGCATGAAGTTCAAGACCGCGGCCGACGAGTTGCTGTCGATGGACGTTGTTGCCCCCGGCTCGTTCCTCGTCACTGTGACCGATGGTGGCTACGGGAAGCGCACCTCGGTCGACGAATGGACGGCCAAGGGACGCGGCACCCAGGGTGTCCGGGCCATGCGCCTCGTCGAGGAGCGCGGCGGCCTCGTGGGCGCGGTCATCTGCTCGGAGGACGATGAGATCTTCTCGGTGGCGACCAATGGCGTGGTCATCCGTACGCGTGTGGCCGAAGTAAAGGCCACCGGGCGCGACACGATGGGAGTTCGTCTCCAGGCGCTGCCCGAGGGCGAGACCGTGGTGGCTGTGGCGCGTGCGGTCGGAGAAGACGATAGTGACGACCTACCTGAGGGTGAGGTCGGTGAGGTCGGCGAGGTCGGCGAGAGTGCCGACACCGAGATGGTCGAAGCAGAGTTGCCCGATGCTGAGGGTGCACGTCCGACCGAGGAAGGTGAGCTGGAGTGACGACCGACGCCACCGCAACCACCAGCGGCTCGGAAGGTAGCCCCGCCTCTCCCTCACGGCGGGGCCGTGCCACCACGGTGCGGCGGGCCCGTCTCATGATCACTCGGTTCGACCCCTGGAGCGTGCTCAAAACGTCTTTCATGCTCACGATTTCCTTCGCGATCATCCTGCTGGTTGCGGTGGCGATCCTGTGGTGGATCCTCGACCAGCTCAGCGTGTTCGACGCGCTGAGTCGCACCGTCAACGACATCGCGGGCAGCGGCACGACTCAGTTCGATCTTCGCTCGGTTCTCTCCTTCGGCCGCGTGATGGGAGTCACGCTGGTTCTCGCGGCTGTGCAGATCGTGCTTATCTCAGTGTTGGCAACGCTTTTCTCCTTCCTGTACAACCTCGCCGTCGGAATTTCTGGCGGACTTGAGGTAACTCTGTCCGAGGAGTCATGACCTGCGGTTTCGTGAACCTCCGGACACTGCGGTAACCTCTCGGAGCGCCCCGATTTGGGGACTGGGGCCTATAGCTCAGCTCGGTTAGAGCGCTTCCCTGATAAGGAAGAGGTCGATGGTTCAAGTCCATCTAGGCCCACTGCAACCGTGGTGGCGTGTGTCGCAGGTGTGGGAGGGGAGAACGGCCATGAAAAAACTGCTGCTGCTGGGGGCTCTTGCCGCCATCGGCTATGTGGCCTACCGACAGATCTCGGCCAGCAAGGCCGAGGATGATCTGTGGACCCAAGCCACTCAGGAACCCGACCTTCGCTGACACGCTCCACCCGCACCACCCGGGGGCGTAGCTCAATTGGCAGAGCACCGCCTTTGCAAGGCGGGGGTTGAGAGTTCGATTCTCTTCGCCTCCACCCGGTTCACCACCCCGCGCAACGCCGCGGTCTCAGGCCCCCACGGATGAGGCCGCGGTTCGCATTCGTGCCACTCCGCGAGGCGGCGCCTACACTGGCGTCGTGAGTGAGTGGATGAGTCTGCGCGCGGGTGACAGCGACCGAGACCGCACCATCGTCCTGCTGCGCGAAGCCTTCGCCCAGGGCCGACTGACCGACGTGGAGTTCAACGAACGCCTGACGCTGGCCGCGGCTGCTCGCACCTTCGGCGAGCTCGAGGTCCTGACCGACGACCTCCCGCTGCAAGCGGTCACTCCCGCCGTCGTTGACATCGACGAACTGGAGCATCGTCGACTCGCACGCCGGAACAGTTGGATCGTCTGGCTCACCACAGCGTTGATCGTCACGCTGGTGTGGCTGCTCACGGGGCGAAGCGACGACGGCTGGAGCTTCTTTTGGCCGATCTGGGTGATCGGACCGTGGGGCATCGTTCTAGTGGTGCGTACGGCCACCACTACACATCACGACTCCAAGGGCTAGACGTCGTGGAGTGCCTCGGCCTTGCCTGAAGCGATGGCGTCGACGAGGGTCTGGTGGTCGACGAGGGTCTGGTCGGCGTAGGTGAGGGCGAATTCGAGCACGGCCTTGTCGAATGCCGTTCCGGTACCGAGGTAGGCCGAGATGGCGATTTGGTCACCGCTGCGGGCGTGTGCCTTGGCGAGGGCCCAGGCACATAGTCGCGTGTAGAACAGGAAGCCCTCACCATTGAGCTGGGTGTAGTCGATGCTGGCCTTCCAGTCGCGGAACTGGCGCAGGTAGAAGTAGCGGTTGCCTGCCTCGGGCAGTGTCATGGTGGTCCAGCCGAGGAAGAGGTCGCTGGCCGACTGGGTGAGCTTCTGCCCCACCACTACCCGCTCGCCATGGTGGCTGAACGCGCCCTTGCCGGCAAAGCGCTCGAGCACCGACGGCTGGGCCTCCTTCACCTGCAGGATCAGGGGGTCTTTGTTGTCGCGGCCCACGAGAAGCACGATGTAGCAGCGAGTTCCGACGCTGCCCACGCCCACCACTCGACGTGCGCTGTCGACGACACGGTAGTTGTCGAAGAGGTAGCGGCGCTCGGGTGACAGTGACCGGCGGTACAGCTCGGCATTGGTGTGCACGTGCCCGAGGGAGAACGAGTAGAGGCTCTCGGTGATCTCAGAGCCGGGGACCTGCAGCGGCGGGTTGGCGACGAAGCGCAACTCGCCATCGACCATCTCAGTGGTGCGTTCAGCCGCCATCACTGAGTCACGCTTGCGAACCTTGCGCATGCTGCGCTCGTTGAATCCGCCAGCGTCGGCGTCGACGGAGGCCCCGAGTTCGGTGAACAGGCGATCGACGTCGAACAGCGAGTACCACACGTCGAGGTTGCTCATCTGGGCGAACGACGCCATCGACTCGCGATAGGCGGCGACGGTGCTGAGCACCATGGAGTTGATGTAGGCGGGCTTGTCGCCACGCTCGCGCCCCGCCAGCACCAGGCTGGCGGCGAGGCGTAGCACGTCCCACTCGAACGGACCGGGCGAGGTCTCGTCGAAGTCATTGATGTCGAATACGAGGCGTCGCTCGGGCGTGCCGAAGATGCCGAAGTTGAGCAGGTGAGCATCCCCGCACAACTGCACGCGAAGGCCCGAGTTGGGCATGGAGGCCAGATCGGCCGCCATTGGCAGAGCCGCGCCGCGGAAGAAGGCGAAGGGGCTCGCCACCATCCGGCCGTGACGAATCGGGATGAGGTCCTGCTCGCGCGTGACGGCCTGCTCGAGGAGCAGATCGACCGGGTCGGGCCGGTCGGAGGCAGGCGCGAAACTAGCGAAGGTCGACCGGGGGACGAGCTTGCGCGCGGCCTTCCCGGCCTCGGCGCGCTCTGCTGTGGTGACAACAGGGGGCGGGCCACCCTGGTCGACAAGCGGGGACCCAGATGAGTGCTTGACTTTGGTCATGGCAGGATCCTCTCATGACCTCCACCCTTTGTACCCTCCACACCAACCTTGGCGACATTCGAGTGGTGCTGTTCCCCGACCACGCACCCAAGACAGTTCGTAATTTCATCGGTCTCGCCGACGGAACCTTGGAGTGGAAGGACCCGCGCACTGGCAAGGCAGGAGAGGGTGCGCTGTATACCGACGTGCTCTTTCACCGGATCATCGCAGGCTTCATGCTCCAGTGCGGCGACCCCACGGGCACCGGCCGTGGAGGCCCCGGCTACAACTTCGCCGACGAGCCGCACCCGGAGCTCGTCTTTGATAAGCCGTACATCCTGGCGATGGCCAACGCGGGCCCCAACACCAACGGATCGCAGTTCTTCATCACGGTTGCCCCCACGACGTGGCTGAACTTCAAGCACACAATCTTCGGCGAGGTTGCTGACCAAGACAGCCGCGACGTTGTCGACCTCATCGGCGCGGTGTCGACCGACGGTGGCGACAAGCCCCTCGATGACGTGGTGCTGAAGTCAGTCACCATCGAGATCACTGAGTAGTTCACCCCCAGAGCGGTGGAGCGACGCTCACGGGGGCCATGCCAGAATGCTGGCGTGGCAGTTCACCGCGTGACAGAGGGCCAGGTGGCCTCGCGGGCGGACCTGCCTTGTGGTCGCTTCACGAACGGTGACACATGAGCGCCCTCGAGCCGGTAGCGGAGGCTCCGCAGCCGCCGCAGTGCTACCGCCACCCGGGTCGCGAAACGTACATCTCGTGCACCCGGTGCCAGCGACCGATCTGCCCTGACTGCATGGTCAACGCGTCGGTGGGCTTCCAGTGTCCCGAGTGCGTGAATGCCGGCCGACTTTCGACCCCGCGCATCACCACGGTGGCCGGTGGTCGCGTCGATGACCGACCCACCGTCACCATCGCGATCGTCGCCGTCACCGTGCTGGCGTTCGGCTACGAGTTCATCGCGGGACTTAATGCTGTGACTGAGAAGTGGGGCATGTGGCCGTGGGCCATTGCCCTCGACGGACAGTTGTACCGACTGGTCACCTCGGTCTTTCTGCATGGCAGCGTGCTGCACATCCTGTTCAACATGTTCGTGCTCTGGACGATTGGGCCGCAGGTTGAGCGCATCCTGGGCCACGCCCGCTTCCTAGTGCTCTATCTGGCGGCGGGGCTGGGCGGGGCGGTGGCCTCGTACGCTTTCTCCGCCCCCCGCACGGTCAGCGTGGGTGCTAGTGGCGCCATCTTCGGCCTCATGGGCGCGCTCGTGGTGCTGGGGCGGCGGCGCGGGAGAGCGCGCGGGGTTGAGGCTCGCCGCGATGGTAGCGCGGGTCAGCAGGTTCAGCGGCAGGGCACTGGTGGGGTCGGCGACCCCTTCAAGCAGGTGCTGGTGCTCATCGTGGTCAACGTCGCCATCGGATTCCTGCCCGGTGGCAACATCGACTGGCGCGCCCATCTCGGCGGGCTGGTCACAGGCGCTGCCGTGGGCGCGGTGATGCTCTACGCGCCGCGCTCGAGTCGCCTGCTCTGGCAGACCCTAGGCGTCCTCGGGGTGCTCGGACTTCTCGTGCTCATCACCATGTGGCGCACCGCTGCGCTGAACGCGCTTGTCGAGTCCGGCATTCCGGGCATCAGCACATGATTCTGTTATCCACAGGTTCATCCACAGCTGTGGATTAATTACACGCGTGTAATTCTGGCGAGCACCACTCGTGTGTTGACTAGCGCCAACGGGTTGCAACGATGAAGCCCCCGCCGATGAAACCGAAGCCGATCAGGACGTTCCACAGGTTGCCGATGTCCTTCATGAGCGGAATGGAGTCGCCCGCGATGTAGAAGGCGACGATCCACGCCAGGCCAATGACGAACAGGGCGACCATCACGGGAGCAACCCACGGCGAGGGCCCAAACTTGGCGGGGTCCTTCTTGGTGGGCGGAGGGGTGTAGGGAGCTTTCTTGCGACCCTTGGACTCTGGCACGGACAAACCCCTTGGCTCGAGGCGCCTGATGTGGAGGCGCGCAGTGACGTGTGCTGAGAGTATCCTCTCGCCCGTCGCCCGTGGTTGGAGCGTGGGGTGGGGGCAGCCGCGCCGTCTTCACGGCACCTGCTGTGAGTGCGACTCGATCGGGCCCGGACCCCGTGTGCGTCAGCACAGTGAGAGGATAAGTCCGTGAGTCGAATCCTGGTCATCGACAACTACGACTCTTTCGTGTTCAACCTCGTGCAGTACCTCGCCCAAATCGGCGCCGAGGTTGAGGTACGCCGCAACGACGAGGTCGGTGCCGAGGCTGCCGA
>CALQEM020000099.1:0-11647 GCA_943329595.2 Bifidobacterium breve
TACCAGCCGTGAGGAGGAGCCAACATGAGTGCTGTTGCCGACAACGTCGACATCGCTGCTGACCTGCACAACGAGGACGACAGCGGCTTCGTCTGGGCTTACCTCGATCGAGCGCAACGCCCAGAGAGGGTGCTTGTCGGCGACACCGTCATCGCAGGCGGTGGCGGGGGGCGATGTCTGGCCACGGTGATCGACATCGTCGAAGGCCCGGGCGGGCAGATTGTGCACCTCAACCTCCTCCCCGGGAGCGTGACGAACTTCGAGAAGACTCGCGCACTGAAGGCGTAGGCCGGGCTTGCCGCCGCGCTCGACCTTCGCCACGTCTGAGCAGGTTCACGATCACCCCAGCTCGATTCCGAGGCAGACTCCAGCGAACCGTGGAAAGGCTCCCGATAGGGGATGAGATCCAGTTCGTGGCGAACTGCCCCCTTCTCCCACGTTATGGTTTCAAAAAGACCGACCGGAGAACGGAGGGGGAGGTGCCCGTGCGGTACCGCCCCCTACTTGAGCGTGTGTTGGCCGGCGGTAGCGCCGACACGTGCCCGGTAGCGTTCTGGCAGCACCACCCCCTCGCCGACCAGCAGGCCTCCACGTTGGTCGAGGCCACCCTGCGATTTCAGCAGACCTACGACTGCGACCTGGTAAAGATCACACCGGCCTCCACCTTCCAATTGATCGACTACGGGTTTACCGACACGTGGCGCGGCGACTACTTGGGGCGCCGGGCGGTTGGGCCGCGGATGATCAATTCACCTGACGACTGGGACCGCCTGCCCGACCTCGACCCCGAATCAGGCTTCGTCGGTCAGCACGTGATGTGCGCGCGCCAGGTGAGGCATCAACTCGATGATGCAGTGCCGGTTCTGCAGACAGTGTTCAACCCGGTGTTCCAAGCCGCAGCGCTGGGTGGCGACCTATTTACCACGCATCTGCGCGACCACCCTGAGGCGGTGCAGCGTGGCATCGACATCATCACTGCTCACACAGTGACGCTGATCGAGGCCTTAGTTGATGCGAGAGTTGACGGCATCTATCTGGTGGCCCAGCACGCACGCGCGGGTGCAATCTGCCCTGCCGACTACGGCCGCGTGGCGTTGGATGCCGATCGAGCCTGCCTGCAGGCCGCAGGCGCACTGCCGCTGAACTTCATGCACCTACATGGCGAGCACGTGCATGCCGAGCTGGCCGGCAGCCTGCCCGTTCGTGTGCTGCACTACGCCACCCACGCCGACAATTCCACCGCCGAATCGCTGCTGCACCGAGGCCGGCACGGGGTGAGCACCGGACCGGGGCAGGAGGGGTTGATTCGCAGCGGGAGCGAGCAGGAAGCCGCCGACGAGACCGAGGAAGTACTGGGGCGCTTGAAGGGGCCGCGCTTCGTGCTGGGCGCCGGGTGCGTGCTGGCGCTCGACACCCCTGAGCGGAACATCCACACCGCCATCGCTGCTGCGCGCACTGCGCGGCCCGACCGGGCCGACGCGTAGCCAGCGATGAGCGACTTCGCGCGTAGCGGCGACACGCCACCGCTCGACTGGAACGGCCCCGTTGACCACCCGTTCAGGCCGATGACGCCCGACTTCATCGAGCGGCCCGTGTTCGAGGTGTTCCGTGAGGTGGCCCAGCGTTGGGAGGGCCGCCCCGCCGTGCACGACCACCAGGGCGAGACCACGTACGGTCACCTGCTGACTCTGGCGCTCGCCGTGGCCATCACCCTGGGCGACGCCGACGAGCAGAGCCCGCTGGTGGGCATCGCGCTCCCTGCTGACCATCGATTCCCCGCGGCCATGCTGGGGGTGCTGGCCGCCGGCCGTGCCTACGTGCCGCTCGACCTCAACCAACCCGCCGAGCGACTCGCGCACATCGTGAGCCATTCGGGGCTGACTACCGTGCTGGCGTGCGGCGACACCCTGAACGCCATCGTGGCCGCGGTACCACGCGAGTGCCGAGTGATCGATGTTGATCTCCTAGGCCCCGCATCGCCCACCTTCCAGCCGGTGGGCACGCCCAACGATGTGGCATACCTGCTATACACCTCGGGCTCCACCGGCCAGCCCAAGGGCGTGTACCAGAACGAGCGCGGGCTCATGCACGACGTGATGCAGTACACCAATTCGGTGCACTTCAGCCAGCTCGACGTCACCTCGGGCATCTACTCCCCCGGCGTGAACGGAGCCATCCGCGACATCTACGGCGCACTTCTCAATGGTGGCTGCCTGTGCATGGTTGACCTGCGGCGCGATGGCTACACCGTGGCGTCGGCGCGTATGGCCCAAGCCGGCATCACTATTTTCCACGCGATGCCCCCGGTGCTGCGAAGCCTGCTCAGCGACGTGCACGACCGGTCGATGATGCAGCAGGTACGCCTGGCCTATGTGGCGGGAGACAGGTTCTGGGGCAGCGACGTTCGACTGCTGCGCGATGCGCTGCCCGACGATGCCCTGCTCTACACCGGCATCGGATCCACCGAGTGCGCGACGCTGTATCGGCAGTGGTTCGTGCCGCCCGACTGGCCCGTGCACGAGGGGCTGATCCCCGTGGGATGCGCTGTGCCCGACCGCGAGGTGCGCCTGGTGGGCGACCAGGGGCTGATCGAGGTGACCAGCGCCTACCTGGCCCGCGGTTACTGGAACGATGCCGAGCTGACCGAGCAGGTGTTCACCTCGAGTGGCGGCGACCCGCAGCAGGTGACTTTTCATACGGGCGACCGCGGGCAGCTTCGCCCCGATGGGCTGCTGGAGTTCGTGGGCCGCGCCGACCGGCAGGTGAAGATTCGCGGCTATCGCGTGGAGGTGGCCGAGATCGAGACTGTGCTGCGCAGCGTTGATGGCGTGACCGACGCAGCCGTGGTGGCTCGAGGCGAGGGCGAGTCCTGCCACTTGGTGGCGTTGGTGGAGGCCGGCGATGCACAGGTCACTAGCCGCACGGTTGCCTCGGTACTTGAGGGTCGGCTTCCGGCCTACATGCGCCCGACCAGCACTGTGGTGATGCCGTCGCTACCGCGCTTGGGCAACGGCAAGCTCGACACGCAGCGGCTTGGAGTGCTCGCTGACCAGTCGCTTGCCTCGGTGGCGGCTGGCACCCCATCGGCTGATGTGCCTTCGGACGACGAGGTGCTCACCCGCGTAGTTGCGGAATGGACGCGCGTGCTGGGCGTTGCTGCGGCCGGTGAGGACGACTCGTGGACCGCCTCGGGCGGCGACTCGCTCATGGCGCTCGAGCTCATCGTGGCGTTGGAGACCTCGTTCGGCGTCGAGCTGCCAGCAGACCTCGTGTCCGACGACGCCACACCAGCGACTCTGAGCGTGCTCGTGAGGTCGTGGCTGGACCCCGCCACAGCCTCGGACGAGTCACGTGCTGAAGTTGGCGCCTTCTTCATCGTGCCGTGGGCACCGGGAGCATCGATTCACGATCGCCGGCTGGCCGAGGCGCTCAGCTCACACTTCCGCGTGGAGATCCTTCCGCTCACCACTCTCGACGACGAGCTGAAGCGTGTGCATTCCATCCCCGATCTTGCCCGCGAGAGCGTGGCCTTCATCACGGCGAGCACCCCTGTGGAAACGCCGATCTTCCTGGTGGGTGTGTCGTTCGGCGGCCGTGTCGCGGTTGAGCTGGCATGGCAGTTGCGCGTGCAGGGGCGTGAAGTGGCCATGGTGGGCGTGGGTGACATCGCCAGCGACGGTGGCTACCAACTGCTGTCACGGCGGGCCTGGGCGGCCTGGGCGCAGTCCGGTAGCGACGCTGCCCGGTGGCTTAGGGTCACGAGGCACATGCAGGCCCAGATGCGCGTGGGAGTGGGCTGGACCATCCGATCGATGGCACGGCTGTCGTGGCAGGCACCATTCCGTGCCACCACGCGGGCGGGCGTTGCCGTGTTCGGCGACTCGTTCCGGGGTGGCGCGCTGGCAGCAATTCGACAGTCGCAGGTGCCGTCGTGGCAGATCCCCGACTACCCGGGTGAGTTGGTGCTGTTCCTCACCGACGACACGGCCACATTGCTGAGTGACGCAGGCCCCACCCTGGGATGGGAGCAGCACGCGAAATCCGTGCGCGTGGTGCCTCTCGAGGGCCATCACACCGAATTCCACGGCGAGGAGTACGGCCCGGCCTTCGCGCAGCGGGTTCTGGCCGTGGCGCTCGAGTCGGCCCAGGCCCCGCGCACGTAGGCGAACCTCGCCACGCCTTCGCCGAATCGTCGACCGTGCCACCTGTGACGAGGATGCTTCGCGGGGCATCGCCCCTAGACTCCTACGTAGTAGGCAATGACCGACCAAGCAACCGCGGACTAGGTGGAGGTGCTGCGCGTGGCGGTCACAGGGTCGCGACGCTCGCCGGTGGTCGACAGGGAACTGCTGCACACCATCAGACAGTCGGCTGGCCTGCTCGATCCACGCGACCGGCGTCGGCTGCTAATACTCATGGTGGTGCAGTCGCTGACGGCTTTTCTCGACCTCGCTGCCATCGCGCTGATCGGCTTGACGGCCACGCTCGCGTCGGGGGCGGCATCCCGCGCTTACCCCACGTGGCTAGATGGCCTGCTCACTCGCGTCAGCGGGACTCAGACCGATCCCTACCGGGTGGTGCTGTGGCTCGGTGCTATCGCCGCCGTTCTCCTGCTCACGAAGACCCTTGCCAGCTTCTGGGTCACCCGCCGAACCTTCCGCTTCCTGGCTAACCGGCAGGCCATGATTTCCGGAGGGCTCGCGCAGCGGTTGCTCACCCGTCCACTTCTCGACGTTCGGGCGATGTCGAGTCAAGACATTTCGTACGCCCTCACCAACGGTGTCAATGCGCTCACCATGGGCGTCCTTGGCCAAACTGTCATGCTCGTCAGTGAGATCTCACTGCTGGCCGCACTCGGCGTGGGGCTACTCTTCGTCGACGCCACCGTGACCATCTTCACCGTGCTCTTCTTTGGTGTCGTGGCTGTGCTGACCCAGCGCGCACTTGGCCGGAAGGCCTCGCGACTCGGCTCGCGCTTTACCGAGACCCAGGTAGCAAGCTTCGAGTCGCTGCAAGAGTTACTGGCTGCCTACCGCGAAATCACGGTCTCGGGCCGGCGTGAATCGTACGTCTCGTCCTTCCGTCGCCTGCGCTGGGACTTCGCCGAGGTGCAGGGCGAGATCAATCTGATGTCGCAGCTCACCAAGTACATCTTCGAGGTAGCGCTCGTGGTGGGCGGCGTACTGCTCGTGGGGTCGCAGCTGCTCACGAAGGAGACGGCCACGGCTGTGGGCGTGATCGCTGTCTTTCTCGTGGCAACCTCGCGCATCATTCCCTCGCTTCTGCGCATGCAGATGGCCGCCCTGACCATGCGTTCGAACGGAGGGATGGCCCACACCGTGCTTCAGTTAGCCGACGACCTTCAGATCGCCGAGGCCGACCCTTCGCGCGGAGCGGCGGTGGCTCCCGTGACCCTCGCGAGCCTCGCCGAGGGCCTCGCCACCAGCTTCCCCGAATTCAGCGGCTCGGTTGCATGCCAGTCGGTGACGTTCGGCTACCCAGGATCCTCGGTGGGTGCCATCAACGACGTGTCGGTGTCGGTGCCCGCTGGTGCCAGCTTGGCACTGGTGGGTCAGACCGGGGCCGGGAAGTCAACGCTCGTCGACCTTCTGCTCGGTGTACTCGAGCCAGATGTCGGGCGCATCGAGGTGTCAGGCCTCACCCCCCGGGCTGCCATCAGTCGCTGGCCCGGAGCTCTCGCCTACGTTCCGCAGGACAGCGTGGTGGTGCAGGGCTCAATTCGCCGCAACGTATGCCTGGGCCTGCCCGACGAACTGATCGATGACGACCGTGTCTGGGAGGCCCTCGATCGTGCTCGACTCGCCGACGTGATGAGCTCACTGCGAGAGGGGCTGGAGACCGAGGTTGGGGAAAGCGGCTTCCGCCTCAGCGGCGGCCAACGTCAGCGGCTGGGCATCGCGCGAGCCCTCTACACACGCCCGAGACTGCTCGTGCTTGACGAGGCCACCAGCGCCTTGGATGCCGAGACCGAAAACGAGATTGCCCAAACCATCTCCAACCTCGCCGGCCAGGTGACCCTGATCATCGTGGCCCACCGCCTCGCCACCGTGCGCGACTGCGACCAGGTTGCCTACCTCGACGGAGGTCGGCTCGAAGCGCTGGGCACATTCGACGAGGTGCGCACGGCATCACCCCGATTCAACTCGCAGGCGGTGCTGCTCGGCCTGTGAGGTAATCGGGAATATCGAGACGTACAGACGGCGCCCTGAACGCTCAGAGTCGCGAGCGCCTGCCCGAGGGTCCAGCAATGTGGGGGCCTACCCTGATGGTCATGCTCGAACTGTGGCGACGACGAGCAAGCCATCTGAAGCACAGACTAAGAGAGGCTCACCAAATCAGGCGGTGCCGTGTCGCCATCGCGCAGGACATTCCCACCAGTGCTGAGTCCGGGTTAGGCCGCGTCTCCGTCGACGCACTGCTTAACGGCGCGGCCGCCGGGGCTGCACGCAGCCAGGTGACCACCCCGTATGCCGGTCCTCGAGTCCATTTCACGTCTCCCACGGACTTCGTCTTTGCCGGGTCTCGCGCCGGTGTCGAACCCGGCATGGAAACGACCTCGCCCGCGTGGTCGTGTTATTCGTACTCGGCACGGCAGCGGGCCTTCACTGTGGTCCGGGTGCCGCACCTGCACGCTCTCCGCGAGGTGCCATTCGTCTACGAGGCCCAACGCACCGACGGCACTCACATGGTCTCAGTGGGTGAGGAAGTCCTACTCTCCTTGGCCTTCCCCCCCGTGGCGACAGTGCTCTACCTGTTCTCGATCGCCAGGTGCGGCGGCACGCTGCTGGCGAATCTGGCGCGAGCCCAAGGCAATGTTGTGCTCGACGAGCCAGATGCACTGACGCATCTCTCCCTAGCCGCGCAGCGCGGCACCCCAGCAGACACGACCGCTCTCGCGGCAACTGTGGTGTCAAGCTTCCTGTCTGCGCCTTCACCGCTTGTCATGGTCAAGGCGCGTTCAACCTCGAGCGTGCGGCCAGATGCGCTGATGCGGCCTCAGGATGTGGGCGTGTTTCTGTGGCGAAGTCCCGAGCCGTGGTTCATCTCGAACAACCGTGCCTTCAGTTTTTCACCCGCGGTGGCAGCAGGCGCCCTGGGTCAGTTTGTGCGTGGCCGCAATCGACTTCGCAGTGCGGGAAGGCTCACCGCGGAATTCTGGTACGAGGACATCATGGTCGACCCGCAACCCTTCCTGTCGCTGCTGCCACTATTCGACGATGCCGCGCGCCGCGCCATTGACGACGTCATGAGCCGCGACTCGCAGGAAGGCAGCGGCCTGAGCCGCTCTGCACTCAGCTCCAGACCGTCGCCGTCGCCCTTTACCGTAGAGGAATTCCTCGAGTGCTGGCGGGCTCAGCCCGAGTACGCGAACCTCGCTGAGGTCGGGCTCGAGCGTCTACTCGTGTAGACGACCCCCACGCTCGTGCGCATCGGACGAACACACGGTTGCCGGAAACTCGATGAACGACCGCCCAAGGTTGCGACCGGCTTCCTAAGCCTCTGATCGCCCACCTTGAGCACGCAGATGCGCCAGGTCACCGATTCGGCCTGCTACCGCACGAATCGCCCCTACAACACCCATTCCGGGGTGAAACATCTCAGGCCGGAACAGCGCATCCACCACCCCCTGCCTGAGAACTGTGGGCCAGGGGTTGAGGTGGGCATTCGTCGAGATGAACGCGAGCGAATGTGTGAGCGACCTTCCGGGGATGCGAGAGGCCAACAACGAATTCCTCTCCCAGGCTTGCCTTGCCCAGGCGAGTTCGTGTCCAGACAGTGCATGTACATGGTCGAGTCGCTGCTGCGTGACCGATCCGAGCAGTTCCGAGGCGAAACCCGACGCCTCGGCAATCAGTCGTTGCGCACGCACCGAGTCTGGTCGAGCCGGAGGTTCTGAGTGGGCGAGAATCCGCACGATATCGACCATGCTTCTCAGCGAGGAGTAGTCGTCACGATAGGCCGTGAAGCACGCAACCATCAGGAGATCGGCGCGTGCCAGCACCCTGAGCTTCACACCACCGATACCGATCGACTCAGACCGGTTAAGGAGCCTGTCTGCAGAAGGAAGGGTTGAACCGGGGATTTCGATGCGCCAGTGGAGATCAAGCGAGAAGGATCCACGGGTGTAGGGCCACTCCCGCCGACTACTGATCAGCCACGAAACCCACGACCGGCTCTCGGCGTGGAAGCTGCCGTCTGGTTGCCAGCCGGCAGCCACCAACGCGCGATGTGCTGCCACGAGGTCTGCAGGCCTGATGAGGATGTCGGTATCCGAGCTCCTGCCGCGGCCAGTGATGCTTCCGGTGGTGGCCACACTGAGCGCGATTCCTTTGAACATCAAGCAGCCAATAGACGCCTCAGTGAGAACCTGACAGATCCCCGCGCCCTCATCAGCCATCAGCAGGGAGGCAACACGCTCGCTCACCGCCGCAGTCTTCAACCGCTGTACGACTGTGGGGGGAAGCCCGAGGGCTTCACCGTGTGGCGCAGTCAAACTCACCACACGATGGTGCATCGAAGCACTGAGAAACCTAGACCAGTCGCGGTCAACGCCTCCGAAGTTTGGGGTCGGTGGTCGCGGGTTCGCTTCATCGTCGGGCGACAACTCGCGCCCGAGTGCTGCTCGCGCCACCTCGACCACCAACATGACGGTCGCGCGATCGAGGCCGGGCAACGGTGGCGTGGGTAGTGGAGCCGCATCAGGGTCCCGCCCGAGTCGTTCCACATGCCCCACGGTAGGGGGTCGGAGCCTGATCTCGCCCTCGCCACCATTCGGCGCCGCGAAAGGATCGGTCAGCGCGCCATCGCACCAATAGTGGTAGCGAGGAACGTCGTCGCCGCCCGCACCTGACTCACCACCGTGTGGTGATCAATGCGCCCCAGTTCGTGTGCGTCGTGAATGTTGGTGGCGATCTCGCCACCAAGGGCGGGCAGCCCCCTGCTCTCGTTGAGTTCTGACACCCACCAGAGCAGTCGAGCGCGAGGAGAATCCGTCGGCGGTGGGGATTTCGGAAGCGGGAATCCCTCAGGCAGGGGCGAGCCGAGGGCCAGCCACTGCCCTAGCGATACCGCCTCAAGCATGGTGAATGTACGCCGGCGAGCGGCCGGCACCAGTCGCACCACCGCACCGCGATGAAGCTCCTCGGCCGTGAGGATGAGGTCAGCCGCCGCGATGTCATCGGCCGTCAGGCGTTTCGCCGCATGTTGAAAAGAGCTGACACCGGCCAGAGCTACGGCGTCAGCACACACCTGATCGCCCTCCATCGCGCTTACTCCGCGAGAGACCACTGTGACCATCGAATCGAGGTCCAACGCCGCGAAATCAGCATTGAGCATCGCTGCCGCCACCGGGCTGCGGCACACGTTCGCACTGCACACCACAAGAATTCTCAAAGACGGAGTCTGCTCGGTTCCCTCGCTCACGAGCGCCCCCTCACCATCATTCAGTGGCCACATCGTGACACATGTGGCGACGTACCCTCGAGATAACTTGGGTCAGAGCAGCAGATAGGCGAGCTTGGCTGCTGACACCCGCAGTACCGGCGCCACCTAGGTGACGGTGAAACTGCTGACGCTGGTGGCCGTTCCGCCTGCGGTGGTTACTGCGATGAGTCCGGTGGTCGCGCCGAAAGGAACCGTGAAGCTCAGTGTCGTGGCGCCGGTCACGGTGAAGATGACCGCGACTCCGTTGATCTTCACGCCCGTGGCTGCTCCGACGTTGGTGCCGGTCACGGTCACCGACGTTCCCACCGGTCCGCTCGTGGGGGTGAACGAGGTGATGGTCGGGAGCGCGGTGCCCGACAGCGTGTAGGAGGTGCCGCTGGTCGCCGTTCCGCCCGGGGTGGTGACCGACACCTTGCTAGCGGTGACCGCGCCCGCAGGAACGCCCACGATGATGCTGGTCGCCGAGATGACGTTGAACCTCGTGACCGACACTGTGCCGAACTTCACCGCGGTGGCTGCCCCGACGTTGGCGCCGGTGATGGTGACCACCGAGCCGACAGCCGCCGTGGTGGGCGTGTAGCTGGTAATCGTGGGCACTGCGGTGCCCGACAGCGTGTAGGACGTGCTGCTGGTGGCCGTGCCGCCCGTGGTGGTGACCGACACCTTCTTCGCGGTGACCGCGCCCTTGGGAACTCCCACGATGATGCTGGTCGCCGAGATAACGGTGAACGTCGTGGCCGACACCGTGTCGAACTTCACCGCTGTAGCGCCGGTGAAGTTAGTGCCGGTGATGGTCACCGCTGAGCCGACGGCCACCGTGGTGGGGGTGTAACTGGTGATCGTGGGCAGAGCGACATAGGTGTACTGCGTAACGTTGGTCGAGGTTCCGCTAGCGGTGTTAGCTGTGACGGTCACGGCACCAGCGGTGCCAGCCGGGGCGGTGGCCTTGATGGAAGTCGATGACACGAAGGTGACGGAAGTGCCGGCGTTGGCCCCGAACTTCACGGTGGTTGCACCACTGACGAAGCCGGTACCAGTGAGGGTCACCACGGTTCCGCCAGCGAGGGGACCGCTAATCGGGCTAAGGGCCGTGACCGTGGGCGCGGCCAGATACGTGTACTGATTCGCCGTCGCGGTGGCCGACGTTCCAGCCGACGTGGTGACAGTCACGTTGACGATTCCCGCCGTGCCAGCAGGTGCCGTGGCTTTGATCGACGTCGCCGACACAAACGTGACGGACGTACCGGCATTGGCCCCGAACTTCACGGTGGTGGCACCTGAGACGAACCCGGTGCCGGTGAGGGTCACCACGGTTCCGCCAGCGAGGGGCCCGTTCGCCGGGCTGAGCGCGGTGACGGTGGGAGCCGCAATGTAGGTGAAGCTCACCACGTTGGTCGACGTGCCACCAGGGGCAGTGACCGTAACGGTCACCGCTCCCGTGCCAGCCGGTGCGGTGGCAGTGATCTGGGTCGAGGAGTTGACAGTGACGGTCGTCGCCGAGTTCGCACCGAACTTCACCCCGGTGGCACCGGTGAAGTTCGTGCCAGTGATGGTCACCACCGTGCCACCAGCAGCCGGGCCAGCAGTCGGACTCAACAACGTCACCGTCGGAGCCGCAACGTAGGTGTACTGATTACCCTGGCCGGTGGCTGAGGTGCCGCCAGTGGTGGTGGTGACCGTGACGTTGACGGTCCCAGCTGCCCCAGCCGGGGCGGTGGCCTTAATGGACGTCGACGACACGAAGGTGACGGACGTGCCGGCGTTGGCCCCGAACTTCACGGTGGTGGCACCGGAGACGAACCCAGTGCCGGTGAGGGTTACCACGGTTCCGCCAGCGACTGGTCCACTCGTCACGTTCAGTCCGGTGACCGTAGGTGCAGCTCGGTACGTGTACTGGTTCGCCGTGGCACTGGCCGAGGTTCCAGCCGACGTGGTGACGGTGACGTTCACGATTCCCGCCGTTCCTGCGGGCGAGGTGGCCTTGATCGACGTCGCCGACACAAACGTGACGGCCGTGCCCGCGTTGGCCCCGAACTTCACGGTGGTGGCACCTGAGACGAACCCGGTGCCGGTGAGGGTCACCACGGTGCCACCCCCGGCAGGCCCGCTGGTCGGGCTCAGTGCGGTGACAGTGGGAGCCGTCAGGTAGGTGAAGCTCACCACGTTGCTCGACGTGCCACTA
>CALQEM020000100.1:0-11516 GCA_943329595.2 Bifidobacterium breve
ACCACGATGTTGCCGAAGACACTCGCGAGATCATCGGTGACCTGGTCGGTCAGGGTTCCGCTGGCGAGGAGCAGTCCATCGACCCGGCCCTCAAGCACCAGGGTTCGGATGGCGTCATTGGCGCGTCCCATTTCTGACCCGTCAGCGACGACCAACACGTAGCCGAGGCGCCGCGCCTCATCGCCAGCACCTTTGATGATGTCGGCGTAGATGAACCCCGAGACTTGCGGAATCAGAAGTGCGATGGTGGAGGTTCGGCGCATTGCCAGACTGCGCGCCGTCGCGTTAGGCACATAGCCCAGACGCACCGCGACCTCTCGGATTCGTGCTCGTGTTTCGTCAGTGGCCTTCGCCCGATGGTCGTCGCGCAACACTCGCGAGACAGTTGACTGATCGACACCCGCCTCGCGAGCAACATCGACGAGCGTCACGCTGACGCGCGTTCCCCGCGCGGGACGATTGGCGGCCACAATCCCTGACTCTAGCGCCGAGCAATGGGGCGCTAAAGCGGGTTACCCCGGAACCTCGCATCAGGCCAACTCTCGGTGTACGCGCGGGCATTGACTTAAACAAGCGCTTGTTCCTACTCTTATCCGAACATCTCTCGAAAGGACGACCGCATGCCTGAGAAGTCCGTCGCCGCCATCAACTTCGATCCCTTCAGCTCAGAGAGCATTACCGACCCCTACCCCACCTATCAGAGGCTGCTGGCCGAGGCACCTGTGTTTCACAACGCCGAACGCGACGTGTGGGCCATTTCGCGCTTCGATGATGTGAAGGGGTTAGTGCAGGATTGGGAGCGGCTCTCGAGCGCTCAGGGCGTTCGCATTGACGATCTGCTCGAGCTCGCCGGCCCCTCGCCCCTCACCATGGACCCACCTCGTCACGCCCTGCTGCGCGCGCTGGTGCGCAAACCATTCACCCATCGCGCCATGGCTAGCCTGGAACCGATGGTCGAGCGGAGTGTGAACGAGTTGCTCGATGCCATCTCGGGCGACACGTTCGACGCCATCAGCGAGTTTGCGAAGCTAGTTCCTGTCACCATCATCTGCCACCTTCTTGGAGTTCCGCCGCACGACGCTCGAATGCTGAAGAGCTGGGCCGACGCCATGCTCGAGACGGTGCCTGGCGTGCAGGGTTCGACGCCGGAGGCCATCACGGGGGCCCGCAATCTGCGCACCTACTGGGCCAACGCTATCGACGAGCGTCGCGCTCACCCGGGCGATGACATCCTGTCGGTCCTCGCTGTGTCCGAGGTACACGGAGTGCCGGTACCCCTCGACGAGCAGGTCGGGATGTGCAACCTCATCTTTGAGGCGGGCAACGCCACCACCGGAACACTCATCGGCAACGCGCTTCTCGCGCTCGCAACCCATCCAGGCGAGCGCGATTGGCTCGAGGCCACTCCTGAGGCGATGCCGGAGGCCATCGAGGAGTTCCTGCGCTGGGAGTCGCCTGTGCAGACGCTCATGCGTGTGACGATGACCCCTCTCACACTGCACGGCACCACCATTCCCACCGGCTCCCGGGTGCTGCTCGTGCTCGGCGCTGCCAATCGTGATCCGAGAGTGTGGGACGAGCCTGACGAGTTGCGCCTTTCGCGTCCGGTTCAGCGAAACCTTGGGTTCGGTGAGGGAATTCATCACTGTCTAGGGGCTCCTCTCGCACGCCTCGAGGCTCCCATCGCCCTGCGTGCATTTCTCGAGCGATTCCCCTCCTACGACGTGGTCTCCTCCGAGCGATTCAACGACGTGACCTTGCGCGCGCTTCGGTCGCTGCAGGTGCACGCCAACCCCCGGGGAGCGTCATGACCGGATTGAACGTGGAGAGCGACCCCCTCGCCGCGCTCCTCATCCGCGCGGGCGACGGAGCGATCATTGTGGTGAATTTCGTGCGCCTGCAACCCGGTAAAGAGGCGGCCCATCAGCGCTACCTCGATGCGGTGGGGCCGATTCTTGCCCGCTATGGAGGGCTGCCGTCGTACGCCGGCGAGAGTCTCGGAACCCTCATCGGCGAGGAGCATTGGGATCGCGTGGCCATCACCCATTACCCCAGCACCCAAGCTCTCCACAATTTCGTGACCGACCCAGACTTCGTTGCACTCGCGCCACTGCGGCATGACGCTCTCGAGGCCGGCGTCGTTCATGTGTTTCGTGCGCCATGACAACGGGCCCCGGCCCGTACGTTGAAGCCTTCGAGTACAGCTTTTCACCGCTCGACCCCCACGCAGCCCACGTCGATCCACCGGCGGTTGCCGTGTACGAGACGCTGCTCACGCGGGGAGACGATGGCTCGCCGCGTGCTGGAATGGCGCAGTCGTGGACCGTGGATCCTTCCGGGCTGATCTGGGAGTTGCGTCTGCGCGACGATCTTCGTTTCCATTCAGGGGCGGCGTGCACTGCAGAGGCGGTTGTCTCATCTCTCGACGCGCTGCGCTGGGAGATGCACGTGCTTCCCGGCGGACGCCAGCTCTGGTACTGGGACCCTGTCGAGCGGGTGGTCGCCACCGACTCGAACACACTGCGCTTTCACCTGCACCATCCGTATCCCCGCCTGTTTTCACTGCTGTGGGGCACACACACGGCAATTCACTGTGAGGACACCCGACGCACACGCGGCGATGCCTTCGGCGTCGAGGTTGCCGACGGAACCGGCCCCTTCCGCCTGAGGTCATGGTCGCCCAGTGAGGTGGTTGCCGATCGCGTCGACTGGTACCCAGGCTCGAGTACCCGAGTAGCCGAAGCCCGATGGCACGCTCTGCCGCAGTCGAACGACAGAATCTCGGCACTCATCCATGGCGAGGCGCTCTGCGCACACGCGCTCGACACCGCGGCTGTCCAGCGACTGAAGGACGACCCACGCTTCGATATGGCTGTGCAGCCCCAGCCATCGAGCCTCTACCTCACCCTCGACTGGAGGCGGAGCGACCTGGGCTTCGACGATGTGCGCACGCGCCGAGCCATCGGGCTGGCTATCGACCGGCGGCAGATTGTCACCGATGCCTTCGATGGATTGGCCACGCCGAGTTGGGGCCCGCTACCCGCGGGGCACGACTTCTACGAGCCCACCGCCGATCTCGCGGGGGTGTGTGATCCCGCTGCGGCAGCGCACACCCTCACCTCGCTCGGGTGGCACCGCGGTCTCGACGGTGTGCTGGAGCGCGCAGGAACACGCTTCTCAGTCGAGTGTGTGGTGCAGGACGACGAGTCATTTCGAGCCGTGTTTGCGTGCGTGGAAGCAGACCTTCGATCCGTTGGCATCGAGCTCCTGCCACGCTTCGCTACCCCGTTCGCCGACTTCTACTCAGCAGTTCAGCACGGCACCGGAGCAGCCCTGTCGAAGTGGCTGTGGCCCGATCCGATGGACGCTCTCATCGGGTTCAGTTCGAGTGGCACAGCACCTTTCCCCAACTGGGAGTACGCGAGCGTACCCGCGCTCGATCAGGCCTTTGATCGATTTCTGCGGGGCTGCTCCGACGACGACCTCACCGCCGCCGCTCTCGACGTTCAGCGGGTATTCGCCGCCGAGCTCCCCTACCTTCCGCTGGTGACACCCCACGACGTATGGGCCTGGAGCCGGCGCGTGTCGGGCTTCCGCCCCGTGCACGGTGATTTGTATCCCCGCTACGACGACGTATCGGTGACCTAGAGCTCGACCACGATGCGCACTGAGCCCTCCGAGTCGGCGAAGGTGGCGGTGTGCGCACGCAGGGCCAGCGCATCGTTTCCGGCCAGGCTCGCCTCGAGAGACTCGATGTCGTCGAAATCGAGGGTGCCCATTCCGTCATAGTCGCTGTCGGGGCGCGCCGCCGCATGGAAGGCCACGGCACGCACTCCGGGGAGGGCACGCGCCATGGGCAGGTGCTCGGTCAACCACACGTGCAGAAACTGCTCACGAGTGAGGTCTGCTCGCCTGCGCAGCACCACCACGTAGCGGATCACATTCGCGCCTCGGGAACGGCGAGCAGCGCACCCGCAGACACCACCATGCGCCCGCCGCGCCAGACCGAATGCACCCGGCGTATCGATTCGACATCGGTGCGCACATCACCGTTGACCAGGAGCAGATCGGCCTGCATGCCACCTGCGAGCGAACCCACCTGACCCCCACGACCCAACGCCTCTGCGGGCGTGCGCGTTGCGGCGAGCAGGGCAGCGGAGAGGTCTATTCCGACCTCTCGATGGAGGGCGATCACGGCGTCGCCGACACGGCCCGGCTGCACGCCAGGTACTCCGGCATCGGTGCCCGCCAAGAGCGGCACACCGGCCACGGCAAGCCGCGCGAACACGGGGAGCATTGCCCGGCGCTGCTCGTGGCGATAAGCGGCGCGAGGGGTTGCGCCAGGGAATTCGGTCAGTGCGCCGACGGTAACGGTGGCATCCACCACAATTCCACTGTCGAGGAGTGCTGCAACCGTCGGCTCCGCCAGGGAAATCTCGCCATCACCGTTCTGGCAGGTGGCGTGCACCACTACCTGGGCCCCCGCCGACGCCGCCATCAGAACGGCTTCCTCGGTGTGAGCGTGCACCACCAGCGGTAGGCCAAGTTCTCGACACACCCGGCTGAGTGCCTTGAGGAGATCGAGTGGATACTGCAGCATTCGAGGGTTACTGCCGTGGGTGACGTTGCCTCCCGTGAGCATGATCTTGACCATGTCGACGCCAGCGGCGGCGAGTGCGCGGGCCATCGCCAGAACATCGTCCTCAGTGTCGGCACAACCACCGAGCCAATGGCAGTGCCCCTCGCTCGTGGTGATGGGCGCGCCGCTGACCAGCGTTTTCGGGCCCTGAGCGCCTTCACCAGACAGCGCCTCCCGTACGGCGAGCATCACATCGGTGCGACCACCGCAATCGAACACCGTGGTCACGCCACCGACAATGGTGCGACGCGCGTTGTCCAAGGCCCGCTCCAACTGGGCGGCGGGACCTTCCTCAACCAGGTTGCGCACCATATCGCCATCAGCACTGAACGTGAGGTGCACATGGCTGTCGATGAGTCCGGGAAGCAGGGTCATGCCCGGCGCCTCGCGGACGACCGCCCCTTCGGGCACCCGACCCCGGGGAACGATCGCCGCGATCTGATCACCCTCGACGAGGAGGTCGTGCTGCGACACCAACTCGCCCGACGGCAGCATGAGGCACTCGGGCTGCAGCACCCACACACCTGTCTGCTTCATGGTCACTGCTCTCCCGAGGAATTGGTCGCCTGACACGTGGTCGAGCCAGATTTCACAACAGGCTGGGTGGAAGCCCGATGCGGTTGAACTGGTCGGCGGCCGACTGCACATGCCGGCGACCATTCTCAAGCGAGAAGTTCAGATGCCCAGGCATCAATGCCTGAAACTCGTACTCGAGCAGCTTGTTCATCGAGGCCGCGTAATCCTGAACACTGGAGTCAGCCACGTTCTGAAGGATGATCTTTCCGCCCCAGAAAACATGGTCACCACTGAAGAGGTAGCTCTTACCCTCGCCGCTCACCAGGAAGTTCATGTGTCCATTGCAGTGTCCGTTGGTGAGAATCGCGGTGATCTCGAAATCGCCCGTCTTCACCGTTTGGTTGTGGGTGAGCTCAACATCAATGTCGCAGGGCTCCCAGATGAAATCACTCGGGTAGAACCCGAAGGACTTGGCCCACTTCAGACCGGTGGTCTCCTCATCGGCCTCGCGCACTGCCGGAGCCTCAAGTTCGGAGATCGCGATCTGCACGTGGTCGCCGATCGTCTTGCGCATGTAGGCGAGCGCCCCAGCGTGGTCAGCGTGGTAGTGGGTAACGAAGATGCGAGTGATGGCAGCAGGGTCAAGGCCATCGCTCTTGATGTTCGCGAGGACACGCTCTCCTCCATCGAAGCCGGCATCGATCATCCATAGCTCGCCACCGACATCAAGGACGTAGCTGTTGCTGTCGAGTCTGTTCGACAGGTTGTACCCGTAGTCGCCGCCTCCGACGATGTACAGGTGCTCGTTGATCTTCACTTGGCGATCAGCTCCTCAGGGATTGAGTAGGAATGGGCACGCAGCCCACCGTCGACGATGATGTTCTGCCCCGTGATGTATCCCGCGTCTTCCGAGGCGAGGAAGGCATAGGTGGCCGCGATCTCCTCCGGCTTGCCCAACCGTTTCATCGGAACCAGCGGCCAGTGCTTGCGCGCAGCCTCCATGGCCTCGTCACTGCCGAGGACATCGCGCGACTGCGGTGTGTCGAGCGGCCCGGGGCTCACCGAATTCACGCGAATTCCGTAGTCGACGAGTTCGATCGCCATGGTCTGCACCAGATTGACAATGCCCGCTTTGGCAGCGCCGTAATGGGCGTAGGTGATCGAGGCGCCGAGTGACGAGACCGAGGAGGTGTAGAGAATCGAGCCTCCGGTTCCTCGTTCCACCATCGCGCGCGCCGCCAACTGACCAAGAACGAAACTCGCTCGGAGCATCACCGCCATCACGCGATCCCAGTCATCGCGCTCCATCTCGAGGAAGGGCGCAGAGGAGTGGGCCGGTGCGTTGCTCACCATGATGTCGAGTCCACCGAAGTCACTCACCGCCGTGTTGATGAAACGCTCGCAGTCAGCATCAACCGACACGTCTCCCAGCACGCCCAGCACGTTGGCACCCGTGGCGAGCCGAACCTCCTCGACAACAGTGGGCAGCATCTGTGAGTTCTTGTCGGCGAGGATCAGATTGGCCACCCCCTCTTGGCCGAAGCGGTGGGCCGTGGCGCGACCCACACCGCTCGCCCCTCCCGTGATGAGGGCAGTCTTGCCGACGAGGCGTTTGCAACTCATGGTCACTGTTCTCCGATCGTGTCGAGAATGGCTCGGGCGATACTGTCTGCCGACGGCAGAAGTTGGGCTGAGAGGAGAGGTGAGGCGGGCATCGGAGCCGACAGCGTTGCCACGCGTCGAGCAGCCAGCAGCCGAGGGCCGAGCGCCTCCACCACAGTGCTCACGACCTCAGCCCCGAAGCCAGCGTTCTGCACGGCCTCGTGGGCGACGACCAACCGGCCAGTTCGGGCTACCGACTCGATCACCGTGGTTGAGTCCCACGGAGAGATCCACCGAAGGTCGATGATTTCGCAGTCGACTCCCTGACCGGCGAGCGTTGTCGCTGCCTGCTCACAGAGTGGACGACAGGTTCCCCACGTCACCACCGTGACGTCGTTCCCCGCACGCACCACATCAGCGATGCCGATGCGCGGATCCGGATCACGGTGCAGTGTGCCTTTCGAGGGGTACAGGCGTCGCGACTCAAACACCATCACCGGGTCGTCGCAGTCGATGGCGCCGCGCAAGATCGAATAGGCGTCCTGTGGAGTCGAGGGGACCGCGACCAACAGGCCCGGGATGTGGGCGAACATCGCCTCCAGGCTCTTGCTGTGCTGGGCACACGACCCAGGCGTGCTGCCCTGCTGGGTGCGAATCACCAGGGGAGCTGTGATCTGCCCGCGGGAGACGTAGCGAGTGTTGGCGATCTGGTTGATCACCTGGTCCATCGCGACGAGAAGGAAGTCGGCAAACATGACCTCGACCACCGGGCGGAGTCCCCCCATCGACGCGCCGAGCGCCGCGCCAATCATGGCCGACTCTGAAATAGGAGTGTCGAACACACGGTCGCCGTACATCGCGCGCAGGCCCTTTGACGCACCGTAGGGCCCGTTCGGAATGCCGACATCCTCGCCGTAGACAATCACCGACTCGTCAGCTGCGAGCGCGTCGTCGAGGGCGTGATTCACGGCCCGGATATAGGTCACATCGTGATCATCAGTGTGCACGGACATGAGCCATCACCTCCGAAGCAGAGGGGAAGGGAATCTCGGCCGCCCGCCGAAACGATTCAGCAACCTCGGTGGCCACCGCTGCGTCGGTTTCCTCGGCATCGGCCGGGTCAAGAAGCGCTCGACATTTCGGGAGGGGATCGAAAGCGCGCCACAGATCGACCTCACCTACCGGCCGGTACATCTGAGCGTCGCCCGAGTAGTGCCCGCCGAGCCGCTTGGTATGCGCCTCGAGCATGACCGGACGGCTATCAGCCAAGGCGATGGCGCGTGCCTCTCGCGCCGCGTCGGCCACCGCCGAGGGATCATTGCCATCGACTTCGATCGCTCTCATCGCGTAGGCCGCTGCGCGAGCGGCGGCGGGTACCGCCGTGAGAAGGTCCGACGTTGTCATCTCGACGTAGCCGTTGTTTTCGACCACCACGATAAAAGGGACTCCGAGCACAGACCCCATGTTGAGCGCCTCATGTACATTGCCCTGATTCATCGCACCGTCACCGATTGACACGGCGGGAACGAGGCCCGTTGCGCGGCGTTGGTGAGCCATGGCCAGCCCCAGCGTCACCGGGACACCGGCACCAACAATCGAGTTCTCGCCCATGAACGCGTGGGCGGGCGACGACAGGTAGGCCGAGCCTCCGCGGCCACCATTGAGCTCGGAGTCGCGGCCCATCACCTCGGCCGCGAGTTGAACCGGAGATACTCCCTTGGCGAGTGCCCACCCGTGGCCACGGTAGGTGGCGACCACAGGATCGCGGGGATCAAGGGCGCGGCAGACACCAACCGGGATCGCCTCCTGTCCGATGCACAGGTGTGTCGAGCCGGTGATTCTGCCGTCTTGAACACATCGCATCACCTCCTCCTCCATGAGCCGGATTCGAAGCATGTCGCGATAGTCCAGCGACGCTGTACTGCGTGCTTCCTCAGCCATCACAACCCCTCACCTTTCCGTCCTCACACGCTCTTAAGTGAATTCCTCGCGGCGACCACCCACGCCCAGCCTGACTCGCTACTCCATACGAAAGCGTCATTCAGCCCCCCCGGGTGTGACGCTTTCGTATGGATTAGCGGGCTGGGAGGCGCGGCTGAAGGCCGCATGTTCGGCCAGAAACTGGGCCGATGACTGGGCGGTCTGTAGCGGCCAGGAGGCCCGGCCACTTCCCAGCTTTCCGATCTTGTGCGCAAACACCCTGACCGCCGCACCGCGCGTTCGCCGGGCGACCAGAGCAGCCACGGCAGCTGCCACCGCATCATGCGGATCGAGCACGGTGATCGAGGGTGTTGACATCCAGGGCGAAGCGCAGAACTCGTCGTCGGTGATGTCAGAGCGGGGCGAGACCAAGGCGTAGGCAGCGACGAGCACCGACGGCTCGGACCGGAGGAGCAGGTCGGCGCTCGAGCCCTCGGCAATGATGCACAGCGGACGCGCCACCGTCGTGCTGTACCCCATAGCGAGGTCGAGAGCCGATGCCCCATCGGCTTCAAGGTCGCCATCGCTGAGGCCATGGCCGGGTAGGTCAATCAGTAGGGCAGTCATTGAGTACCGCACCACCGAGTCGGCCAAGGTTCGCATGTGGTCGATGTCGGCGTGCCGATCGTGCAGCAGCAGACAGACGGCCTGTGGACTCTCGACCGCCCGCAATTCGCCGATGCACGTTGTTCCGGAATCGAGCGTGAGCTCGATCACCGTGGTTGACGACTCGTGAGTGTTCATGACGTCGGAATCCTGGGTACCGAAGAGACCAGCTGCTGGGTGTACGGGTCCTGAGGATGCTCGAAAGTCTCGACGGGATTGCCCGTTTCGACCACACGGCCGTTGTGCATCACGGCCACCCGGTTGCACATTTGCTGCACGATGCCGAGATCGTGACTGATGAAGATGACGGTGAGGCCGAGTTCAACCTGCAGCGAGGTAAGCAAGTTGAGCACCTGCCCGCGCATCGACACGTCGAGGGCGCTTACTGGCTCGTCGGCAACGAGCACCTGCGGACCCATTGCGAGAGCACGCGCGATCGCAGCCCGCTGACGCTGGCCCCCCGACAACTCGTGGGGATACAGGCCTGCATACGACGCCGGGAGCCCCACCAGATCGAGGAGCTCAGTCACCGTGGGCACGGGCCGGTCGTGAGTGCGACGTGACCGCAGCCCCTCGGTGACCACGGCACCAATGCGCATCCTCGGGTCCATCGACGAGTAGGGATCTTGGAACACCACCTGAATGACCTCGTGGTAGCGGCGACGTTCTTCGCGGCTGCTATTCCACGGATCAATCCCGGCCACCGTGACACGTCCCGCTGTTGGCTTCGTGAGGTGCAGAAGAACGCGCGCCACCGTGGTCTTGCCACTGCCGCTCTCACCGACAATTCCGAAGATCTCACGTTCGTCGACGCTCAATGACACCTCATCAACTGCCCGACGAACCGTGTCATCGGCGCCCGGGAACTCCTTGACGAGCGACTCGACCACCACAATCGGACTCATGCCACCACCTCAGCACCCGGATGGTGGCACCGCACAGAACTGTCGATGAGTCCCACCGTCATCCGGGGGGGTTCGTCACACGCCTCGGTGCTTCGCGAGCAGCGGGGAGCGAACCGGCAACTCTGCGGCCAGCCGCCAGGCTCAGGCACCGATCCGGAGATGAAATCAAAAGGCTCGCCAGCAGCACGCACGCGAGCACTATCGATGAGCCCCCGCGTATAGGGATGCTGCGGGTCAGCAAAGAGACGATCAGTCGGCGCAACTTCCACGAGTTCTCCGGCGTACATCACGGCAACCCGGTGAGCGAGATTGGCCACCACCGCGAGGTCGTGCGAAATCCACAGGACACTCATGCCCATCTCACGCTGCAGGCCAATGACTAGCTCGATGATGGCCGCCTGAGTGGTGACATCCAGCGCAGTCGTCGGCTCATCGGCAACCAGCACCGTCGGCTTCATCACGAGTGCGGCCGCAATCATGGCTCGCTGGCGAAGGCCACCCGAGAGTTCATGTGGGTAGGCCGCATATCGGCTCTCAGGGTCCTTGATTCCGACCAGCCTGAGCATCTCTAGCGCACTGCTATGGGCCACCTTGGCCGACACCGACTCATGCGCCCGGATGGTCTCGACAATTTGGCTGCCCACCGTGAAGCACGGGTCGAGGCTGGTCATCGGATCCTGGAAGATCATCGACACCTGTGTCCCGCGCACCTCGCGCCAGTCGTCTTCGGTGAAGTCTGCGGTGTCACGACCGAGCACGCGCAGGGTGCCTCCGAGCTGTTTCACCTTGGCAGGGAGCAACCCCAGGCATGACAAAGCCGAAAGGCTCTTACCCGAACCACTCTCGCCGACGAGGCCGAGCACCTCGCCCGGTTGTAGAGCGAGTGTGATGTCGGTGACCAAGGGCTCCCACACGGTGCCGATGTCTCGGCCGAGTGAGAATTCGGTGAACTCGATCACGGGCTGCGTCATCGACGTCTCCCGATGCGGGGGTCGAAGTGCTCGCGCAACTGGTCGCTCACGCTGTTGAGCAGCAGCACGGTCAGGGTCAGGACGCCACCCGCAAGGATGACCGGCCACCACGTGCGCGTGAGGTAGTCGCGGCCCTGCGCGAGAGCTGAGCCGAGGCTTGGCATCGGAGGCTGCGCGCCCAGCCCGAGAAACGACAGGCCGGCCTCGGCGACAATTGCCCCGGCCACAAAATAGACGGCGAGCACCATCGTGACCGGCATCAGGTTGGGCACAAAGTGACGCAGGCTGATTGCTACT
>CALQEM020000101.1:0-11459 GCA_943329595.2 Bifidobacterium breve
AGGGTGGCAGACGAGCTGCGCGGTCTGCGCCGGCATGTGGGCGAGCCGTTGGGCGACCTCGTGCAGCGGGTGATCGACACCATCGGGCTGCAGGCAGAACTCATGGCGGCCGGCGACCCGGTGTCCGAGCAGCGCCGAGCCGCTCTCGCGTCATTCCTGTCGCTCGCGGGCGAGTTCCGCGACCTCGACTCTCGGGCTACGTTGGGTGCGTTCCTGCGACACATCGCCGACGCACGGCGATTCGACAAAGACCCCGACGCCGACCTGCCGAACGCCACCGACAGCGTGCGCATCATGTCGGTGCACAAGTCGAAGGGACTCGAGTTTCCGGTGGTGGTCCTGCCGTCGCTCGACGATCGCACCTTCCCCTCGAACCGTGGCCAGAGCCACTGGCCGAAGTCGGCTCACGTGCTGCCCTTCGACGTGCGCCGCGAGCCCGCGCCCGAGTCGCTGTCCGGTTTTCCCTCCTCGCCCACCCCGCGGGGCATCGAGTACGAGCAGTTCCGCGAGGCCGCCCGCGAACTCGACCTGCTCGAGGAGACGCGCCTGGCCTACGTTGCGGTCACCCGCGCCGAAACCACCCTGATCGCCTCCGCGTCGTACTGGCCGGCAAGTGGGCGCGGCCTCAAGCAGCCGGGCCTGTTCCTGCAGCAGATCAAAGAGTGCTGCGAAACCGGGCTTGGAGAGGTCGCAGTCTGGGCCGAGCCGCCGACCGACGACGTTAACCCCCTGGCCGAGCGTGTCTCGGTGCAGTGGCCCCCGCCGATTCGGGCAGACATCCTTCAGGTTCGCCGGGCGGGGGCAGCCGAGGTGTCGAGTCGACGAGGCAGCGGCAGGTCCCTGCCCGAACTCCTGCCCGAGTTCCTGCCGGATGAGGTCGATGACGACCAGCGGGCCATCATCGCCGACTGGGACCGTGACCTCGAGGTGCTCCTCGCCGCGGCTGAGCGCGACCTAGCCCTCGACCGCGAGGTGCCTCTGCCGACGGTACTCAGCGCCACCGCGGTGCAGACTCTGGTGTCCGACCCCGACGGGTTCGCGCGCCGGCTGGTGCGCCCCATGCCTCAGCAGCCGTCTCCCGCAGCGCGCCGCGGCACACGTTTCCACGCCTGGGTTGAGGCGCAGTTCGGCCAGCAGCCCCTCCTAGGACCCGATGAACTTCCCGGCGCGGCCGACGCCGATATCGACTCCGACACCGAGTTCGAGCAGATGCAGGAGCAGTTCCTGTCGATGCCGTACGCGTCGATGCGTCCTCTGGCGCTCGAGGTGCCCTGTGCGATCCTCCTTGCCGGACGGCTTGTACCCGGTCGCATCGATGCCGTCTTTAGTCATCCCGACCCGTCGGGAGACCCGTCGCTCGACCGCTGGGAGGTCGTCGACTGGAAGACCGGCCGCCAGCCGGCCGCCGACCCGCTGCAACTGGCCGTGTACCGACTCGCGTGGGCCGAGCTCGTGGGGGTGCCGATCGAGCGGGTCGACGCGTCCTTCGTATACGTGCGCCTCGGTGAGGTGCGCCGCTACGGAAACGCCCCCGGTGCGCTCCCCCTGCCCGACCGTCACGAGATCGAGCGACTGATCACCGGATAGTGGGGCGGCGCTGTCGCGCTCCTACGGACATGCGGTCCGCCTGCTGGATCAGAGGGTCACAGGGTGAGGTCGACCGACACGGCACAGTGGTCGCTCACCGGGAGGGTGTGAACCTCCGGTCGCACCGATAACCGCTGCGCGTCCGTGAGCCCGTCGGCCAGCACATGGTCGAACTGCACTCGAGGACCCGTCGACGGGTAGGTGGCCGCCGACACCAGCGGGCTCCACCCGGTGATCCGGCGCGGCAGCGACCCGGGCAGGTTGAAGTCGCCCAGCAGCACCAGGGGCCGGGGCATGGTGGCGAGCCAGGTCCTCAGTTGGCGCAGCTGGCGTACGTTGTAGCCGGGCACAAATGACAGATGTGCGGTGGCTACCGTGATGCGGCCGCGCGGAGTGTCGATTAGCGCGGCAACGGCAACCCGCGGCTCATCCGGGATGCGCATCACCCGGGGGCGCGGCGCCGCGGGAACCACCAGCGGAAGCGACCAGGGGGCGGCGTCGAACAGGGTGGCCCGCCACGCCAGCACCGGGTGGCGCGAGACGAGGCCGACCCCGTAGCGAGGCCCCACGTCGGCGGGGTCGTCGTCGTAGCCGCGGTGGTCGACGGCATCGGCTGCCTGCCAGTCGCGCTCGAGGCCGGGGGTGCCGCGCAGCGCCGGCACAAACATCCAAAAGGGCGCGTCGAGCGCCTCGGCAACTGCTCTGACCTGGTGTGCCCGGCCGCTGCGCTCCTGGTGTACGTCGACCTCCTGAAGCCCTAGCACGTCGGCGTCGAGGAGTCGGGCCGATTCGCGCAGGGGTGCATCTGACATCACGGGCGCCGGGGCGATGGGCCGACCACGCTCGTCGAGTAGCGGTCGCAGGGAAGCGGGGTCTGCGCCCGACACTGAGACTCCATGCAGGAGGTTGAAGGTGGCAAGGCGCACACCCTGAGCCTAGGTGGTGGGTGAGGCCCCGCTCACCCACGCGCGGGGTGGGTGGTCTCCTCGCCAGCGGGCTTGGTTCGCACCCCGACCCTCGAACGCATCCACTCGCGGGCTGGCTCCTCGATGAAGCGCCACATGAGCCAGGCGATGATGACCGCGCCCAGCACCAGGGCCACGAAGCCCGCTGCGTAGAGGATGCCTCCGCTAATGCCCACGGCCTTCATGGCCGCGCGCCACAGGCCGTACCAAACGAGGTGGGTCATATACAGCGAGTACGAGATGAAGCCGCCGAGCACGAGCCTGTCGGTGGACAGGAATCGGGTGACGCCGTTGCGTGCGAGCGCGAGGGCGCCGATCCACACGATGAGCACCGGAACCAGCCACAGGTGGTAGTAGGGCGGCAGTGCCTCGGCGTCGGGGCTCACCGTCGCGGGCACCGGGGGCTGGAAGGCGGCCACGCGGTTGAGAACCACGCAGCCCAGCACGATCACGACCGGGCACGCTACCGCCAGAGCCCCGGACAGTCGTCGGGCTCGCTCTGACGGCTCGCCGCCACCGTTGGCGATCAGTCGCGCGACAACGAGGTAGGTGACGGCCCCTGCCGTGAACTCGGTGAGAATGCGAATCGTCGAGCCCCAGTTGTCGGTGTAGTAGGGGTCGCTCTGACCGGTGCCGTACACGACGAGTGGCAGCAGCACCGCCACCCACACCAGCGCTAATCCGCCGAGGGGCATGCGGTCACGCAGCCGCCAGAGCACCAGGGCCAGCAGGGGGAACAGCAGGTACGCGAGCCACTCCATCGACAGCGACCAGGCCACGAAGTTCCAGCCGCGCTGCGGGTTGGCGCCCCACTCCTGCACGAGGAAGACGTTCTTGAGGTAGTCGACCGGGTTCAGCCAGTCGCGTGCCAGCGCGGAGCCGGTCACCTTCGACTGGGCCAGTAAGGCGAGCCCGGCCACGATGAGCATCACGAAGTGAACGGGCCAGATGCGCGCGAGGCGCAGCCACAGGAACGTGGCGGCCGCCGAGCCCTTGAATGCGGGGCCAAGCTTGTGCACGTACGTGTAGGTGAGGATGAACCCGGACAGCGCGAAAAACAGATCGACTCCGAGGCGTCCGACCCGCAGCACATCCGACACCACCGGCACCAGCAGGCCGAGCGTTGCCAGCGGTGCCTGGAAGTGGTACATCAGCACCCAGAAAGCCGCCACGAACCGGACGCCGGTGAGCTGGCGAATGAACACTGTCATAGGTGGTGCTTCATGGGCGCGACCATGACTCGGGTAGCGGCTCCCCGTACCAGCGCTCAATCAGTCGACGTGCGATAGAGATCGAGGAGGGCACGCGCAGAGTTCCGGCCGCGCACTCGTCGCGCAGTTGCTCGCGGCTGAACCAGCGTGCCTCGCCTATCTCGACGCCGTCGACGGCAATGTCGTGCGAGGCGGCGCGGGCGTGGTACCCCAGCATGAGCGACGACGGGAAGGGCCACGGCTGGCTCCCGAGGTACACCACGTCGTCGGGGTCGGCGCCGAGGTGGATTCCTGACTCCTCGAGCACCTCGCGCCGCACCGCGGCCTCGGCGGTCTCACCGGGCTCGACGAAGCCAGCCAGGGTCGAGAACCAGCCCTCGGGCCACGCCGCCTGATGGCCGAGCAGGGCCCGGTCGTACTCGTCACGCACCAGCATGATGACGGCCGGGTCGGTGCGGGGGTAGTGCTCGCTACCGTCGTCGGGGCACCGGCGCACCCAGCCGCCCGAGGCGATCTCGGTGGCCTGACCGCAGCGGGCGCAGTGCGGGTGACTGCGATGCCACGAGTCGAGGGCAACCGCGGTGACCGCGATTCCGGCGTCGTGGTCGTCGAGGTGGGCGCCCACCTCGCGCAGGCCTACCCAGATGGCGCCGAGGGGCGCCGGTCGTGGGTGGTCGCGGTCGTCGTCACTCGTGCCCGCGAGGGTGGGCCGGGCGAGGAAGACGGCGCCTCCGTTGGTGTTGGTGCCCAGCAGGTGACGTTCGGTCTGGGCGATGTCGCCGTCAACGTCGGCAGGTGCGAGAAGGACGAGTTGGGGCGCCTCGCCGTCGGTGACCGGAAGGCGGCCGCCATCGAGCAGCAGCACTCGGGTGGACGCGTGAGCCCACAGTTCGTCGAGCCGCTGCGGCTCGGTGCGCAGGTGCGCCGCCCGGTCGAGGGTCGCCCGCCCCAGCATCAGGTCGCGCAGCAGGCGACGATCGAGGTCGATGGCCGGCCCGATGCCGGAACCCACGCTCAGCCGACCGCTCCGACCTTCTCGGTGATCTGCTTGAGGGAGGGGTTTGTCAGTGCCGTGCCGTCGGGGAACACGACCGTGGGCACGGTCTGGTTACCTCCGTTGACCGTTTCGACAAAGAGGGCAGCGGACTGGTCCTGCTCAATGTCGACCTCGTCGAACTCGATCCCGGCACGGGCGAGCTGAGCTTTGAGTCGCTGGCAGTATCCGCACCAGGGCGTGGAGTACATCGTGAAAGAAGCCATGCTCACACCGTACCCGTGGTCGCCCGGTGGCGGTGTCGCCGCCCGGTGCGAAGATGCGGTGGTGAACCCGGACCCGATCCTCGACGGACTCGATCCCGAACAGCGAGCCGCGGCCGAGGCTGTCAACGGTCCGGTGGTCATCCTCGCGGGCGCTGGCACCGGCAAGACCCGGGCGATCACCCACCGCATCGCCCACGCGGTGGCCACGGGCCAGCACGATCCGCGTCGCTCACTGGCCGTGACGTTCACGGCGCGGGCCGCGGGCGAGATGCGGGGGCGTCTGGCCGAGCTCGGAACCGACGTCACGGCGCGCACATTTCACGCCACGGCCCTGGCGCAGCTCAAGCACTTCTGGGGGCGAGCCGTGGGCGGATCGATGCCGCAGATCCTCCCGGTCAAGGCTCGTCATGTGGCCGTGGCGGCCTCGTCGCTGGGCTTGGCTACCGATAGCGCGTCGGTGCGCGACCTCGCCAGTGAGATCGAGTGGAGCAAGGTCAGCAACCTGCACTCAGACCAGTACGTGGCGGCCGCGACACTGGCGGGCAGGGTGCCGCCGTCATCGTCGACCCGTGAGCAGGTGGCGGCCCTCATCGGCGCTTACGACCGGGCGCTCGCTGCCGAGGGACTGATGGACTTCGAGGATGTGCTGCGGCTCACGGTGGGCGTCCTCGACGACAGCCCCCCCATCCTCGAGGAGGTCCGTACCCGCTACCGCTGGTTCACGGTCGACGAGTTTCAAGACGTCAACCCGCTGCAGATGCGGCTGTTGCAGCTCTGGCTCGGCGACCGCGACGACCTGTGTGTCGTGGGCGACGCATCGCAGACCATCTACACGTTCGCGGGCGCCACTACCACTTACCTCGTGGGTTTCCGCGAGCAGTGGCCGCAGGCCACCGAGGTTCGCCTGGTGCGCTCCTACCGATGCTCGCCGCAAATCGTCGAACTCGCCAACCGCGTTATCGCCGGAGGCGCTGAGGCGCCCTCGCGCCTCGTGCTGCGCTCTGGGCAGCCCGCGGGCCCCGTGCCACGCGTCAACGAATATGCCTCTGAAGCCGATGAGGCCGCCGCCGTCGCTGCCGACATCGCGGGGCTGATCGCGGGTGGCATGCCACCACGAGAGATCGCGATTCTGTACCGCATCAATGCGCAGTCGGAGCCGTTTGAGGCCGCGCTCGACGCCCGCTCGATCCCGAGCGCGCTGCAGGGGTCCGAGCGCTTCTTCGAGCGTCCGGAGGTGAAGCAGGGCATCACCCTGCTGCGCGGCGCTGCGCGTGCCGATCAGGTTGGTGCCGGGGTGCCGCTGGTCGAGCAGGTCGAGGGTGTGCTCTCGTCGATGAGCTACACCCGCGAGCGTCCTCCGGGCACGGGTGCGGTCACCGAGCGCTGGGCCAATCTCAACAGGCTGGTGACGCTGGCGTCCGACCTCGTGGCGCGCGAAGGAGCGTTAGAAAATCAGCCCGCGCGGGCCGACCTGTCAATGCTCGTGGCCGAGCTCGACCGTCGAGCGACCGCTCAGCACGTTCCCACGGCCGAGGCCGTCACCCTGCTGTCGCTGCACGCAGCCAAGGGTCAGGAGTGGCAGGCGGTGTTCATCGTCGGACTAGTTGAGGGTTCGCTCCCCATTGTGCACGCCACCAGTGCGGCGGGCATCGAGGAGGAGCGACGCCTCCTGTATGTGGGCATCACGCGTGCCCGTGAGCACCTCACCCTGAGCTGGGCCCGCAGCCGGCAGGGTGGCTCGTGGGGAGGTCGCAGCCGCTCGCGATTCCTCGACGAGTTGCCCGCCGCCGGCGCTGCGAGTACGGCCCTCGTCGTGCCGGGCGGTCAGCCCCGGGGCGAGCGTCGCAGGTCAGGCCCCGCCAAGTGTCGGGTGTGCGGCAAGTCGCTGGTCACCCCGCCCGAGCGCACGATGGGCCGCTGCCGAGCCTGCCCTGCCGATGTCGACGACGCCCTGTTCGACCGACTCCGGGCCTGGCGAGCCGACGAGGCCAAGCGGCGCTCGGTGCCCGCGTTCGTGGTGTTCACCGACGCCACCCTGATGGCTCTGGCTGAGCGGCGGCCCACCGACTCCGATGGACTCCGGCTCATTCCCGGCATCGGCAAGCAGAAGCTCGACGACTACGGGGCCACGCTGCTCGCGCTGATGCACGGCGAGGTGCAGACCTAGATCAGCCCTAGATCAGGGGTGGATTGTCGGTGAAGCCGGGAACCCACCGCTCGAGTTCAGAGAGCGCCGGAACGTCGGCGTCGAGTTGGCACAGCACTCCGATGCTGCCGAGCCACACGCGGTGGATGAGCAGGTACGACGGAGGCAGGTTGATTTTCAGCCCAATGGCGAAGTCGGGGTTGCGCGGGTCGTTGATGCGACGGAACTGTGTTTGCAGCCACTCGCGCGAGTACCGGAAGTGGGCGTGGCGGGCGGGTTCGACGAACGGGTCGAGGTAGTCGAGCAGGCTCTGAGCGTCGACGGTGATGCCGGGCTTGAGGAAGCCCTCGTCGCGCAGGCCCACGGTGACCGAGTCGGCATCTCCATCGAGAGCGATACGCAGCAGGCGTCCCAGTGCCGGAGGCATGCCATCAGGCAGGTGGGCCACTGCGCCAAAGTCGAGCACGCCGAGGCGTCCGTCGGGGGTTATGCGGAAGTTACCCGGATGCGGGTCGGCGTGCAGGAGGCCTGCGCGGGCGGGCCCCGCGAGTAAGAAGCGCTGGTAGAGAAGTCCGGCGTGGTTGCGCTCGGCGCGCTTCCCCGAGGCGATCACCTTCGACAGTGGCTTGCCCTCGAGCCACTCGGTGACGATCACGTTGGGGGCCGCAGCGAGCACGTGAGCAATGGCGAAGTCGGGGTCGCCCTCGAAGGCCGCCGCAAAGGTGCGCTGCGACTCGCTCTCGGCCAGGTAGTCGAGTTCCTCGACCACCCGCTCCTTAAGTTCGGCGATGAGCGGCTTGATATCGAGGCCGGGCGCCAGGTTGGCGAAGAGGCGGGCGAGGCGCACCGCATTACTGAGGTCGGCCATGAGGGCCTTTCCCGCGCCGGGGTACTGGATCTTCACGGCGACCTCGCGGCCGTCGCGCCACACCGCCCGGTGCACCTGGCCGATGGAGGCCGCCGCGGCGGGCGTGTCGTCGAAGTGGGAAAAGCGCTTGCGCCAGTCCTTGCCGAGCTCGTCGGCCAGCACAGCGTGCACGGTGGCGGCGGGCAGCGGAGGCGCGGAGTCCTGCAGTTTGGTGAGGGTGGCGCGGTAGGGGCCGGCCACCTCCTCGGGCAGGGCAGCCTCGAAGATACTCATCGCCTGGCCCACCTTCATGGCCCCACCCTTGAGCTCGCCCAGCACCTTGAACAGCTGCTCGGCGGTGCGAGCCTGAATCTCGGCGCTGACCGCCTCGGCGGGCTTTCCTCCAATGCGCTTACCCATGCCTAGGGCAGTGCGGCCCGCATAGCCCAGCGGGAGCGCCGCCATGCGGGCACTGCGGGTGATCGCGCGCTTGGGAAGGTCATTCACAATGCTTCATTGTCCCCCGACCGGAGCAATCGCGCACCAGCGAGGGTGTCTCCCCCCTCAGGCAGCACGGGGCGTCTGGTCGGGGGCCCACGTGCAGCCGCACTCGGGATGCTCGCCCCAGGCCCGTCGACGCCACTGCAGCTCGGGGATTCGCAGCTCGACCATGCCACCCGCGCTCGGTGGCGCGGGGCCCGTGGGATCGTCGATCAGTGCGAGGGCGTGAAGGGCCGCCACCGACGCTGCCAGAGTGGCCAGCACACCGTCGGTAGCACTGCGGTGGGGGCCGCGCTGGTGAGCGACCTGGGTGAGAACAAGCGGCCACGTCGGATCGCGGTCGCGGCGGTGCAGTTCGAGGCACCGTAGGCAGGGAGTTGATCCCGGAACCACGAGTGGGCCGACGCGCGCGAGGGGCCCGTCGCTCATCACCACGAGGTGGGGCCGACCGCTGGCCGCGAGCTGCTCGGCCAGCTCGGGGGCAACGACGCGGGGCGGGCAGACGACGATGAGGGCGGCGACGCTTCCTTCGGCGGGGCGGCCGGTGCTGTCGGTGAGGGCGGCCCGGGAGGCTGCTGCCCTCGCGGCCGTTCGGGCAGGCTGCCCCAGGGCTGAAGCCGGGGGTCCGAGCGGTGCGATCGAGCGGGGGAGAACGCGGGGCGCGTCGCCCGCGATTGGCGTGATGCGCAGTCGCCCCACGCCGGCGGCGGTGAGCAGCGTCGCGACTCCCACACCCACCCGACCGGTGCCGCGCACCTGCACCAGGGCGTCGCGACGGCGGCGCAGCACCTCGTGTGCCTCGCCGGGCCGTGTCGCGGCGATGACCGCGGTATCAGGTGAGAGTCGCGCGGCCTCGGCCCCAGACAGGTCGAGCGCGCGCTCGGTGGCGGCGTCGACGATGGCGCCGGTGGCGACAAGCGCGTGGAGCGCAGAGATGAGCCACCCGCGATCGCCTCCCGTCGCCTCGAAGTCGTCGAGCGTCCGGGTGAGGCTGCGCGTGCCGTCGAGTGCTCGCAGGGCGCGGTACTCGCGCTGGGTCACCCGAGGCAGAATTCGGGCGAGGCGCTGGTCGATGCCTACCTGAAGGGTCGAGACATCGCGCCATGCGAGCGCAACTTCGGGAACGAGGCGAGGGAACGTGGGCAGGCCCGCGGGGCCGGGGTGAAGTGAGGTCATGGCCCTACTCTGCGCCTGCCGGCCTGTGGACGGTGCTGACGATGCTCAGGCCTGAGCCGCTAAGGTTCCGCCCGGCCGGAGCATGGGTACACCGCTCGTCCTCTCAACGCGGAACGCCCGCCGCGGCCTCGGGCCTTCGACGGGCGTTCCGTGTCGTTGCGCCGGCCCCTACTGCTGCCGGCGGGTGGGAGGGCTAGGTGGCCTTGCCCAGAATGCGCACGACCGTGGTGCCGCACTCCGGGCACTTTCCCTTGCCCATGCGACGGCCGTTCTCGGCGACCTCAACCCGGCCGCCGGTGACCTGCCGCTTGGCCTTGCACTTCACGCAGTAGGCCTCGCCCTCGAATGTCTCCGCCACGGGGTTCTCCTTCATACGTCGTTGAACGACCCTTCGCTGCGTGCTCCCCACCGGGCCGTGGAACAGGTGCTGGGCGGTCGGGCGGAGCGAGGGAATCGTGTTCGGTAGCCCGAACACTTCGCAGAGTAGGCCAGCAGCCCGCCGGAGTGCGGTACATCCGACACGAGTCTGGGTGAAATGAGTGAAATGTCGGGTAAGTTCACATTTCTAGCTCTCGCGCCACGGCTGGTTGAGCGGGGACGGTTCACGTCGTGTGGCCGGGCAGAGCGAAGCCCCCAAGGCTCACACTCGCCGTCCGCCTTCCCCTTGCGGACGCCGAACCGTTATCTCGGGGGCTTCGACACTCGTGAACCTAGGCCCGCGACTCGACCTCCGTCAACGGTCGTCGACGCACCCTGTGGACGACTCTGGGGACGGGCTGTGTACAACAGGGGCGAGACCTGTGGATACCTGTGGGACAGTGCTGGGGACAACCATGGGGATGAGTCGTGGGACAGACCGCTGACCTGCGAGGACGTCGTCCACCGCCTGTGGAAGAAAGAAATCTGCCCGCGCAACCGCCCGTTCACATCCGGCCGGACCCCGAGAGTCCCCTAGGTCGTCCGTGCACAGGGGTTCGTAAGCGTCGTCGAGCCCGCTCTGCCCGTGGCCTGTCGCGAGCCCGACGCTGTGAGGCGGAGGACTACCGTGGGCCCGTGACCACGCCCGGGCAGCCGCGCCCCGCTGATCGGCCGGCCATCGAGATCAGGCGTAGTGCACAGCGTCGGCGCACGGTGTCGGCCCGGCGTGAGGGCGATCGATTCGTGGTGCTGGTGCCCGCGCGCATGTCGGCGGCCCAGGCGACTGCGTACGCTGACGAGTTGGTAGCACGTATCGAGTCGCGTGAGCGCCGGGCTGCGCCCACCGATGACGAACTGCACGAGCGGGCGCTCGCACTCTCGAGGCGGTGGCTGCCCGGGGCTCCCGTTCCGGCGTCGGTGCGGTGGGTCACCAACCAGCGGGCACGATGGGGGTCGTGCACCACGGCCGATCGGACCATCCGGCTCTCGCATCGGCTTCGAGGAATGCCCGACCACGTGGTCGACTACGTGCTCCTGCACGAACTCGCGCACCTGCTGGTGCCCGGGCATGGCGCGAACTTCGAGGCACTGCTGACCCCGTACCCGCGGCTGGTGGAGGCACGCGCCTTCCTCGAGGGAGTGAGCTTCGCGGCGCGCGCGCCCGATGCGCCCGACGCGCCCGAGCTAGGGCCTGAAGCCGAGCCGCAGCCCGGCGTCGCCATCGACGACCCTGCACCCGGACTGCTCTTTTAACAGCTCCGAGTGCGCGCTCGTGCTCTCAGCCCAGCACCCGGGCAGCCTCCACCATGCGCGTCACTGCCCCGTCGTCGGTGGGTACGTCGTCGTAG
>CALQEM020000102.1:0-11441 GCA_943329595.2 Bifidobacterium breve
CGTGCCAGTCGGCCTTCTCTGCGAGAACGCGCAGGAACTGCCCCCACGCGGCATCGTGCACAGACTTTCGCAAGCCCCTGCCTTTGCGGCCTGTTGCTCCCGCTCGGGCCAAGCCCTTCACGTTCAACTTCTCCACGCTGATCGTTTGGTTCTCACGAACCAGCGTCAGAGACAGTGTGTGGGCATGATCCAACCGGGTCTCGCGAACCTTGCGATGTGCTCGCGCGACCTTCACGCGAGCCTTCGCACGGTTGTTGCTTCCCTTCTCCTTCCGACTCAGCGACTGCTGAGCCTTCTTCAACTTCTTCTCCGCGGCCCGCAGGAACCTCGGGTTCTCAACCTTTGATCGTGTGCCATCCGTTGCTACGACGGCCGCATAGTCGGTCAAGCCCAGGTCCAGGGCAGCGTGCCGCCCAGTTTCCGGCAGCGGTGAGATTTCGGGAACGTCCACGACGAACGAGACGTACAGGTTCCCGTCCGGCTCGCGTATCAGCGTCACTGAAGACGGTTCGGCCGGCAGGGGACGAGAGTAAGCGAGGGAGAGTTCCCCGATCCCCGGCAGGTACAGTCGCGCCTTGTCCGTGTTGACCTGCCGCACCTTGAACCGGGCGTTCTTTGTGAAGCGCGCTGACTGTCGGTTATCGCGACGGGACCGGAACCTCGGCTTGCCTACCCTTGAGCCCTTACGCTTCCCGGACACGGACGCGAAGAAGTTCCGGTAAGCGCGATCAGCGTCCGCGAGAGCCTGCTGCAAGACGACCGCGCTGACCTCGCCGAGCCACGCCCGCTCCGGGGAGAGTTTCGCAAGAGTGATCAGTTGCTTCGACAAGTCCCCCGTCTTCGGGAACGGCAACCCGGCCTTGTGCGCTTCCTCACGAGCATGGATCACGTCGTTGTAGACCACACGCGCGCACCCGAACGTCCTGTTGAGCGCCGCCTCCTGATCGGGACGCGTGAGGTACGCCCGATACCGGAACCGCTTCAACATGGCTTGAGTATCGGCCAAGGGTCTGACAAAAGGTTCACCACGGCGCGGCGCTTCACCACCGGGCTGAAGCCCGGCGCACTACGCCGCAGATTGGTAGCCCGTCGCGGCAGCAGCAAGTGGCCCCCGGGCGCCCGTAGGCTGTGAACCATGCATTCAGACGAGGTCGACCGTCTCGTCGTCGCGTGGCAGCGCGAGCGGCCCGATCTCGACGTTGCCCCGCTCGAGGTTCTCTCACGGGTGTCACGCCTGTCACGCCACCTCGACCTCGCCCGACGCGAGGCATTTGGAGCCAATGAGCTCGAGCCGTGGGAGTTCGACGTGCTGGCGGCCCTCCGCCGGGCTGGAAGTCCCTACGCCATGTCGCCCGGCGACCTACTGCGCCAGAATCTCGTCAGCAGTGGCACCATGACCAACCGGCTCGACCGCCTCGAACAGCGGGGATTTCTGCGGCGGGAGCCTGACCAGCACGACCGCCGGGGCGTGCTCGCGGTGCTCACCGCGGCCGGGCGCACGGCCGTCGACGATGCCCTCGACGCTCTACTGCACCATGAGGAGGCAATCCTCAGCGTGCTTACCCCTGAGCAGCGCGCCAGGCTCGCTGACGTGCTTCGCCTGCTGGTGACTCAGTTCGACAACCCCGCCTAGGCGCGGGTCAGCCGCGCGAGACCACCCGGGCGCCGGGGGCGGGTCCGGTGGTGCAGGTCACCGTGCGACACAGACCCGAACCGCTGAGGCTGACCGCGATGTCGAGGGCCCCCTCACGGCCGGCCGCCAAAAACACACAGGTGGGGCCGCTGCCTGACACCAGTGCACCGAGTGCGCCGGCATCAAGCCCAGCGTCAAGCAGTTGGCGCAACTGCGGTCGCAGTGAGAGTGCGGGAGCCTGCAGGTCGTTACCGAGAGCAGCCCCGAGCAGTGCGGCGTCACCCACGCGCAGGGCGGCCATCACAGCGTCGGACAGCTCAGGCTGCCGCACGTCGTCAACGCCGCGAAGCCGATCGCACTCCCGGTACACGGCCGGGGTTGAGAGCCCTCCTTCGGCCAGGGCAATGACCCAGTGGAACTCCCCCCGGGCGAGCACGGCCGTGAGCCGGTCGCCGCGCCCGGTGCCCACCGCCGTTCCGCCGTGGAGGCAGAAGGGCACATCGCTACCCAGTGCGGCTCCGAGCGCCATCAGTTGGTCGCGCGTGAGGCCTCCGCGCCACAGCGCGTCGCATGCAACCAGCGTGGCCGCGGCATCGGCGCTGCCCCCCGCCATGCCACCGGCGACAGGAATGCGCTTGCTGAGGTGAAGGTGCACGTCAGGCGGCACGCCCAGCGCGTTAGCCATGAGTTCGGCGGCCGCCCACGCGAGGTTTGATGAGTCGACGGGGGTGGCCGATGCTCCCTCGCCCTCGACGCTGAGTGAGATGCCCGCGCCCAGCTCAGCCTTCGTGGCACGTACCTCGTCGCTGAGGCTTAGCGCCTGAAATACGGTGGCGAGCGGGTGAAAGCCATCGTTGCCCGGGGTGCCCACGCTGAGCCACAGGTTGATCTTGGCGGGTGCCTGCGCGACGACGGTGCTCACAGATCGATGCTATTCGCCACAGTGCGGCACTCAGCGATGCGGATGAACTGCTCGACTCCGAGTTGCTCACCGCGCGCCCCGGGGTCGACTCCCGCGGCCCGCAGCACGGCCTCAGCACGCGCCGCCGAACCCGCCCACCCCGCCAGGGCCGCGCGCAGCGACTTGCGCCGCTGCGCAAAGGCGGCGTCGACCACGGCGAACACCTGCTCACGGCCGACCGCCGACTCGCGCAACGGCCCCCGCACGAACGCCACCAGGCCCGAGTCGACCCGCGGCTCAGGCCAGAACACCGTGGGCGGCACTGAACCGACTCTGCGCACCTCGCCGTACCACCGCGCCTTCACGCTCGGAACGCCGTAGGTGCGACTACCAGGGCCCTCAGCCAGCCGGTCGGCGACCTCCGCCTGCACCATCACCAGCGCCGTCGCGATGGAGGGAAAGGTCTCGAGCAGGTGTAGCAGCACCGGCACCGACACGTTGTAGGGCAGGTTCGCCACCAGGGCCGTCGGCGACTCGGGCAGGTCGTCGGCCACCACCCGAAGGGCGTCACCCCTCACCACGTCGAGCCGATCGGCCCGATCGGGTCGATGCGCCCCCACTGTGACCGGCAGCTGTTCAGCGAGTACCGGGTCGATCTCAACCGCGATCACCCGGCGCACCACTGCGAGCAGCGCGAGCGTGAGACTTCCGAGCCCCGGACCCACCTCGAGCACAGCATCGTCGGGGCCCACCCCGGCAAGTCGCACGATACGCCGCACCGTGTTGGCGTCGTGCACAAAGTTCTGGCCCCACTGCTTGGTGGGGCGCAGGTTGAGGCTGGCGGCGATACGGCGGAGTTCAGCGGCCCCGAGCAGGCCGTCGTCGGCTACCACTCGCCGAAGGCCCTGAAGGTGTTGGCCCGCAGCGCGCGACACAGGTCGTCGACCGACTGGTCGCGCACCTCAGCCATGACCCGAACGGTGAGCGGAATGAGGTAGGGCGAGTTGGGCCGCCCACGGTGAGGTGAGGGGGTGAGGAACGGCGCGTCGGTCTCGACCAACACGAGGTGGTCGGGCACCACCGCGAGCGCGTCGCGAATTGGCTGCGCGTTCTTGAAGGTGACCGTGCCGGCAAACGAGCAGTACCAGCCTCGCGCCACCGCCTCGCGGGCGAAGTCGGCATCGCCACTGAAGCAGTGCAGCACCACCCCCGACTGTGAGGGCTCGTCGTCGAGCACGCGCAACACCTCGGCGTGCGCGTCGCGGTCATGCACCACCACGGGCTTGCCCAGCCGACCGGCAAGCCTGATGTGTCGACGGAATGACTCCTCCTGCACCTCGCGCCCCTCGTCGCCCGTGCGGAAGAAGTCGAGTCCGGTCTCACCCACCGCGACCACCGAGGGATCGGCCGCGAGTTCCTCAATGGCCGACATCGCGACGTCGAAGGCCCCGATACCACCCTCGGCCGCGAGCCGGGGCGCCTCGTTGGGGTGCAGGGCCACCGTGGCGACCACCACGTCGAATCGTCGCGCGGCCTCGACCGACCAGCGAGCCCCCGAGACATCGCAGCCCACCTGCACGAACCTGTCGACCCCCACCGCGGCGGCGGCCGTCAGCGCGGAGTCGATGTCGTGACCTTCGTGACCATCGCGCATGTCGAGGTGACAGTGACTGTCGATAACCGGTGACGGAAGTGGCGCTGGGGCCTCGGGCAGGTCGTTCACCCGCTACTCCTCGGGGTCTTCGAGCCGCGGGAAGAGGCTCTCACCCTTGGTGACGATCGTCCCGGCGGGCAACTGCCCCCACGTGGCAGCTGACTGCACGTGCTGCGAGTCGATGGGCCCGAGCGCATTGTCAGCGCCGAGCTGCGACCAGAGCGACGACATCGCCTTGGGCATGAGCGGGTTGTACAGCACCGCCAGCGCGCGCAGCGACTCGCTCATCACGTAGAGAATCGTATGCAGCCGCTCGACCTGAGCCGCCTCATCGACGGCCTTGGCGACCTTCCACGGCTCCTGCTCGGTGACGTACAGGTTGACGGCGTCGACGAACTCCTTCACCGAGGCAATGCCGGCAGAGAAGTCAAGGCGCAGCATGGCGGCGTCGGCCTGCTCGACCGTGGTGCGCAGCGCCTCGACCAACACTCGGTCGGCACTGGTGAGATCTCCCGCGGCCGGCAGCACACCATCGCAGTAGCGTGCGACCATCGCCGTGGCCCGCGAGGCGAGATTGCCGAGTCCGTTGGCAAGTTCGGCCGTGTAGCGCGCTGACATGTCTTCCCACGAGAACGAGCCGTCGGCACCGAAGCTGATGGACCGCAAGAAGTAGTAGCGGAAGGCGTCGCTTCCAAAGTGATCAATGATCTGGCTGGGCGCAATACCGGTGAGCTTGCTCTTGCTCATCTTCTCGCCGCCGACCAGCAGCCAGCCGTGGGCGAACACCATTCCGGGAAGCGGGAGTTCGGCGGCCATCAGCATGGCCGGCCAGATCACCGCGTGGAAGCGCAGAATGTCCTTGCCCACGAGGTGTACGTCGGCTGGCCAGGTGGACGCGAAACGGCGCCCGCCCTCGCTCAGCGGGGGATCGCCGAGGCCCACGGCAGTCGCGTAGTTGAGTAGCGCGTCGAACCACACGTACACGACCTGGCTGGGGTCCCACGGAACCTCAATGCCCCAGTCGAAGGTCGAGCGCGAGATCGAGAGGTCGGTGACCCCCTGCCGCAGGAACGACATGACCTCGTTGTACGCCGATTGCGGCTGCACCGCGCTTGGGTTGAGCTCATAGTGCTCGATGAGGCGGTCGGCGAAGGCCGAGAGCCGGAAGAACCAGTTTGTTTCGCGCACGATCTCAACCGGCCGGCCATGAATCGGGCACAGCAGCTGATCGGCGAACTCGCCCTCGCCCTCGACGAGGTCTCCGAGCAGCTTGAACTCCTCGCAGCCCACACAGTAGGGCGCCTCGTACTCGCCCTCGTAGATGTGGCCACGGTCGTGCAGCAGCGTGACGAAGTCCTGAACCCTACGTGTGTGCCGAATCTCTGTGGTGCGGATGAAGTCGTCGTTGGCGGCATCGATGGTCTCGAGCACCGGGCGCCAGGCGTCGGCCACGAGCCGGTCGGCCCACTCCTGCGGCGCGAGTGCATTGGCCTCGGCGGCGCGCATCACCTTCTGGCCATGCTCGTCGACGCCGGTGAGGAACCACACCTTCTCGCCCCGCTGGCGATGCCACCGGGTGAGCACGTCTCCCGCGGTGGTTGTGTACGCGTGCCCGATGTGCGGGGCGTCGTTGACGTAGTAGATGGGTGTGGTGACGTAGTACGCCTTGTCGCCAGCTCCGCCAGTCATGTTCCGATCCTAGGGCCGGATCAGGGCGGGCCCTTGCGCGCCTTGGCCGCCACCACGGCGTCGAACACCTGCCGCTTGGCGAGCCCGCTCGCCTTCGCCACCTCGGCGATGGCATCCTTGCGGTCGATGCCCGCAGCGATGACTGCTTCGACCCTGGCCGCGAGCTCAGCCGAACCCACCGACTCGGTCGACGGCGCGGCTCCGGCCACCACCAGGGTTACCTCGCCACGCACGCCTGCCTCAGCCCACGCCACCAGTTCCGACAGCGGGCCGCGCACCACTTCCTCGTGGGTCTTGGTGAGCTCGCGGCACACCGCGGCCAGACGACCGGAGCCAAAGGCGTCGGCCATAGCAGCAAGCGTTACGGCCGTTCGATGAGGTGCCTCGAAGAACACGAGGGTACGCCGCTCGATGGCCAGTTCGGCCAACCTCGTTGAGCGCTCGCCACCGCGACGAGGAAGGAAGCCCTCAAAGCAGAAGCGGTCGACCGACAGGCCGCTGACCGCGAGGGCGGTGGTGACCGCCGACGGCCCCGGCACCACGGTCACGGCGATGCCCTCGCGCGCCGCCGCCTCGACGAGTCGGAAGCCGGGGTCGCTCACCGACGGCATTCCAGCATCGGTCACGAGCACCACGAGGGCACCCTCGCGCAGACGCTCGATCAGCCGCGGGAGCCGCTCGCGCTCGACCGAGTCGTGGTACGACACCACCGGCGCGGTGACATGGGCCCCCAGCGCCTCAACGAGCCGTCGCAGCCGCCTGGTGTCCTCGGCCGCGATGAGGTCAGCCGACTCGAGCGACCTGCGAAGCCTGGGCGACGCGTCATCGACATCGCCAATGGGCGTCGCCGCCAAGATCAGTCGACCGGTCACGACGACACACTAGTAGCGCGCCCGAGGCTCAGCGACCGACGAAGTTTCCGAGGCCGAGCGCGATCGCGCCGAGCTCGGTGGTCGACACCACCGCACCGGTCTTCGAGTTCACCACGTTGAGCACGCTGGGCGCGCCTGGCTGAACCGCCACCACGAAGTCGCCTCCGGCCGGCGCCACGGCCCACACGCCACCGAGTCCCAGCGTCCGCTTCACCGTGAGCGAGCGGCCGTCAAGCACGGTGAGGGAGCCTGCTCCGACGGTGCCGACGTAGACCTCGTTGCCGCGCGCCGCGATTCCCTCGGGCGTGGCACCGGGCTCGAGCTCGATCGGCGACCCTACGATCGCTGCCCCGGTGCGTCCGTCGAGCACCGACACGGACGACGATTCGCTGTTGGCAACGAACACCCGGCCTCGCTCGCCCACTGCGATTCCGACCGGCTTGGTGCCGACCGTTGCAGACGCTACGGCACCGGTGGCTACCGTGATGACCGATGCCGACGCGTCGCCGTAGTTGGCCGTGTACACCTGCTTGCCATCGCGGCTCACGGCGACTCCGACGGGGTTGTCGCCCACGGTGATGGTTGAGGTGAGCTCACCGGCGATCACGTCGATCACCGAGACCGAGTCGTCGACCGAGCTCGTCACGTACGCAAACTTGCCGTTGGGCGAGAAGGCGACGCCGTTGGGCTGCGCCCCCACCGCGATGTGGTCGACCACGGTGCGCGTGGCGGTGTTGACCACCGCGACGTCGGCCGCGAACAGCTCGGTGACATACAGGAGCCTTCCGTTGGGGCTCAGCGACGTTGCGTACGGATAGGCGATGCCGTCGTCGATCGTGGCAGTAACAGCTCCCGATGCCAGGTCGACCACGCTGACCAGGCCGTCACCCTCGAACAGCACGGGAACCCAGGCGGTGCCACGGGGCGTGGGAGTCGGCGCGGGGTGTGCGTCGGCAGGGGCGGCGGCCACGAGGGCGACCAGTCCCACGGCGGCGACAGTGACAAGCAGACTGTGTGATCGCATGGTCGACTCCCAAGGTTGATGTTCTCCCACACTCGCACGGAATGTTCACAGAATGTCCCGAAGTCGCATTCCTTGTCCCTTTCACCCACCGTGCGCCCGCCGCTTACCATGGTCCGATGGCCGTCATTGAGCTCGCGGACCCCTCGGGCCCCCCGACGCTGCCCGACTACGACCGGCGGGCCGAGCGCATCGCGGCGATTCGTGGGCGGCTGGCCATTCCGATGCCCTCCGACCGCTGGGCGGGGTGGCTGACCGCGCTCGGCATCACGGCCTTCGCCGCCGCGCTGAGGCTCAAGGATCTCGGTACGCCCGCTGCGGTGGTGTTTGACGAGACGTACTACCTGAAGGGCGGCCTGTCGCTGCTGCGGTATGGCTACGAGGTGCGCACGGTCGATGGTGCCGACAAGCGAATTCTCGCCGGCGACCTCGACGTGTTCAACGGCAAGGCCGACTTCGTGGTGCATCCCCCGCTGGGCAAGTGGGTCATCGCGGCCGGCGAGCAGGTGTACGGGGTGAACCCCTTCGGCTGGCGCATCGGCGTGGCCGTCCTCGGCATCATCGCGGTGCTGATGGTCGCCCGCATCACCCGACGCCTCACCCGGTCGACGCTCATCGGCAGCGTCGCGGGCCTGCTCTTCGCCATCGACGGCTTGGCCATCGTGCACAGCCGCACAGCCCTGCTCGACCAGACGGTGATGTTCACCTCCCTGGCCGCGTTCGGCTGCCTCCTTCTCGACCGCGACTCGACGCGACGCCGCATGGCTCGCCTCGTCGAGCAGCGGGGTCCCGGACGAGCGGGCGTCGCCGCTGGCCTCGGCCCGTGGCTGTTCGGCCGACCCTGGCGGGTCGCCGCCGGAGTGTTCCTCGGGCTCACGATCGGCACCAAGTGGTCGGGCCTGTGGTTCCTGGCCCTGTTCGCCCTGCTCAGCATCGCGTGGGACTCGGGGGCGCGCCGCATCATCGGAGTGCGCCGGCCCACTGTTGCCATGCTGGTGCGCGACGCCGTTCCGGCCTTCGTGTCGCTCGTGGTCGTGGCCCTGGCCGTCTACCTCGTGGTGTGGACCGGCTGGTTCATGTCTGACGACGCCTGGGACCGCCAGTGGGCAGCCAGCCACCCGGGCCAGGGGCTGCTATTCCTCCCCGAGGCGTTGCGAAGCCTGTGGCACTACCACGTCGATGCCTGGAACTTCCATGTCGGACTCACGTCGCCCCACTCGTACCAGTCGAACCCGTGGAGCTGGCCGATTCAGGGCCGCCCCACGTCGTTCTTCTACGAGTCGTACAAGCTCGGCGACCACGGCTGCACCGTCGAGAGCTGCTCCGCTGCCGTCACCGCGCTCGGCAACCCCATCGTGTGGTGGGTCGGCACCATCGCGATGCTGCACCAGGTGTGGCGCGGGCTGGCCCACCGCGACTGGCGCAGCGCCGCGGTGGTCGTGGGGTTCGTCGCGGCCTGGGCGCCGTGGCTGCTGTTCCAGAACCGCACCGTGTTCACGTTCTACGCCATCGCGATGCTGCCCTTCCTCGTGATGGCCTTGGCCATGACTCTGGGCACCATCCTGGGGCCCTCGTCGGCCCCGCCCAACCGCCGCATGTGGGGAGCCCTCTTCGGCGGAGGCCTCCTGCTGCTGGCCGTGTCGGCGAGCGCGTTCTTCTACCCGATCTGGGTGGGCGAGACGGTGCCCTACGACTTCTGGCACATCCACATGTGGTTCCCGAGCTGGGTCTAGCACCACGGCGCTGGCCCGTCCCATCGCGCTCTCACCGTCCGCTAATCCATGCGAAAGCGTCGCAACCGATGAGTCGGTGTGACGCTTCCCTATGGATTAGCGGTGTGGAATTCATGCGGCGAGCCCACGGACGGCCCACTCGAAGGCGGCCCGAAGCCGGCAGAAGTGACGAAGTCTTGAGTCCTCACACAGGGTGGAGCTGAGGGGATTCGAACCCCTGACCCCCTCGATGCGAAAGCCGTGCTTCACGAAACCACGGAGCCAGCGTTGAACAGAATGACAAACGCTCCGGTCCAGTCACACGGAACAGCGGCGTCCGCAGGCACAACTGCAGAACGCGCCGTCGCAGGGGCTACCTGCCCCCCGGTGCCCGAAACTTGCGCCCCACGCTTAATGAGCTGACCGGACGTCAGTCGGAGCGCGTCGTCCGCGTCAGACCACGATGTGCCGGATGGCCAGACAGCCAGCGCACCGTCGATTCCGGCGCACCCGTCCTTCCCGACAGTAAGCGCGCCTGTCACCTCGGACGCCATCCCCGAACCATCCCCCGTGCCGGATTGGAGGATGTGCACTTTCGCGTCCGCCGGAGGGGGTGCGGAGGAGCAACCAGTCAACAAAGACAGGACGCCGACCATAGCGAGGGCTGCAATCGTGGTCTTGGAACTCACCTAGGACGTCGCAACCGTGATTCCCAGCCCGACGAATCCGTCCATCGACATGGAGACAAGCCGGTGGCCTGGATTGGAGGTACCACTGACGAGGACGACCGCGCTCCCGCCGGAGAATGTCGGGCCGCCGCTATCTCCACCAAGCGAGATTACTTGTGAGGGATTGTCAATCGCCACGAATGTGGGTGAAGCATTGTTGACCCAGCTAGGCGTTTCGACTCGAGAGGCCAGGGTTCCACAGCCATATCCTGTTGTCTTTCCATACTTGCAGTACGTTCCACCAATAACCAGGGACAAGCGCGGAATTGTGCTAGTGATTAGGCGGTAATATGGCGTGGTCGGGTCGTTGAGTCCATCGTAGGCCCAGTTTCGAAAAGTCTGTCCCGTGGCTGTATGCCACTGAACGTCAGCCGACCCGTATTGCCACTCGAATTTGAACGTCAGCGCGACGCCACTCACGGTCTGTGATTACCGCAATGGGCGGCCGTGGTAACTCCACGAGTTCCAGACGTGTGAACAATGCTGAATCCCGTCGTACATCCAGTTCCAACGAGCCCGGCGTAGATGGTGGCGGCCGGTGTAGGGACATCTCCGACCGTGACGGTAACCGGTACGGTGCCAGCTCCGACGGTCGTGTTCACTGTGCTCTGAGAGAGCGGAAGAGTTCTTGCGGCGGCATTCCTGTCAAGAGTGACGGAAGCCTGCTGCGCGCGAACGTCGACGCTTCCATATGCCGGTGTGCCGGCCTTCGCATACGTTCCTGCAACTGAGGACGCGGCCGCCCCCAGCTCCGACTCGCTGAATTGCTGCTGGACGAATTTAGCTTGTGACCGCAGTGCCGTTGGAAGACTGGCAAGCACTGCGGACGCGCCACGCACGTCCCGAAGGCCGATAACCAGCGAACCTCCACCCGTAGGCTCGATCCAGAATGACGTCACGGCCGGGTTGGAACTGAGCTGTGACCCGATGCTCTCGACCGCTGACTGCAGGCCAGCAAACGAACTCGCCTGTGCTCCAGAAAGGCCAGTCAACTCCGAGACCGCAGCCAGATCATCGCTCGCTGAAGATTGGCCCGGTGCCGGAGAAGAAACCGCATTTGCAGCAGTTGGCGCAGCCGCGGCAAGAAGACCTAGGCCAAGCAGACCCGCGGCAACGTACACCTTGAAACGCATCTTGAACTCCCCCGTTCGCCAACTCCACGTTAGCGCGGAGCCGTGCGCAAGTGGCGTTTTCGCGAGACTGATACCCGCTTGTCGTATCGGCCCCGAGC
>CALQEM020000103.1:0-11435 GCA_943329595.2 Bifidobacterium breve
CGTCGACCCCCACTGCCAGCCGACGCGCCACCGAGTCGGCCGACTGGGCTGCCTGCCGAGATGCCGCCGAGCTGGGCAAGGCCCGCTCGATGTGATCAAGCACGCTGAGGCGGTAGACGAGGGCGTTGAGCGCGGGACCGGCCTCAGAGTCGGCGCGGGCGAGTTCGGCTCCGGCCTCGGGGTGCAGGTGCGCCACCGCGGGAATGAGGCCGCTGAGCTGATTGCGAATGCGTAGCAGGCGACGGGTCTCGGCCTCGCCACGTGAGCCGGTGCGCAGGGTGGGCGGTGGAGGGGCTGGCAGGATGGCCGTGGGCTCAGGTGGCGGGTTGTGCGAGAGCTGCCGCGAGCGGTAGGCCGACAGCGCGGTGACACCGCTGACTGCGGCGAGGGCCACCGCGAGGGGAGGAACGGTGGCTACGGAAACCACGGTGACAACCGCGAGCGTTCCGGTCACCGCGCTGGTGGTTGCCATCGGCATCACCTTCGCTCGGGCCCGCCAGAGCCGCGATCGGTGGGCGCGAACAGCTGACTCGTACTGCACCACGGCGGCTCGGTGCACCCGCTCGAGCTCACGGGTCTCGGAGGCCGGAGAGGGGTTGGCGCGACGGCGGGCGCGCACCGCCGAGATCAGTTCGAGGCCCTGCGAGATGGCGCTGTTGACCGCGTCGGCGACTCGATCGCCACCGTCGGGGGGAGTGGCCCCCTTGTTCGCGCTCACCCCCCCCACGGTACGGCGCCCGACCCCTTCCTGTCATCGTTGGGTCGCGAGTTCGCGCGTGCGCGGGGGACGTTCGGGGGCGCCCAGTCGTCGAACTGGCACCGGCGGCGACTTGCGCGTCGACGAGCCGCTGACCGCCGAGGGGAGTCTCCATGGCCGTGCGGGGTGTGCGCCCTGCCGTGTGGTTGCCCGCTCTGCTGGCACTGTCGGTTGCGGGTTTCGTGTCGTCGTGCAGCGTCGTGGCCACCATCAACGCGCCCACCCCGTCGTCGACTGCTGCGTCCAGCACTGCCACGGTGGCTGCCGGCACCGATCCGGCGTTGGAACGCTTCTACGGTCAGGTGCTGTCGTGGCAGTCGTGCGACGGCGACTTCCAGTGCGCCACCCTCACCGTTCCGCTGTCGTACGACAACCCATCGGGCCCCACCCTCGGCGTTGAGGTGATCAGGCTGCCGGCCTCCAACGGCGATGCCCGGATCGGGTCACTGGTGCTGAACCCGGGCGGCCCCGGCGGGTCCGGCCTCGACTATGCGCGGGCGGCACGTGCTGTCACCACCGAGGCGCTGCGCGAGCGCTACGACATCGTGGGCTTCGACCCGCGCGGGGTCGGAGCCTCCAACCCCATCCGCTGCCTCGACGACCTGCAGACCGACGCCTTCATCTCGGCCGACGCCTCACCCGACACCCCGGCTGAGGTGGCCGACCTCGACCGATTGTCGGCCGAGCTAGGAACCGCCTGCCAGCAACGCTCACCCGATCTGCTCGCCCATGTGGGCACCCTCGACGTGGCCCGCGACCTCGACGTGCTGCGCGCGGCCCTCGGCGACGACCACCTGCAGTACCTCGGCAAGTCCTATGGCACCGACATCGGTGTCACGTACGCCGAGCTGTTCCCCACCGGCGTGGGTCGGATGGTGCTCGACGGAGCCATCGATGCGTCTCTCGACGGCACCGAGCTCTCGCTCGGGCAGGCCGAGGGATTCGAGCGTGCGCTGCGCCGCTTCGCCGAGATGTGCCCCACCATCGACGGCTGCCCCCTGGCTGCCAACCCCGACGTCGCCATGAGCGAGGTGCGCGACTTCCTGAGCGACCTTGATGCCAACCCCCTGCCCGGTGTGGGCGACCGACGCCTGACCGAGTCACGCGCGGTTCTTGGCATCATCGGCTCCCTCTACGACAGCGACTCGGGCTGGCCGGTGCTGTCGGAAGGTCTGGCGCGAGCGTTCGAGGGCGATGGTGCACCACTGCTGGAGATTGGCGACCGCTACACCGATCGCGACTCGTCGGGTCACTACCTCTCCAACGCTAACGATGCCATCTACGCGGTGAACTGCTGGGATAAGCCAGCCACCCCGGGCACGGCTGCCACCGCGAAGCTTGCCGACGACTGGGCGGCGAAGTTTCCCACCTTCGGCCGGTACCTCGCCTGGGGCAACCTGCCATGCGCGACCTGGCCCGGACACTCGTCAGTGACGTCGCAGGCGGCCACGGCCGAAGGCTCCCCACCCATCCTCGTGGTGGGAACCGTCAACGATCCCGCAACCCCGGTGGAGTGGGCGCGGTCGCTGGCGAGGCAACTGTCGCGGGGCGTGTACCTCGAGTGGACCGGCGACGGACACACCGCCTATCAGCGGGGTAGCGCGTGCATCGACGAGAAGGTTGATGCGTATCTGATCGAGGGTACGGCCCCGGCCACTGGCACGATCTGCGACTGAGCAACCTGCCTACGGAATCCAGCTGACCTTGCCGTGCAGCGCGCTGTACCCGATGAAGGCCACGGCGTCGATGATGAAGTGCGCCACGATGAAGGGCATCACGCGGTTCCAGCGCGTGTAAAGCCAGCCGAAGACGGACCCCATCACGACGTTGCCGACGAACCCACCAAAGCCCTGATAGAGGTGGTAGGCGCCCCGCAGCAGAGCCGAGGCGGCAATCGCCTGTCCGGGTCGCCAGCCCAGCTGCTTGAGTCGGTGCAGCAGGTAGGCGAGGACGATGACCTCCTCGAGAATCGCGTTCTCCGCGGCTGACAGCACCTCAATCGGAATGGTCCACCACTGGCCGGTGAGGTTCACCGCCTGGATCTGCACCGACGCGCCGAATCTGAAGGCCACCAGGTAGAACACCAGGCCCGCACTGCCGAGCACCGCCGCCAGCAGGGCGCCACGCCAGAGGTCGCGCAGTGGCTGGGTGCGGTCGATGCCGATCACGCCGGGGCCCTCGCCGCTGCGGTAGAGCAGGTAGAGCACGAGTGCGACCGGAACGAGTGCGAGCCCAATGTTGACGACCTGGTAGCTGAGGTCGAGCCACGGGCGGTCGGGCGCATACGACACAACGATGGAGGCGACCTGCTGCTTGAGCGGAACTCCCAGGGTGAGCGAGTCGGCCAGGTAGATGAAGGCGCGGATACCGCTGGCCGCGATGGACAGCAGCATCACGATCCACACCTCGACGGTGAGGGTGCGGGCGCTGGGCAGGCCAACGCCCGGGCGCGGGGGGGAGATCGGTTCCTGGGGCGCGACGTTCGTCATACGGGTCAGGTTACAGAGCGGCCCCCACGCGGGAGTGGTCGCAGTGCGCAGTACTGGAGCGTCGACGGCGACGGTCCAACCGTCAGCGATGAGAGAATGCGCTGTGCTTCGAATCGGGATCGTCGGGGGTGGGGCTGCGGGAGTGCTGGTCGCAGGCCACGTGCTGAAGCAGGCAGCAGCTCTGGGGCGTCCGGTGGGCATCACGGTGGTGGAGCCGCGCGAGCGACTCGGCGAGGGCATCGCCTACTCCACTAACGACCCCCTCCACCTGCTGAACGTGCGGGCGGGGGGCATGAGCGCGCTCGCTGATCAGCCCGACCACTTCCGAGTCTGGGCGGGCGCCGATGACGCTGAGTTCCTGCCCCGCGCCTCCTATGCCCCCTACCTCCGCGACTTCCTTGCGGGCGCAGAGGGGAAGTCAGGTCAGATCGAGCATGTGAGAAAGTCGGCGACTGGGCTGTGGTCTGAGCAGGCAGGATTACGACTTGCGACCGACGGCGACGACGGCCCGGGCGAGTTCTTCGACCGTGTCGTGATCGCCACCGGAAATCGCTTCCCCGCGCTTCCGTCCACTGTGCGGCTCAGCCACGACGCCGCCGCGCTGGTGTCACTCAACCCGTGGCTGGCCGGGCCGGCGGTGGCGGCGGGATCGCGACTTCTGGTGATCGGCTCGGGCCTGTCGGCGGTCGACGCCGTGGTGTCGCTGCTCACGCGAGACCTGTCAGCCACGGCGGTGATGGTGTCTCGCCACGGCCTGCTGCCGGCGCGGCACCAGTTGCCGGGCTTGCCGGTTACGCCCCCCATCACCGAGGCGGCTCTCGCCGACGGGCTGTCGCTCTCTGACGCCCTTCGGGCCTTTCGCGAGGCGGGCGACGACTGGCGGCCGCTGGTCGACTCGCTTCGATCGACCACCCCGCAACTGTGGCAGGCCCTCGGCCAGGCTCGGCAGGAGCAGTTCGCTCGCCACCTGCGGCGGCTCTGGGACGTGCATCGGCATCGGATGGCCCCGCAGATTGCCGACTCGATCGACACGTGGCTCGCCGAGGGTCGCCTTCGTGTTGAGGCGGCTTCGATCAACGCGATCGACCTCGGTGCGGGCGGCGTGCGAGTGCTGGCCGCCGATGGGCGCGAGTGGGAGGCCGACCGGGTGGTGGTTGCGACCGGGCCCGCCGACGCCGTGAGCGGCTGCCCGCTGCTCGGGCCCCTAGTCACGCAGGGCCGGGTCGTTCCGGGCTCGCTCGGCTGGGGCGTGAGTGTCGAAGCAGACAGCCTGAGGCCCCTTAACCCGAGCGGCGAGCCGTGGCGGTCACTGTACGTGGTGGGCCCCCCAAACCGGGGCACGCTGCTCGAGTCGACAGCCGTGCCGGAAATCCGGGTGCAGGCAGCGAGTATCGCGGCGTCGCTCCTCGCCGGCTGAGGCCCTGTCGTAGCGCAGTTCCCGTGCGCGCGGGGGCGCTCGGGGTCTAGCGTCGGAACCCCCTGCCAAGGAGACATCGATGAACGCTAGGCCGAGCCTCGATCCCGTGTGCTGGACGCCACCGAGCGACCTCGGACTTACCGGCGCGTTCACGCCCACCTCTCCGGCAGCGCCGCTGGAGCGGTGGCTAATGCCGGGGTTTGGCCCCGAAGATGTTGCGGTCGACGCGCAGGGGCGCCTGTATGTGGGAACCAACGACGGCCAGATCTTTCGCGTCTTGAACGAGGGCGCCACCATCGAACGCGTCGCCAGCACGGGAGGCCGGCCCGGCGGCATCGAGATCGATAACGACGGGTCGCTGGTGGTGTGCGACATGCTGCGCGGGCTGCTGCGGGTCGATCCTGAGTCCGGGGCTGTTACGGTGCTCGCCGACGCTGCGCAGCACCGGCTCACCTTCACGAACAACTGCGCTATCGCCGCCGATGGCTCGGTGTACTTCTCCGACACCAGCGACAAATTTCCGCTGGCCTACTTCAAGGGGGACCTGCTCGAGGGTCGCGCTCGGGGGCGACTGTTGCGCTGGTCACCCAACGGCTCGGTCGACGAGGTGGCGCGTGACTTCCGATTCGCAAACGGGGTGGCCCTCGCGGCTGACGACTCGTTCGCGCTGGTGAGCGAGACCGCCGGCTACCGGGTTTCGAAGGTGTGGCTCACCGGCGAACGTGCAGGCAGCAGCGACGTGGTGCTCGACAACATTCCGGGCCTGCCCGACAACATGTCGACAGGCTCTGAGGGCACCTTCTGGATCGCCGTGCCCAGTGGGCGTAACGCACTGCTCGACCGCCTGCTGCCGCTGCCGGGACTATTCCGCAAGGCGTTGTGGGCCCTGCCCGACAGGCTCCATCCGGAGGCCAATCGGGTGGTCCAGGTAATCGGAATCGATCGCGAGGGCACGGTGCGCCACGTGCTGAGCAGCCCCGGCGACACCTTCCACTACGTCACCGGAGTGCGCGAGCACGAGGGGTGGCTCTACCTCGGCTCGCTGGTGGAGAATGCGATAGCACGGATTCCGGCGCCGTAGGGAATGAGCCGCGGAGCGAGTCAGGGCCGGCCACTGCGCGAGTAGCGGTGAGCGACACGCAAGTTGCGTTCATGTGAGTGGTGGTGTGGCCTCTCGAAGTATTCCTGTATTGTCTATCGAAACGGTAGACAAAAGAGGGACGAGGCATCATGCGCACTACGCACACTCCGCACACGACCCACCACCGCATCGCAGTAGCGGCTGTGGCAGTCGGACTCGCGGCGGCTCTCACGGGTTGCTCGTCATCGGGTGGGAGCTCGGCCTCAGATGGGGAGAAGATCACCACACTGCGCCTCGGCTTCCTCCCCAACCTCACCCACGCACCCGCCCTGATCGGACTGCAGGATGGCCTGTTCACGAAGGCGCTCAAGCCGCTCTCGGTCACGGTGACTCCTACGGTGTTCAATGCTGGGCCAGACGCCATCACGGCACTCTTCGCGGGGTCGCTCGACATCACCTACATCGGGCCCAACCCCACGATCAACGCTCACGTGCAGTCGCAGGGCCAGGCCGTACGCGTCATCGCGGGCGCGGCTACGGCGGGCGCTGCTCTCGTGGTGGGGCCCACCATCGCCAGCCCCGCCGACCTCAGGGGCAAGACCCTCGCCACGCCGCAGCTCGGCAACACCCAGGACGTGGCACTTCGCTACTGGCTCAAGCAGCAGGGCCTCACGAGCACCACCGAGGGCGGTGGTGACGTGTCGATCAAGCCGCAGTCGAACGCCGAGGGCCTCGCGGCCTACGCGAGCGGCGGCATCGACGGCGCGTGGGTGCCGCAGCCGTGGGTCGCCGAGTACGTCAAGGCTGGTGCCAAGGTTCTGGTCGACGAGAAGACGCTGTGGCCAGGCGGCAAGTTCGTGACCACCAACATCCTCGTGCGCACCGAGTTCCTGCAGCAGCACCCCGACGTGGTCGAGGCCTTCCTCGCCGGGCACCTCGCGGCACTCGAGGAGATCACCAAGGACCCCAAGGCGGCGCAGACCGCGGTGAACGCGTCACTGCAGGCGCTCACGGGCAACTCGATGGAGGCCGAGGTGCTCACCGCCGCGTGGGCCGACGTGAGCTTCACCTACGACCCCCTGCGAGCGACCCTCGAGGAGTCGGCCAAGCACGCGATCGATGTGGGCCTGCTCGACCAGGGAGAGATTGATTCCGCGGGCGGACTCGGCGGGCTCTACGACCTCGCGCCGCTCAACGCCGCGCTCAAGGTTGCCGGCCTCCCTGCGGTGGCCTCATGACAGCGCGAACCACCGAGACACCCACCGGTGTCGGCGCCCCCGTCGCTTCGGCGACGGAGGCGCCTGCACTGCGTCTGAGGGGTGTGCGCAAGACGTTCCGGGGAAACTCGGGCGAGGAGGTCACCGCGCTCGACGGCGTCGACCTCGACGTGGCGCCCGGGGAGTTCGTCACGGTCGTCGGGTCGTCGGGCTGCGGCAAGTCGACCATGCTGTCGATCATCGCCGGGCTCGACCAGCCCACCTCAGGAACTGTCGAGGTGCAGGGTCCGGTCGCGCTGATGTTCCAGAAGGCGACGCTGCTGCCGTGGCTCACCGCGCGCCGCAACGTCGAGCTGGCGCTGAAGCTGAGGGGTGTGCCGAGGTCCGAGCGAGCGGCGCGGGTCGAGAGCCTGCTCGAGACTGTGCACCTCGAGCGCTGGGGCGACCACCGGCCGTTCGAGCTGTCAGGCGGCATGTGCCAGCGCGTGGCGCTCGCCCGCTGTCTGGCGCAGGAGGCGCGCGTGGTGCTCATGGACGAGCCGCTCGGAGCGCTCGACGCGATGACGCGTGACCACCTGCACGACGAGATCGAGCAGGTGGCCCGCAGCACCGGAATCAGCGTGCTGTTCGTCACCCACAACGTGCGCGAGGCCGTGCGCCTCGGTGACCGGGTCATTCTCATGGGCAGCCATCCCGGGCGCATCGTGCACGAGCAGGTGGTCGACCTCCCGCGTCCGCGGGTGATGGACTCTGCCGACGTCGCCTCGCGTGCCGCAGACCTCACCGCGCGCCTCAAGAAGGCCGCGACCGCGGACCGCGAGGCCGACCTCAACGACGAGGTGGCCTCATGAGCTCCGACGTGCTGACCCCGGTGGTCGAGGTTGCGGCCGAGGTGCGGGGCAAGCCCACCGTGCTGCGACTGGCATGGGCCTGGGTGTGGCCCAAGGCCCTGGCGATCCTGCTCGTGTTCGCGGTGTGGCAGGTCGTGGTGTGGTCGGGGTGGCGGCCCACGTACGTGCTCCCGTCTCCCGCCACCACCCTGGCTGAGCTCGGACGCATGGTCGGGACCGAGCGCTTCTGGTCGGCGGTCACCACCACCCTCACGCGCGCCGTGCTCGGGTTCGCCCTCGCCCTGGTAATCGGCTCGGTGATCGGCATCCTCGTGGCACGGGTTCGCCCGCTTCGGCTCGCGGTGGGCTCGCTCATCACCGGGCTGCAGACCATGCCGTCGATCGCGTGGTTCCCGCTGGCCATCCTGCTGTTCGGGCTCAACGAGGCAGCGATCCTCTTCGTGGTGGTGCTCGGTGCGGCTCCCAGCATCGCCAACGGCGTGATCGCCGGCATCGACCAGGTGCCACCGGCATTCCGCAAGCTCGGCCACGTGCTGGGGGCGGGACCCATCGCGCTGTACCGCTCCATCGTGATCCCGGCCGCGCTGCCCGGCTACGTGCAGGGCCTCACCCAGGGCTGGGCGTTCGCGTGGCGCAGCCTGATGGCGGGCGAGCTGCTGGTGATCATCGCCGACAGCCCGTCGCTGGGGGCCCAGCTCGAGTTCGCGCGACAGTTCTCCAAGGCGCCCCAGCTGTTGGCCACGATGCTGGTCATCCTCGTCATCGGCATGGTGGTCGACAGCGTGTTCGCCACGGTGTCGCGCTCGCTGCGCCGCCGCCGGGGGCTCATGGTCGACGCGTAGGGGCGGGCGCTCGTTCCTTGCGCCCCCGCGCCTTTCCTGCCCGTTCTGTGGTGCGATCCGACATCAGATCGTGTCGATTCGCACCACGGTTCGTGCCGGATTTCACCGGAGAACCGGCCGGGGGCCGGGCCATGCTCGACGCCGGATAGCATCATCTCTGCGCCCCTCGGGGTGCACGCCGCCTTAGCTCAGTCGGTAGAGCGTCTCACTCGTAATGAGAAGGTCATCGGTTCGATTCCGATAGGCGGCTCCACGCGGTCCCGTTCGAGCACACCGCATACGGTCGGCCGTGCCACCGGCGACAGGGTCCGCGCCTAGTCGACTCTGCCGTGTCCGGTGCTCATGCCGCCTGGGGATGGTCGAGTGATGGGCTTCGGATCCTTCGCGACAGCCGCGGCGCGCCGAAACTCCGAAGTGGACCTTTCGGACGAAATCGATCGAACCACCACGGAGCGTCAAGGCATGGATCTCAATCGTTGGTGCCCGTCAGATTCTTCTGCTAGATTCTCCGTCTAGTGCTCTCGCAAGGGAGCGTATGGCCGTTCAGACCGGCTCCCGGAGGACACCTCATGCTTGGAAAGTTTCGCTCGGCAAGGCACGCCCGGGGCACGATGCTCAGCCGCCCGAGCCGCCTGACCACTAGCGTGGCCGCCGCGGTCTTGTCGCTGGCAGTGCTGCCGATTCTCGCGGTTGACGCGCAGGCGGGCCCCACGCCGCCACCCGATTGCGCCTTCGGATTCGCCGAGACTTCTGACGCCTGTGTAGTGCCGGCCGGAATCACGACCATGACGATCACGGTCATCGGTGGTGGCGGTGGTGGCGGCCAGGCGAGTGCCGTGGTCGGCGGCGGCGGTGGTGGCGGCGGCGAGATCACCGTGTGTGACACCGTCGCGGTGACGCCCGGCGACACGCTGACGCTGACCGTCGGCGACGGAGGCACGGGTGGTGGCCTTGGATCGGGCAGTGCGCTCGCTGCCACTGACGGTTCGGACTCGAAGGTGGTCACGTCTGGAGTCGCTGGCGAGCTGTGCAAGGGACGAGGCGGCAAGGCCGGCGTCGCAGGTGTTGGCGGCGACTCGGGCAACGGCAAGGCTGGCGGCACCGGTGCGGCGGACGGCGCAGGTGGTGGCGGCGGAAGCGGCTCAGCGACTGATGACACGTGCGGCGCTGGCGCGAACGGTGACACCGATGGTGGTGGCGGCGGCTGCGGCCAGGACCTGTTTGAGACGGGAGCCTCCGGCGGTGGCGGTGGCGGCTCGTTGACCGGCTCTGGCGGGATCGCCAACATCACCGGCAGCGGCGGAAATGGCGGCGGGTTCTACACCAACTGCGTCGCGGTCTCGGATGGTCAGAACGCGCACAGCTACGGCGCCGGCGGTGGCGGCGGCGGCGGCGCAAGCGTCGGTGGCGGGGAGTGCCTCGGAGGAACCGGCTTCAAGGGCGTGGTGATCCTCAACTTCGAGGCGACCCCCCTGTGCGACTCCACTTTCTACCTGGGTTCTGGCGAGTGCGTGGTGCCCGATGGTGTCACCTCCATGACCGTCGTCGCGGCCGGTGCCGGTGGCGGTGGCGGTCAGGCGAGCGGCACCGTCGCTGGTGGCGGTGGTGGCGGCGGTGAGCCCGCGACCTGCGAGGTAACCGTGACTCCCGGAGAGACCTTGACATTCACGGTTGGTGCTGGCGGCTCTGGTGGCGGTGCCGGATCGGGTAGTGCGCTCGCCGCGACAGATGGGGGCGACACCGTGCTCACATCCGGCTCAAGCGTTGAGCTGTGCAAGGCGCTCGGCGGAAAGGCCGGCATCGCTGGAACAGGTGGGGCGTCGGGCAACAGCAATGCCGGTGGCTCTGGTGACGTCGTCAACGGTGGCGGCGGTGGCGGCGGTGGTGCTGGCGACTTCTTGGGCGTTACCAACTGTGCAGACAATGTGATTCCGGTGACCGGCGGTGCCGGTGCCACGAACGGCGGGGACGGCGGCTGCGGCGTGTTGGTTCCGTCCGTCGGTATTGGTGGCGGCGGTGGCGGCGGATCGCTGAGCGGCTCGGGTGGTCTGGGTGCCTCCCTCACCGGTGGCAACGGGGCCGGCACCGGCTGTACGGCGAATGGCAGCGACGCTCCCAGCCCTGGCGCTGCGCCCACCTACAGTGGCGGCGGTGGTGGCGGAAACACTGACTGTGGGGGCGGCACGGGCGCACCGGGACTCCTCCTTGTGCAGTTCGCCCCTCCTGCAGGTCCGTGCGTTGACGGCGGCGCAGGTTACGCCTCCGACGACACAGTCACGTACCCGGTCGACTGCGTGGTTCCTGACGGCATGACGTCGGTCGACATCCTCGTGGTCGGTGGCGGCGGCGGTGGCGGCTTCGGCGGACCGGCCGGCGGCGGTGGCGGCGGTGGCGAGGTGAAGGTCTGCACCGGCGTGCCGGTGGTGGCCGGGGATTCGCTGACCCTGGGCGTCGGCGCGGGTGGAAACGGTGCCAGCACCGACGGGATCAGCGTTCCCCCAGCCGTCTCGTCTGCGGCCACTGATGGCAACAACACGTCTGTGTCGGGTGGCAGTGCCTCACTGTGTGAGGCGCTTGGCGGACTTGCCGGTGCTGACCTCGGCGAAGGTGGACAATCTGGCTCCAGCAATCCTGGAGGTAACCCCTGTGTTCCTGACGGCATCGTTGGTGGCGGTGGCGGAGGCGGAGCCAGCGGTTATGGCGGCGACGGCGTCGACTTCACTACGTGTGCTGGAGATGGCGGCGATGGCCAGAAGGTGAGCGAGCTCGCCTCTCCGGGAC
>CALQEM020000104.1:0-11294 GCA_943329595.2 Bifidobacterium breve
CGAGGTCTCGCGGCCGCTGCCTCGAGCAGTCCCGCGTCCCGCAGCGTGACGGGGCTGCCGATGGCACGCTCGGCGACGTGCAGCAACTCCTCGAGCGTCAGGTAGATCACTGGCCGAGGCGCTCGAGCGGCTCTGGGTAGGGGGGCAACTGCGCGTCGAGCACCGAGTCGATCAGGTCGCGTCGGCTCGCCCTCTCGACATACTCGCGCACCGCCTGGGCGATCACCTCCGCCTGCGAACGGCCCTCATGCTCGGCCTGACGAGTCAGTGCGGCGGCATCCTGGGCAGAGAGTCGAAGGGTCATGGCCATGGCCTCATTGTGCCAGACTGGTATCACTGATGATACCCACTGCGCTCACACGAGTGGGTTACGCACCCGGAGCGTCGGGAACCGGGTGAAGTCGCGGTCCGAGGTGAGCAGTTCGCGCACGCCGTGGTCGAGGCACATCGCCGCGACCCGCGCATCGTGGGTGACTCCCCCGACCACCCGACCGCCCGCCATCAGCTCACGCAGGGTCGCCAGGTGCCTGCCCGACTCGTGCAGCAGCACGGCCCTTGGGCTGGCGACCCAGTCCTCCACCTGGTCCAGGGCCAGCGCAGCGGGAGTGGGCGGCCTGAACACCTTCGGGCTGGTCACGATCGCGACGAACTCGTGCAGCACCGGCCAGCACAGGCCGACAGGCTCGTTGCCCGCGAGCGCCGCGCCCACCACCCGCAGGGCGACGTCGTGCTGCGGCATCTCCCCGCGGTGCGCGTAGACGAGGATGTTGGTGTCGAGCGCGATCACCGCTCGTTCGCCATCTCGCGGATCTCCGCCCACGACATCGTGGCGGCCTCGTCGGTGAGGCCATCGCCGGTGAACACCAGGTCGGCGCGGGGCGTCCACGCTGCGGCCTCGGAACGACGCTCGATCTCTCGGCGCAGGGCGTCCTCGATCAGGCTGCGCATCGTGGTGCCCCACTGGGCGGCACATCGACGCGCCTGAATCCCATCGCCAGCACTGGGTGGTTCGATCGCGACCTCGCACGGCTATCACCGCCCGGCGCGGGGTCCAAGGCCGCTCCGCTCACAGTTCGTCTCCCGCCGACAACGGCGACGACCGTCAGTCGGCGAGCGCGCAGATCTCGTCGATCACGACCTGGGCGTCCTCCCAGATCAGCAGATGTCCCATGCCGGGCACCCGCATCAACTTCGAGCCGGCAATCCCCTTGTTGAGGTCGTCGGAGTGGAAGGTGGGCGTGGTCTTGTCCTTGTCGCCCACGAGGATGGTGCACGGCAGGTTGATCTCGCCAAGCCGTGGGTAACGGTTCTCCTCCACCATCGCCTTGAGAACGGGAACGGTCGGACCAAGATTCTGCGCGCCGAAGCCGGCACGGAACGCCGCGATCATGTCGGGGTTCTTGTCGTCGCCCATGAGCGACTTGGCGAACGACGTGCCGAGCTTGTTGTTGTTGACGATCTTGGAAATGATGCCGGCCCGGATGAGGGGGATCTGCAACCGGTTCTGTGGGTTGCCCCGGCTGACGTCACCGGCAAAAGCTGAGATCAGCACCACGGCCTTGATGCGGTCACGCACCACCTCGGGGTAGTCGACCAGGAAGCGGATGCCCAAGAAGGTTCCCATCGAGTGGCCCACGAGCACGGCGTCGTGCACGTCGTAGTGCTCGAGTACGGCCGCGTAGTCGCTGGCCATCTGCTCGGAGTTCAAGCCCTTGCTGCCGATGGTGGTCTTGCCGTGGCCACGCTGGTCAAAGGCGATGACACGGTGGCCTCGCTCCACCAGCCCCGCGGCCACGACGTTCCAGCCATGCATGTCGAAGGCGTAGCCGTGGGCCAGGACCACGGGCGATCCGGACCCGACGGACACCGTGTTGATGCTGGTGCCGTCGGCGGTGGTGATGGTCTGAAACTCACCCGAGATCGGCTCGGCGTAAATGTTGGTCATGCCGACACCGTAGGACCTGTCAGTACTTCTGTGACCGAAACGGCGAGTTTGCTGAGAACGGGACTCGTCCGCCACCAACCCCCACATCGGGGGCACCCAAGCACGTACCTATCGCGCTTACGCGCCCCACAGACCGCATTGATCGCGCAGATCGCGCAGATCGCACAGATGCACCACCCCGCTCCTACCGACCCGAATACCATGCGGGCATGACCTACCCACCTCCCGTGTACCTTGGCGACTCAGGGAAATTCAACGCGACCAGGCGACCGGCCACCGAGCAGTCCGACGTGTCGATGACCACTGGTGTCGAGGTTTCGTTCTTGGTTGGCGCCGATCAAACAGACGGCGAGTTCACACTATTTCGCTGGGACACCGGGCCTACGCCTGTGGAAGCGTTCGCTCATTTTCACCGCTCGATGACTGAAACCTTCTTCGTTGTTTCCGGAATCATGACGTTCTTCAACGGAGTTGAGTGGATCGAGGCCGGTCCCGGTGACGTGGAGATCGTGCCCAAGGGAAGTGTTCATGGTTTCCGCAATGATCACGGAGAGACCTCCATACTCATGCTGGCGACGCCAGGAGCACCCCGCGAGGCCTACTTCGCGCTCTTGGCCGACCGGGTATCGGGGGCGTTGAGTGTGTCCCCAGACGAATGGGTGCAGATCTGCGCGCAGCACGACCAGTTCTATCCGCACTAGGAACAACCCCATGTAGTGCTCGATGTGCTGCACTTGATGACTCTCGCGCCCTCTCAACGACGATCCCAACACGATGAAGCACACACATTCGCCCGCGCCACAGTGCACCAGCGACTACAACGCGTGACAGGACACTCGGAATCTGGCCCCCAGCTGCGAGGCTTCATCCGGATGTCGAGTGTCAGGTTGTCCCGCTCGTTCGTCGGGCAGGCGCAATTCAAGGAACCGGGCGTTTCTGTCGATACGCCCCTCGCGGCGCCATTGCTCCAGACCGTCCCACAGAGGAGATTCCGAGATGCAACGTCGTACCCGTCGTCTGATGAGCGTGATCTCAACGGCCGGGGCACTAGCCCTGCTGAGTGCACTCCCCGCATCAGCCATGCCGCCGGATGGGTGGGCACCCGCCGGCTACTTTCCGTCTGGCTGCGGCCCGGTTGTCCTGAATGCTTCGTCGGTCACCTACACCGACACAACCGTGCCCGTGTTGCGATCCGTGGAGTTCACGGTCAACGGTGTGCGCTCCGGTCGAACCCTGGTTGTCGGGCCCACTGGGCGAAGAAATGTGGGAGTCGTTGGGCGGGTCACCTCCGACTGCTCGGGAATCGGACCGTCGTGGTTTAGCCCCTCGTATGCGGCGGGAGTTCTGTACCTGCGCACGACGGTAGGCGTCGCCAACCTTCCGGAGATCGTCTCCTTGACCCACACCGGTCCGGTGAACTCGTGGAACGACCTCTTTGGTGGGGAGTACCTCACACTCGGCTCATCAACTCCGACCATTCCCGGAGGCCTGGGTGCCCGCATCCAGCCGCTGTTCTGGATCACCGCCGGCCGCTACACCACCTTCGACCTCGACTTGGACGGCCACCTGGTCGCGCACACCGATACGTCGACGTCCACCAGCGTCTCGGCCTCGAACCTAGCCGCGCTTCAGGTGCTTCGGCAGACGGTGCTCACGGCGACGGGGTCTGCTCGCTCTGTCGCGACGGGTAGTTCGGCCACCGTGTCGGGAGTGCTGAAGATGGCAGGCTCGAATGTCTGGACGCCCTTGGGCGCTCGCGTGACTCTCCAGCGCAAAGTCGGAACCGGCGCATGGAAGTCCATTGCGTCAGCGACGTCGTCGAGTGCGGGCCGCGTGTCATTCAGCACGGTGATTGCGCGATCGGCTTCGTATCGTTTGGCGTACGCCGGAAACACGAAGGCAGGGATTCGTGCAACGGCCCCCTCAACCTCGTCGCCGGTGGCGATCGCCGCCCGCTAGAGGTCTATGTCTCCACACCTCGACGAACCCAACTGTGGTGAGTGTCGTGGTCGACGTGCCTCATGCGCGGCCGAGCGACATGAGGCGCCCCCGGCACGCCAACTGCAGGGCGAAGCGCTCGTCTGGGTCCGTGAGGTCATGCGGCAATGCCTGAGAGATCTGTGCCATTCGATACACCACCGCGTTGCGGTGCACGTTGAGTCGCGCTGCAGCCCGCTGAAAGGACCCGTGCTCGTCAAGATAGGCGTGCAGCGTCTCGATCGCGATCATGGCCTTCCTGGGCCCCAGAGCGTCGAGTGGGGCGAGCAAGTCACTCACGGTGTCGCGCGCGGTGTCGGTCACCAGCCACTCGGCGAGCATTCGCTGCAGGCCGAGCGAGTCAAAGGTCACGATGCTGACCGGATCGTCGAGCAGCCGTGCGGACGCCAATGCGGTACCGGCCTGGGCAGATGAGGTGCGCAGCCCGATGGCACCTTGGTGCGGTGTGCCCAGCCCCACTCGGAAGCGCGCCCTCGGGTGCCGACTGCTGAGTTCAACCAGCAGCTCATCGATCGCCACGCGCACGAGTTGGTCTGAGTCGCGACCAGGGTCTGAGCGTGTGGTGCGGACCAGGACGAGAGAGGCGTCAGGGTGTGCGGCCGTCCATGCGGCGCGGTACTCGCGTCCACGCTGCGCGATGATCGGGATGAGGTCGTCCTTGATCTGCGACAGCATGTCGTCATGCTGGGCGGCGGCGTCGACGCCGATGCGGACCGCGGCGTGCCAGCCATGCACCTCGAAGCCGCCATCGACCGCCCGCTCAGACACCGCACTGAGATTGGCTGGGGAGCACAGCAGGATCTCGCTCACCGCGCTTGACCTCGACAGAATCGGTCGCAGCGTCTCGCGCTCGCGGGCGGAGAGGACTCGGGACATCATCGCGGCGGCGAGCCGAGCCGCAATCTGTGGACCGTCACCGACATCCGCTGAGGTGATCCAACAGCGGAGCGATCCGTCAATCTCGACGGGCGCGCCCCTGGTGTCGGTGCTGCTTGCGGCAAGTCGCACCCCGGCAAGCCGTGAGAACTCCTCCAGGATCGCGGTGTCGTCAGCGGACTCCTCCGGCTCGTATGCCGCGGCCGCGGCGAGCCACGCCAGGGTGCTGCGCGAGTCTCCGCTCACTGCCGCTCCCAGCAAGTCCAGCACCTGAAGGGGGTCCGCGGCCTCGCTGACCTCGAGCAGGGCTAGTCGCCCACGCTGCGCCAGGCTCTCCCCGGTCACCGACGGAGGCGTGGGCCGTCGCATGACTAGGCCAGCTACCCCGCGCTCGACCGCCCGTCGCACCAGCACGTCAAACCGGTAGCCGACAAGGTCCGCCTCCGCGGTTCGGCTCAAGACCGCGAGGGCGCCCGGGCGCAGCGCCTCCTGCTCTCCGATCACTTCCAGGAGCGTCACGTGAGTGACCTGGTGAGGATCCTCGGGCATGACGCGGACGATCAGTGCCGACCCGAGGGGGCCATCGAGCAGTCGGGCAAGGGTGACGGCCGTGGCTCCTCCTTGGATTGGTGGCACAGTAGATGGGCAATCTTCTGTACGGATAGTACAAGCAGATTGTCATCGTGAACCCTAGGCTCGGCTCCATGCTGATCGAGGCGAGCGACATCGACGCTTTGGCTCGGGGCTGTGCCGTGCTGGGCACGGGCGGCGGGGGTGACGTCTCGACCGAGGCGCTCGTGGCCCGCCAGGCGATAGAAGAGCATGGCCCCGTTCGGGTGGTCACTCTCGCCGACCTCCACGACGACGACATCGTGATGCCGGTCGGCGGCATTGGAGCACCGTCGGTCAGCGCCGAGAAGATCGGCTCGGGCGACGAGGTGGAGTTCCTTCGGACCATTGTTGAGAGTGTCCTCGATCGGCCGGTCGGGGCCCTGATGGCAGGTGAGATCGGCGGAGGCAACGGTCTGTACCCGATCGCAGCCGCAGCCCGGATGAACCTGCCGCTGGTCGACGGAGACGCCATCGGTCGGGCCTTCCCCGAGGTGCACATGGTCTCGATGCACGTCGCCGGACTGCTGCCAGAGTTCATCGTGGTGGCCGATGAGCGGCGCAACAGCGTTGTCATCCGACCCATCGACGGCGAGTGGGGCGAGCTGCTGGCGCGCGCGGTCACTGAGGTGTTTGGTGGCTCCGCAGCGATGGCCGACTACGTCATGCCGGTGTCCCGGGCACGGGGCGCGATCATCGAGGGAACCGTCTCGCAGGCACTGCGCATCGGCCGCTCCGTGCAGTCGGTGACTGATCCAGTCGCCGCCTTGGTCGAAGCCGTTGACGCAGTGAAGCTGATCGAGGGCAAGGTCGCAGACGTCGAGCGGCGCACCGCTGGCGGCTTCGTGCGAGGAAGCGTCGTCGTCGAAGGCTACGGCCCGGACGCCGGGCGACTCGTTCGGGTCGAGATCCAGAACGAGAACCTGGTCGTGCTCGAGGACGGCGCCGTCCTGGCGAGCGTGCCGGACCTCATCACCCTCGTCGACAGCCTGAGCGCGGAAGCGGTCGCCACAGAGGTGGTGCGCTACGGCCAGCGGGTCGCCATCCTCGCGTTCCCCTGCGCGCCGATCTGGCGAACCCCCCGAGGCATCGAGATCGCAGGTCCGCGCGCCTTCGGATACGACTTCGACTACACCCCGCTGGGGGTGAGCCATGTCGTCGGGGCTTGATCTGCGGCTGGGCATCGACGTCGGTGGCACCCACACCGACGCCGTCATTCTCGATCGCGCCAACAGCGTGATCGCCAAGACGAAGCAACCAACCTCACTCGATGTCACCTCAGGCGTCCGTGCGGCGATCGCGTCGGTGATCGGCCAGCCCGGAATCGACAAGGCGCGCATCAGCCACGTCATGCTGGGCACGACTCACGCGACCAACGCGGTGCTGGAGCGCCGGCGGCTGCACTCAGTGGCGGTGCTTCGGGTCGGCGCGCCCTCCTCCGTTGCGGTCCGGCCGCTGTTCGGCTGGCCTGCCGAACTCGTCGCAGCCATCGGCGGCCATTGCGAGATTGTCGCTGGCGGGTACGAGTACGACGGTCGCGAGATAGTGCCGTTCGACGCCGAGGCCACGCGCGCGTTCTTCACCTCGGTGAAGGGCGAGGTCGAGGCAGTGGCGATCTCAGCGGTGTTCTCGCCCATGTTCGCCGCACACGAATTGGCCGCTGCAGACATCGCACGTGAGGTTCTCGGCGCAGACATCATCGTGTCGCTCTCACACGAGATCGGCTCGCTCGGGCTTCTCGCTCGAGAGAACGCGACCGTGCTCAACGCCGCGCTCACCGAGGTCGCGCGCGAGGTGGCCACCGCACTCACAACCTCGCTGCGCGACTATGGAATCGACGCCCGTGTGCTGTACGCCCAGAACGACGGCACGCTGATGGCCCTCGACTATGCGGTGCGGTTCCCGATCCTCACCATCGGATCTGGGCCGGCCAACTCGATCAGGGGTGCGGCCTTCCTGACCGGGCTCAACGACGCACTGGTCGCCGACGTCGGCGGAACCTCCACCGACTTTGGCATGCTCGTCAATGGATTTCCGCGCGAGTCCACCGCCGCCGTCGACATTGGGGGCGTCAGCACCAACTTCCGAATGCCCGACGTCCTGGCGATCGCGCTGGGCGGTGGCACCGTGGTGCGCCAGACTGCGGCCGGCGTTGGCCTCGGCCCCGACAGCGTCGGCTACCGACTTCCGGCGGAGGGACTGTGCTTCGGCGGTAGCACCCCCACCGTCACTGACGCGGCGGTACAGGGCGGGCGCGCCACCATTGGAACGACCCACGTGCCCGATGAGCACCACGAGGTCCTCGCCGCGGCGCTCGACGTCGCCGACTCGATGATCGCCGAGGCGGTCGACCGAATGAAGCTGGGCAAGGGGGACGTTCCCATGATCGTCGTGGGCGGCGGCTCAGTGCTGATCCCCGACTCGATCCCTGGAGTATCGAAGGTCTACCGTCCCGACCACTACGACGTGGCAAACGCCATTGGCGCTGCGATTGCTCAAGTCTCGGGCCGCTGGGACGAGGTGGTCTCACTGGCGCCGGGACGCGCCGAGGTGATCGAGGCGGCCTGCGCCCAGGCTCGAGCACGTGCCATCGAGGCCGGCGCTGATTCGGAGCGGATCGAGATCGTCGAGATCGATGAGATCCCGCTCGCCTACCTGACCCACCCTGTTGCTCGCATCACTGTGAAGGCCGTCGGTCCGCTCGGTCGACTTTAGGAGGAGTCCAACATGCGCACAATCCCTCGACTGGTGGCCCTGGCCGCCACCGCATCAGTTCTCGCCGCCTGCTCCGGGACAGCACCGGCACCGGCACCGGCGCCGGCACCGACCAACGCGGCATTCACCTACATCAACAACCTCGACGTCATGACGTCGTGGGACCCGGCCACGAGCTACTCCAATGAGGGAATCGCTACCAACAACCTCTACGAGCAGCTCACCCGGAGCGATCCCAAGACGAACAAGGTGGAGCCTCTGCTCGCGACCAAGTGGGAGGCCTCGGCCGACGGCCTCACCTGGACGTTCACCCTGCGCGACAACGTGAAGTTCTCCACCGGCAACCCGATGGACGCTCCGGCCGCCAAGGCCGCCATCGACCGCACCATGAAGCTCGCAGGCGGTGGGGCCTACATCTGGGATCCCGTCAAGACCATCACGGCGAAGGACCCCACCACCCTGGTGTTCGACCTGAAGTATGCCGCCCCGCTCGACCTGATCTCGTCATCCGCGTACGCCGCTTTCATCTACGACACCAAGGCAGCCACTGGTGACCTCGCCCAGTGGTTCGAGTCCGGACATGCCGCCGGCACGGGCGCCTATGTCGTTGACACGTGGAAGCAGGGGACCGAGAACGAGCTGACCTTGAAGGCGAACAAGGACTACTGGGGAGGTTGGGCCGGAACGCATTACCAGTCGGTCATCTTCAAGGTCGTCCCCCAGGAGACAACTGCCGTGCAGATGCTCCAGAGCGGCCAGGGCTCGTTCATGCCCAGCGTCTCGTCGGCGCTGTTCGCGAGCCTGAAGGATCAGAAGAACGTCGCGACCGAAGAGTCGCCGTCATTTCAGAACATGCTCGCCATGCTCAACACGGAGTCCGGTCCGCTCGCTGATGTGAACGTGCGCACGGCAGTGGCCGAGGCGATTGACTACGACGGCATCATCACCACCTTGCAGGGCAGCATGATCAAGGCCACGGGCGTCGTGCCGCCCGGCCTGGTGGGCTACACCACAGAGGTGCAGCCCACCACGAACGTTGCTGACGCCACGAAATTGCTCACGGCGGCCGGCTACGGCGCCGGCGGCAAGCAGCTCTCATTGGTTCTCACCTACGCTGCCGGCGATCCGGTTCTAGAGACAGTGGTGACCATCATGAAGGCGAACCTCGCGAGCGTCGGGGTGGACCTGCAGGGCAAGGCGTTGGCGTGGGAGACGCAGTGGGACCTGGGGAAGTCGCCTGATGCTTCCAAGCGCCAGGACATCTTCCTGTTCTACTGGTATCCCGACTACGCCGATCCCTACTCGTGGTTCGTCAACCTCTTTCACTCGGCGACGCCGCCGTACTTCAACCTGTCCTACTGGGATGACCCGGCTGCCGACGCGACCATTGACGGCCTTCAGGCCCTCACCGCAACGGACCGACCACAGGCTTCTCAGCAGTACGTCGATCTGCAGAAGACAATCTCGGCCCAGGCGGTGACGGCAGTCTTGGGTGTCACGAACAATCGACGTGCGCTGGCCTCCACCGTGCAGGGCTACGTCGACAATCCCTCCTACGGCAACGTCGTGTTCGTGTACCAACTCACGCCGACTGCTTAGATCTGCGAGGAGCAGTGGCAACGGGCCAACGCTCGAGCAGTGACCCGGAGAGAGGGGTATGAGCCGCTACATCGCCTCTCGAACCATGCAAGCGCTCGGGGTCGTGCTGGGCGTCATCGTCTTGACGTTTGTGATCGCCCGGCTGATCCCGGGAGACCCGGCGATCGCCTATGCCGGCCCCCGAGCAACTCCGGAAGAGTTGGCGGCCGTGCGTGAGCAGTTCGGGCTGGACCTGCCCATGTGGCAGCAGTTCGTCACCTACGTCAGCGGCATCCTGCACGGCGACCTGGGAATCTCGTTGCACACCAAGCAGCCGGTCACCTCAGACCTCGTTCATGTGCTGCCAACCACTCTGGTGCTCGTGGGGATTGCGCTCGTGTTCGCAGCATTCGTCGGCATTCCACTAGGAGTCGCAGCCGCGCGATGGCACGGAACCTTCGGCGATGTCGCGGCGAAGGTCATCGCAATCCTGATGGTCTCAATGCCGGTGTTCTGGCTCGCGATCCTGCTGCAGATTGTCTTCTTCTCACGCCTCGGCTGGCTGCCGGTGGCTGGCCAGTACGACTCCGCCCTCGATTCCAGCAGCCCCCTGTACACGGTGATCGGCGTGCCCGTGATCGACTCGCTCCTCACCGGCAACTGGCCGGTCTTCGTCGATGCTGCCACGCACATGGTCCTGCCAGTTTGTGCGATCGCCGCCTACCCCATTGGCGCGGTTGCCATGGTGACCCGCGGCTCCTTGCTTGAGAACCTCGGCGACGAGCACGTGCGCATGGTGCGCTCCCTCGGCTTCTCGGAGCTCACGGTCTTTGGCCGATTCGCCCTTCGGCCCTCGCTCAATCCGATCGTCTCGCTCATCGCCCTCGTCTTCGCCTACGCGCTGACCAACTCCTTCATCGTGGAGTCGGTGTTCAACTGGCCAGGCCTGGGCTCCTACGCCGTGAGGGCATTCCTAGCGCTCGACATCCCTGCGATCCTCGGAATCACGCTCGTGGTGGCCTTGCTCTACGTGCTGCTGAACCTGATCGTCGATCTCGTGCAAGGCGTCATCGACCCGCGGGTTCGGTCATGAGCGGGCCGGCGCCAGACCTGGCCCCGTCGTCGACGCCTGACGTGCCGGGCCAGCCGGGCCGCCGCCGATCGTGGCTGTGGCCTGGCTGGGGCGCGACCAAGCGGGTGCCCTTGCTCATCGTCGGACTGGTGATGTCAGCGGTCATCATCATCGCGGGCGCGCTTGCACCATGGATCACGCCGTACCCCGACGATGCGGGAGCGGTCGTCCACCCCGCCCAGGCCCTGCTGTCGCCCAGCGCCGCGCACTGGTTCGGCACCGACATCGTCGGCCGCGACATCTTCACCCGAGTTGTCTTCGGCGCGCGCGTCTCGCTCGGAATCGTCGTCCTTGTGCTGCTGGTCTCGGCTGTCGTCGGGCTCTCGGTCGGGCTAGCCGCAGGGTTCTTCGGCGGCTGGCTCGATGCCGCTCTCATGCGGGTGACTGACGTCTTCCTGGCGTTCCCTGCGCTGCTCCTTTCCATCGCGCTGGCAGCGGTGC
>CALQEM020000105.1:0-11234 GCA_943329595.2 Bifidobacterium breve
CGAGGCGTTCATCCTGCATCCCGGCGAGTTCGTGCTGGCCTCGACCTATGAGGTCATCACCCTGCCCGACGACATCGCCGGGCGCCTTGAGGGCAAGTCGTCGCTGGGTCGCCTCGGGCTGCTCACGCACTCGACCGCGGGCTTCATCGACCCCGGGTTCTCGGGCCACGTCACCCTCGAACTGTCGAACGTGGCCACGCTGCCCATCATGCTGTGGCCCGGCATGAAGATCGGGCAGCTGTGCCTGTTCCGGTTGTCATCGCCGGCTGAGCACCCCTACGGGTCGAGCGTTTATGGCTCGCGGTACCAGGGTCAGCGCGGCCCCACGCCCAGTAAGTCGTACCTCAACTTCCACATCACGCCGGTTGACTGATCTCGCCAGCCCTCACACAGCCCACCGATCAGGCGGGCTGCGATTCCGGCCCGATGTTGAGGGTCTGCGCGCGATCGCGATTCTGCTGGTGGTGGGTTATCACGCCGGACTGCCGTTCGTGCCCGGTGGCTTCATCGGTGTCGATGTCTTCTTTGTGATCTCGGGCTTCCTCATCACCGGACTGCTGGTGGCCGAGGCCCGCACCACCGGGCGGGTCGCACTGGCCTCTTTCTGGGCGCGTCGAGCGCGCAGACTCTTGCCCGCCGCGGTGCTCGTTCTGGTGGTCGTCGCGGTGATCTCGTGGCTCGTGATTCCGGCCATCGACCACGAGCTTGTCGGCGGCGACATCATCGCCGCGAGTCTGTACGTCTCCAATATCAGGTTCGCCGCGCAGGCCACCGACTATCTGGGCGCGGGTCGTGCGGAGAGCCCGGTACTGCACTTCTGGTCGCTGGGCGTGGAGGAGCAGTTCTACCTCGTGTGGCCGCTACTCGTGCTGGTCGTCGCCGTGCTGATCGTGTCGCGCGTGGCGCTGCGCACGAAGCTGCTGCCAAGCCTCGCTGTGGTGCTGGCGGTGTTGGGCGTGCTGTCGTTCGTGCTGTCGCTGCGGCTGACCTCCACGTCGGAGCCGTGGGCCTTCTTTGGCACCCCCACCCGCGCGTGGGAGTTCGCCGTGGGCGGGCTGATCGCGATTGGCGCAGCGGCGGGGTGGGCCATGCCGCGACAACTGCGTGCGGTGCTTGGAATTCTTGGTGTGGTGGTACTGCTCGCGACGGCTGTGCGTCTCACGTCTGAGGTGCCCTACCCCGGAACTGCTGCAGTGTGGCCGGTGCTGGGGTCGGCGCTGCTGCTGGTCGCGGGCACCCGCCGCCCAGACGACTCGTCGGTGCCCACCGACGAGGTGTTGGGCTCATGGCCAATGCGTTCGATTGGCCGGCTGTCGTACTCGTGGTACCTCTGGCATTGGCCGATGCTGGTGCTGGTCGCCGCATGGCTCGGCCCGCAGAGCGTGCTCGCACGAACGTTGCTCGTGGTGCTGGCGCTCGTGCCAGCGGCGCTGGCCTTTCGATTCGTTGAGCGGCCGATTCACCACGCACGCGTTCTCGTGGAGTCACCCAAGCGATCGCTGCTGCTGGGGGCCGCACTCTCGCTGGTGGGCGTTGCCGCTGGTGTGGGCCTATGGCTGGCCCAGGGCGGTGGCGCGTTCGCCTCGAACACTCCCGCGACGTCGGCATCGGAGAACGACACTGTGCGCACACCCACCGGAGGCGGAGCAGCGGGGCAGTCGCCCGCGCCGACACCGCCGGCAGGCACTCCTGCACTTGCTCCCGCAAAGACGGGCGACGCGATCACTCCTGCTCCGCTCAAGGCACGCGGCGATCTTCCCTCGATCTACAGCGACGGATGCCACGCGCCGATACCCGCCACCACATGGGAAACGTGCGCCTTCGGCGACACGACATCGAACACCACCGTGGTTCTGCTGGGCGACTCCCACGCGGCTCAGTGGTTCCCGGCGCTCGACGCCGCGGGGAAGAAGAACAAGTGGAAGGTGCTGGTGCGCAGCAAGAGTGGGTGCACTGCGCCCGACGTGACGCTCTACCTCAGGGCGCAGGAGCGTCCTTACACCGAGTGCGACGACTACCGCGCCGCGCTGCTCGCGGACCTCACCGATTCCACCGGGTCCGATAAGCCCAGCCTCGTGCTAGCCACCAGTACCCAGACCGATTCGCTGGTGAGCCGGTCGAGCGGCGAGCGAGTGTCGGGCGCCGCGGCGCAGCAGGAGTGGCGCGCGGGCTGGAAGCGCACGCTAATGAGGCTGTCGAAGGCCGGAGTCCCTGTGGTGGTGCTACGAGACACCCCGTGGCCCGGAACCGACATGGCCAAGTGTGTCTCGCAGCATCTCGACGATCCCGGTGCGTGTGACCTCTCGACCGACACGCTGTCGCCCGCCAGTTTCGACATCGACCTCGTCAAGGGCATCGAGGGGGCCTCGGCGATTGACCTCACCGACGCGCTGTGCGCTGGCACGACGTGTCCGGCAGTGATCGGCCGCTACCTCGTGTATCGCGACGATAGTCACCTCACTGCAACCTTCGCGCAAACGCTTGCTGGTCGGCTGGTCGCCGCACTGAGGACCCGCCTCAACTGACCCACTCCCCGCACCGGTGCCCAGGGTCGGGAGTTCTCACCGACGCCAGCAAGGGGAGCGCGAGCGCCACCGGGCCGTGGTCAAGCGTCCGGGTGGGGAAAGGAAGTTATACCCAGTTATACTTGTCGCATGAAGACCGCGATCTCCGTCCCAGACTTCATCTTCAGCGAGGTCGAGCGCCGAGCAAGTGAACTTGGTGTGAGCCGCTCAGAGTTCTATTCCACGGCCGCTCGCCTCTACCTGAATCAGCTCGATAGCGCCTCGCTCACTCAGCGCATCGACGATCTCCTCGAGCGGATCGAGCCCGACGACTCGTCGGAGGTCGCCGTGGTTCTCGGTCGCGCAACTCTTGGTGCGGGTGACGACGGGTGGTGACAGCGAGAGGCAACGTGCACTGGGTTGATCTGGGAGAGCCCCGTGGCAGTGAGCCCGCGAAGCGCAGGCCGGCGCTGGTGGTTCAGGCAGATGCGCTGAACGCGAGCAGGCTCGGAACCGTCATTGTTGCAGTGGTGACTTCGAACACCGCCCGAGCAGCGCTTCCAGGCAATGTCTTCTTACCAATGGCCTTTTCGGGCCTTTCCCGTGACTCCGCGGTGAACCTCACGGCCCTAGCCACCCTCGACAAGCGCGACCTCGGCGAGCACGTGGGCACGCTCTCCGGCCACGTGATGGACGCGGTCGAGAAGGAGCTCCGCGTTGTGCTGGGACTTCAGCGGCCGTTCTAGTCGTTCTTCACCGACGCCAGTAGCAGCGAGGCGAGGTCGAGCACCTCAACTTCCGCACGTGCCACTCCTTCATGCTTGCGCGACGTGACGTCGTCGTTGAGCATCACGTTGCAGAACGGGCAGGCCACTGCGACCTTCGTTGCACCCGTTCCGATCGCTACGTCGCATCGCTCAAACCCCTCCCGGAGTGACCCTGTCCGGGCGTGAGCTGGAATGGACCGGTTCCATGGAGGTGGAAGGGCAGATCCGCCGACGCCGAAGGTAGAAGTAGGCAAGCACTACTGCAGGCACAGTGAAGAGGTCTGAGGGGTCGACGACAACCTCGATCGGAGTGATTTCACTCGGAGAATCCCCGTGGGACAGTGACCACAGAGCCTCCGCGGGCCATTGGAGCACCCCGATGCCAAAGCCGAAAGCAGCGGCAATGGTAGGCACTGTCTTCACCAACGTGAATCCCAACGCAACGATGATGCAGGTGCTCGCGCATAGGCGGGCACCGGCGGGCCACCCGCGACGGGCTAGGCGACGGACGACTTCCGCCAGCGATACCACGATGAGCGGCAGTAGGAACAGCCCAGCCAGATCAGACAGTCGGCCCGTCGCCCAGCCGGGCCCCCGACCCTTGAGCCACCAGTCGTTGAGTACCAATATGACCAGAGCAAACGTGGGAGCGACCCCTAGAAGGATGTCGCCTGCGACGGATGGCGAATTCTGGCTCCGCAGTTACGACGCCTTGATTTCGACGCCGCCACTGAAGGGCGAGTCGTGCAGCACAAGCGTCTGGAGCTTGCCGTTCTTGGGAATGTCGAACACAACGATCGCAGTCACCGAGTTACCGGGGTTAATCTCATTCAAGAAGGTGTTCGGGTCCTCGTTGGCGTAAAGCGAGGCGGTGCCGTCGGCCTTGTATGTGACCTCGCCATTCTTGGCTTCTTGCGAAGAGGCGTCGAAGGTCTGAGCCTCGGTACCAATGTTCTTGATCTTCATGGTCACAAGACAAAACTGCCCCTGGGCCTTGGTCTCCAAAAAGTCGCCACCCACTGACTTCACGCCGCACTTGACCTTCTTAACCGTGAACTCGAACTTGCCGTCTCGGACCGCCTGGTTCAGCCCTGAAGCTGGAGCAGCGCCACTTCCTGACTCCGATGCTTCACCGCTCGCCTCTTCAGACGGAGCAGCTTCGCTGTTCTCGGTTTCCGAGGATTCACTGCTCGATCCGGAGGCGCCGCTGCCACTCGAGGAACTGCTGCCTGACGCAATCGTGAAAGATGCTGCCGCAACAAGCATCACAGTGGCCGCCAGTGCGCGACGATTCATAACATTCCCCGTCCCCGTACCCCCAGACAGGCTTGTGCCTGCGTGTGAAAGATAGCGGGGGGGGGGGAATTGCAAGCGCTGCTCAGTAGTCATTCCGCCCTCGTGGCCTGTCGGGAAGGAGGAATGATTATCTCTGCTCATTTAGCCAAGTCATTTTTTGCTCGTGCAATTCATCATCTACCCGTTAGCCATCACGTTCTTCGAGGTCGAGCAATGCGCGAGTGAGCTCGGAGTGAGCCGCTCAGAGTTCTATGCGACAGCTGATCTCCTCGGGCGGATCGAGCCCGACGACTCGTCGGAGGTCGCCGTGGTTCTCGGTCACTCAACCCGTGGTGCAGGTGGTGACTCGTCCATTCCTCGGAACTTGTGTCAGAACCAGACGTTCGTTGTCTTGTTCTGACACAAATTCGCGTGAGAGGCGCGGGTCTTCCCCGCGACTCCGCGTGGTGCTGGGACTTCAGCGGCCGTTCTAGTCGTTCTTCACCGACGCCAGTAGCAGCGAGGCGAGGTCGAGCACCTCGACCTCCGCACGGGCCGCACCTTCCTGCTTGCGCGACGTGACGCCGTCGTTGAGCATCACGTTGCAGAACGGGCAGGCCACGGCGATCTTCGTTGCACCCGTTCCGATCGCCTCGTCGCTGCGGTTCACGTTGACGCGCGTGCCGATCTTTTCCTCCATCCACATGCGGGCACCACCGGCGCCGCAGCAGAAGGAGGTTGAACCGCTGCGTTCCATCTCGACGTAGCGCATGCCCGGCAGCGCCTTCACGATCTCGCGCGGCGGCACGTACACCTTGTTGTGGCGACCGAGGTAGCACGGGTCGTGGTAGGTGACCGTCTCGTCAACAGGCTTGACGGGCGTGAGGCGTCCCTCGCTGACCAGGGTCGACAGCAGCTGCGAGTGGTGCACCACCTCGTAGTTGCCGCCGAGCTGCGGGTACTCGCGGCCCAGGGTGTTGAGGCAGTGGGGGCAGGTCACCACGATCTTCTTGGCCTTGATCTCGTTGAGCACCTCCACGTTCTGCATCGCCTGCATCTGGAAGAGGAACTCGTTGCCCGCGCGACGAGCAGGGTCGCCGGTGCAGGTCTCGCCCTCGCCAAGCACCATGAACTCGACGCCCGCGGTGTTGAGCAGCTCGGCGACGGCCTTGGTGGTGCGCTTGGCGCGGTCTTCGAAGGCGCCGGCGCAGCCGACCCAGAAGAGGTAGTCGACGTCGTCGGGAATGACGTCTTCATCGTTCATGCCGAACACGCGCACCTCGAAGTCGACTTCCTCGATCCAGGCGTTGCGGTTGCTAGCGTTCATGCCCCACGGGTTGCCCTTGTTTTCGACGTTCTTGAACAGGCCGTTGAGCTCGGCGGGGAAGTTGGTCTCGATCATCACCTGGTGGCGACGCATGTCGACGAAGTGGTCGATGTGCTCGATGTCGACCGGGCACTGCTCAACACACGCTCCGCACGTGGTGCACGACCACAGTGCTTCCTCGTCGATCACCGCGCCCTCGTTTGAGCGGTGGCCGTCGAAGGTGTAACCGTCGGTCTCGCGGTGCGGGTCGCCCTCGCGCGAGCCCACGAGCGGGCGGTCGAGCTCGGCTAGTACGGCGGGGTCGAGCGTGGCGCGCTTGGTGTCATCCATCGAGTCGCCACCGGAAAGGATGTACGGCGCCTTGGCCCACAGGTGGTCGCGCATGTTCATGATCATGAGCTTGGGAGACAGCGGCTTGCCCGTGTTCCAGGCCGGGCACTGCGACTGGCAGCGGCCGCATTCTGTGCAGCTGGCGAAGTCGAGGTTGCCCTTCCAGGTGAAGTCCTCAATGCGACCGCGGCCGAAGATTGCGTCTTCATCGGGGTCTTCAAAGTCGATCTTCTCGGTGCCCGAGTACATGGGCAGTAGCGGTCCGAGCGCGTTGGGTCGACGCGAGTTGGCCACGTTGAGTGGCGCGAGTCCGATGTGCAGGTGCTTGCTGTTGAGCACGATGATGAGGAACACCAGCACCACGCCGATCTGCAGCAGGATGCCGATGGTGGCCAGCCACTGGTTCGCTTCCAGACCCAGCGGCACCAGCAGGTTGCCCACCCACTCCGAAACGAAGGCGCCGCCGTTGGTGAAGGGGAACTCCTCGGCGCCACCGTTCTGCCACACCGCGTACTGAGCGCCGCGGTAGAGAAATAGTGTCCACACCACGTTGAAAATCATGAAGAGCACGAGCCACGCGGCTCCGAGGTGCGAGCCGAAGAAGCGCGAGTCGCGGCCCTTGGTGGCCGGCTTGTTTCGCAGTCGGATGACGGCGAACATCACGATGCCCACCAGCACCAGCACGCCAAAGAGGTCTTCGAAGAAGCCAACAACGGCCCAGCGGCCGATGATCGGAATGGCGAAATCGTCGATGAAAAGGGCGCCGTAGGCCTCGAGAATGGTGAGGCCCAGCACGAGGAAGCCCCAGAAGGCGAACACGTGCGCCGTGCCGGGTACCACCCACTGCAGCAGCTTCTTCTGGCCGAGCACCTCAACGGCCTCGGCCTCAGCCACCACGAGGGGGCTCTCAATGCGACCCTCGGCGGGCTGTCCGCTCATGATGATCTTTTTGAGCCACAGGGCGCGGCGCGCGGCAAGGGTGAGGCACACGACCGTGATGAGGAGTCCGAGCACCAGCCGGACCAACAGATAGGGCTCCAACGTGCTCTCCTCGAGGTCGTGAGCGGACTCCGGCTCCGCTGCAGTGATGCTATCCGGCCGCGGCCTCGGTGGTGGGGTGGGATCGGCTCTGGAATCGCGCAGTGGGCGGCCTCACAGACTTGTTGGCTGACGAGGGAATAACTCAGCCAGCGAGATACTTGTCATAACAAGACCTCAGCCTGATCGGCTCAACTTTCCTCATCTCAACTTGACAGTCAAGGGTGAGGGGGAGACGCTCAGACTAGGAACCAAGCACCCGCACCACACCCCTCACGAAGGAGAACCCGCCATGTCACGAGCAGTCGGCATCGACCTCGGCACCACCAACTCCGTCGTTTCCGTCCTCGAGGGCGGCGACCCCACGGTCATTACCAACTCCGAAGGCGCCCGCACCACCCCCAGCGTCGTGGCCTTCGCCAAGAACGGCGAGGTGCTCGTCGGCGAGGTGGCCAAGCGTCAGGGCGTCACCAACCCCGACCGCACGATTAGGTCCGTCAAGCGCCACATCGGCACCGACTGGACCACCGACGACATCGACGGCAAGAAGTACACGCCGCAGGAGATCAGCGCCCGCACGCTCGGCAAGCTCAAGCGCGACGCTGAGGCCTACCTCGGCGAAACCATCACCGACGCTGTGATCACCGTGCCCGCCTACTTCAACGACGCCCAGCGCCAGGCCACCAAGGAGGCCGGCGAAATCGCGGGCCTCAACGTGCTGCGCATTATCAACGAGCCCACCGCCGCAGCTCTTGCGTACGGCCTCGACAAGGGCGACACCGAGCAGACCATCCTCGTGTTTGACCTCGGTGGCGGCACGTTCGATGTTTCGCTGCTCGAGATCGGCGACGGCGTGGTTGAGGTCAAGGCCACCAGCGGCGACAATCACCTCGGTGGCGACGACTGGGATCAGCGCATCATCGACCACCTCGTGAGCCAGTTCAAGAACGCGCACGGCATCGACCTCAGCAAGGACAAGATGGCGCTTCAACGTCTTCAGGAGGCTTCGGAGAAGGCCAAGATCGAGCTGTCGAGTTCGATGTCGGCCACCATCAACCTCCCCTACGTCACGGCGTCGGCCGAGGGTCCGCTGCACCTCGACGAGACCGTCACGCGGGCGCAGTTCGACCAGATGACCGCCGACCTTCTCGCCCGCTGCAAGACCCCGTTCGAGCAGGTCATCAAGGACGCCGGCGTCAACGTGAAGGACATCGACCACGTCGTGCTCGTGGGTGGGTCCACCCGCATGCCGCAGGTGTCCGAGCTGGTCAAGAGCCTGTCCGGCGGCCGCGAGCCCAACAAGGGCGTCAACCCCGACGAGGTCGTGGCGGTGGGCGCAGCCCTGCAGGCCGGCGTGCTCAAGGGAGAGGTCAAGGACGTTCTGCTCCTCGACGTCACACCGCTGAGTCTGGGCATCGAGACCAAGGGCGGCGTCATGACGCGCCTCATCGAGCGCAACACCACGATTCCCACCAAGCGGTCGGAGATCTTCACCACGGCCGACGACAACCAGCCGTCGGTGCTCATTCAGGTGTACCAGGGTGAGCGCGAGATGGCGGCCTTCAACAAGAAGCTCGGCACCTTCGAGCTCACGGGCCTGCCGCCCGCACCTCGCGGCGTGCCGCAGGTCGAGGTCACCTTCGACATCGACGCCAACGGCCTCGTGCACGTGAGCGCCAAGGACCTCGCCACCAAGAAGGAGCAGTCGATGACCATCACCGGCGGCTCCGGGCTGAGCAAGGACGAGATCGACCGCATGATGAAGGACGCCGAGGGTCACGCCGAGGAGGACCGCCGCCGCAAGGAGGAGGCCGACATTCGCAATGGCGCCGAGGGGCTGGTCTACCAGACCGACAAATTCCTGGCCGAGAACGAGGAGCAGATCCCTGCCGACGGCAAGGCCAACGTCACCGAGCCGCTCGCGGAGTTGAAGAAGGCTCTCGAGGGCACCGACGTCGAGGCCATCAAGACCTCGATGGAGAAGGTGGCGCAGGCCAGCCAAGCGCTCGGTGCCGCGATGTACGCCAACGCTGCCCCCGAGGCCGGAGGGTCCGACTCGGGCGCGGGCTCGTCGAGCGAGTCGGCCGACGACGACAACGACGTCGTCGACGCCGAGATCGTCGAGGAGGGCGAGGACAAGTGAGCACGCCGCACGTCGACCCGGCCGAGCCCGCGGGCTTCACGGTGAACGACAAGCGGCGCATCGACCCCACGACCGGCCAGGTGCGAGCCCCCCAGGGGGCCGCGCCTGCCGGCGAGGGGCCGCTCGACCCATTCGTCGAGGAGAGCGCCGAGGCAGACACGGTCGAGGCCGACGTCATCGCGGTGGAGGCCGCGGTGGCCGAGCTCACCGCCGACCTGCAGCGCGTTCACGCCGAATACGCCAACTACCGCAAGCGGGTCGACCGCGACCGCGAGCTGGTGGGTGAGATGGCCACCGCGAAGGCACTGGCTGCCCTGCTTCCGATTCTCGACGACATCGGCCGTGCCCGCGAGCATGGCGAACTCGAGGGCGCCTTCCGCAGTGTGGGCGAGACTCTCGAGGCCACCATCGCCAAGCTCGGGCTCGAGACCTACGGAGCCGAGGGCGAGGAGTTCGACCCCACCCAGCACGAGGCACTCACCCACAGCGCCGACGAGGCTGGCGATGGGCCCACGGTCACCGTGGTCACCGCGGTGTACCAGCCCGGCTACCGGTTCGGTGAGCGCATCGTGCGCCCGGCGCGAGTCGCTGTGGCCGACCGGCCCGCCACTGCATGATCACGACGATTTTCGGAAGGAGGGGCAGTCGATGAGCACCAAGGACTGGATCGAGAAGGACTACTACAAGGTCCTCGGAGTCTCGAAGGATGCCACCGCCGACGAGATCAAGAAGTCGTACCGCACCCTTGCCAAGAAGTTTCACCCCGACGCCAACGCCGACAACGCCTCGGCCGAGGCGAAGTTCAAGGAGGTCGGCGAGGCTTACGAGGTTCTCTCGAGCGACACCAAGCGGCGCGAATACGACGAGGCCAGGTCGCTGTTCGGCTCGGGCGGCTTCCGCTTCCCCGGCAGTGCCGGTGGCGGCGGAGGCGCGCGCGGGGGCGATTCCTCGTTCAACATTGACGACCTGCTCGGCCGCATGAACTCGGGGCAGGGGGGCGGCGCCGGCGGCATGGGCGATGTCTTCGGCGGACTGTTCAACCGCGGCGGGCGCCAGCAGCGCCAGCCGCGTCGGGGCGCCGATGCCGAGAGCGAGGTCACGCTGTCGTTCGACGAGGCGCTCGACGGCGTCACGTTGCCACTGCGGCTGTCGGGCGAGGGTCCATGCGACGCTTGCCGTGGCACGGGTGCTCGGGCCGGAACGGTGCCGCGCATGTGCCCCACGTGCCAAGGCACCGGATCTGAGTCGCGCAATGCTGGAGGCTTCGCCTTTGCCGAGCCGTGCCGAGGCTGTCGCGGCCGGGGCATGGTGGTCGACGATCCGTGCGGAGAGTGCCTGGGCAGCGGTCGGGCGCGGTCGAGCCGCACCGTGCAGGCGCGCATTCCGGCCGGGGTCAAAGACGCCAGCCGTATTCGTCTCAAGGGCAAGGGCTCGCCGGGTGAGAACGGTGGCCCCACGGGCGACCTCTACATCACCGTGCACGTCACGCCTCACGCGCTCTTCGGGCGCTCGGGCGACAACCTCACGCTGACGCTGCCCATCACGTTCGAGGAGGCCGCGCTCGGCGCCGAGGTAAAGGTGCCCATTCTGGGGGCTACCCCGGTCACGCTGAAGATGCCGCCCGGAACCCAGAACGGCCGCACCTTCCGCGTGAAGGGTAGGGGGGTCACGCGCAAGGACGCCACGCGTGGCGACCTTCTTGTTACTGTGCAGATCACCGTGCCGCAGGTGCTCACGCCTGAGGCACGCGAGGCCCTCGAGGCCTATCGCGCGGCAATGGGCGCGCAAGACCCCCGCGCCGACATCATGTCGCGATCGGGTGGTGTGTCATGAGCACCGCGTACCCCTCC
>CALQEM020000106.1:0-11158 GCA_943329595.2 Bifidobacterium breve
ATGTCGGAGGTGCGCATGCGGGCGTGATCGGCAAAGAAGCGGAAGTTCCAGATACTGCGCGACACGTCGTGCTTCGACTGGGTGATGGGCTTGCCCATATCGAGGGTGTCGGCCATGGCGAGCTCGTCGGCGCTCTGCTCCATGAGGTCAGCGAGCCGGTGCAGCAGCGCGTGCCGCTTGTCGTGACCCATGCGCGGCCATGGCCCGTCGTCGAAGGCGCGGCGGGCGGCCGCCACTGCCTGCTCGGCGTCGGCCTTGCTGCCGAGGGCGATGGTGGCCCAGGCCTGGCGAGTGAAGGGGTCGATGTCGTCAAACTCGGCGCCGTCGACCGATCGAACCTCGACGCCGTCGATGACATGCCCGTAGAACGGCAGTTCGGGACCCATTGCTGCTCCTCAGGAGGATGGTGGACTCTCAGCATTCCCTACAGGCGGGACAACCTGCCAGCGGGTGCCGCAGGGCGGGACGTTGGTGCGCGCAGCGATCAGGGTTGTGAGGGCGCGCGGCGGCGAGTGACCAGCACCGTGACCAGGGCTCCGACCACGAGGCCAGCCACGAATGCGATCAGGGTGGTGACGAGCGAGCCGCCCGAGGATGGCGTCGCGGGCTCGACGGGAGTCACGGGCACTCCAGGGTCGACCGGAATGGGTGTGGTGGACGAGGTCGGCGACGGGCTGGCCGCCACGAGCCGCACGGCGCGCGGTTGCCCCTGCGTTCCCTCCTTGAGGGTGCCCGTGCCGAGCTGGCCCGAGCCGTTGGCGCCCCAGCACGATGCAGCCCCACCCGCGTCGGGCGGGTTGAGTCCACAGGCGTGGTTAACGCCCACAGAGACCTGCGCTAGGCCGAGCATTGAATACGGTCCTGAGCGCTTGACCGCGGTGGGCGGAAGTGGGGCGGCGCTTGCCGCCTCGCCGTTGCCGACCTGGCCAGTGGAGCCATCGCCCCAGCAGTAGGCGCTGCGCTGCGTGTCGAGCACGCAGGTGGTGGCTCCGCCTGAGGAGATCGTGGTCAGACTCCGCTTCGCGAGCGCGCCCGTGCTCGGAACCGCCGTGGGGGTAAACGTGGAGGCAGTTTTGTTGGACCCGGAATAGCCGTTGCCGAGCCGCCCATTGAGAAGTCGCCCCCAGCAGTAGGCCGAGGGGAGTGGCTTGGCCGCTGACGTAGCAATAGCGCAGGTGAAGCCCGACCCTGCGCTGAGCGAGGAGATCGTGAGGGGCGTCGGCGCCGGGACGCTGTCGTCGAGGGGGGTGGTGAGCACCGGGGTGGGCACGAGGTACTGCCCTCCCTCGCCTCCGCGGTGGGGCACCCCTGAGCCCACCTGTCCAAATGCGTTGCTGCCCCAGCAGAAGGCGAGGCCCTGGGAGTCGAGGGCGCACACGTGCAGGTCGCCTACCACCAGCTGGGTCACGGTACGCCCGACGAGGAGTCCCTTGGGGAGAACTCGGGTGGGTGTCGGTCGCGCGGCGCCGGCCGCGCCGATGCCGAGTTGGCCGGCAGAGTTGTCTCCCCAGCAGTACACCTCGCCGCTTTCGGCCACTGCGCAGGTGTTGTTCCCGCCGGCGGCAATGGCGGTGACCTTGCGGTTCGCCAAGGGGCCAACGATGGCCACGGGCGCGGCTGAGAAGGCCGGGGTGGGTCCGGGCTCGGCAAGTACACCGTTGCCAAGCTGTCCGTTTGCGTTCATACCCCAGCACAGCACCGCGCCCTCTGCCGAAAGGGCACAGGAGTGGTTGTCGCCCGCCGCCACGGCGACGATGCGAAGGCCAGCCACAGGAGCGGCCACGGGGGTGGGGGTGGGCGTGGGGGGCGGGGGAACCGCGGGGGCCGGCGCGTCAGTGGCCGCGGGGTCTACTGCAGGTGCCCCCGGAAGCGGCGATCCGAGCTGGCCGAGTGAGTTGTCGCCCCAGCAGTACACCTGGCCGGCGCCCGAGATCGCACAGGTGTGGTTTGACCCCGTGGCGATGGAGGTCCACTCGGCCGTGGCTGCGTTCGCCGCCGGAGCTGTGACGAGCGCGAACACTGGCAGCAGCAGTGCGAGGGCGGTGGAGGAAGCCCACGACCTGACCGGGCGTCGTGACTGGCGCGCGGCGACCATGGGTTCTCCTAGCAATCGGTGGGCCTGACGAGGGAATGGGAAACTTGAGGCACTCCAGTCTATTGGACGACCCTCGTGAAGTCGTGGTTCCGAGCGGCGGCTGGAATCGCGACGTCAGTCGCACCCTGCGCGGGGCTCATCGGGACTGATGTGGAACGAACTCGCACTCGATCTTCAACCAAGCTCCCCAGGGAGCGGGCCAGAAAACCATGAAGTGGAGTAAGAAGGTTAACACTAATCGGCGTTGACCAAAACCGCTTTAGGGACAACAACTGGCGTAGTTACGGTTGATGTCGGGTCGGCCACACGCCAATACCTTATTTGACACGTGGGGAATCCGCGAACGTCGAGATGGGAGTCAGCATGGGCGCACGAATGAAGGGTTTGTGGCCTCTAGCGATTGTCGGGGCCGTTCTGGTCTTCCTATGGATTGAAATCTGTTTCGACTGGGTTGGTCCCAACCTCAAAGGCGACATTCCCCAACTGGCTCCAGTGGTGGCCGCAGGATTCGTCGCCTGGGGCTTCTACTTTGCAGCGGGAACGGGTAAGACCGGATTCCTCAAGACCTTGGTGGGCTCAATCTTTGGTGTAGTGGCTGGGGCGATTCTGATGGCAGTGGGTCCCAGCGTCACCGGTGGAACGGTCATCGGGGTCTCGCTAACAGCTGGAATTCTTGCACTCATCCTGCTCTTCTGCATCGCCATTAATGATTTGGTGTTCGTGCCGGCGGCATTCGGCGCTTTCGCATGCGTGGTCTTTGTATGGCAGATCACAGGCTTGGATAACTTTGCTGCGACTCCCAACACGATGACCTTCACAGGGGTTGCGGTCAACACGTTGATCGCACTCATCGCTGGCTGTGTGCTCGGAATCGTGCACACCACGGTCGCTGCGGCCATTACTCCTAAGGGTCAGAAGGCCGACGAGGCTGCGGCCGTTCAGGAGATCGTCGACCGCTGAGCAACGACTCGATCATGACGGGGTCCGGCCGCGGTGCGGTCGGACCCCGTCATCATCTGAGGAAGCGCCAGGCCGCCACGCGTGCTCAGCACCGTCAGCATCGTCAGCCCACGCGGAGGAGGCCGAGCCCGGCGCACCCGTCGATGAGGTGCTGGGCACGAGTGGCGATGGGGTCGTCGCCCAACCCGAAGGCATCGGCGGGGCCGAGGGCGCCGGATCCGGTGAGGTTGCCGGCAACGGCCTGGGCCGCCGCCCACGCGAGCAGTTCGGCCGTGAGCTCGTAGGGGCTCGGCCCCTCGACCACCGCGCTGGCCACCCGCCGGCCGATGCCGTCGAACGCCTCGGCCACCGCCAGGGTGCGCGACGTTGCCCGCACCTCGGCCGTGGGTCCCTCTCCGGGAGCGGGTGCAGTGCGAGCGCTGACGGCGCCTATGGCCCGGTCGGCACCGCGAATGCGGCTCAGCATAGATGTCGCGGCCGACATGCGGCTCACGATGCGCGTGCTCTTGCCTGCCCACCCGAGGTAGGCGTTCACATCGGTGATGCTGTGGCTCAAGCGAGGCACCGCGAAGTGTTCGGTGGCTCCCACCGAGAGGCCGTCCCACTGGGTTCCGTCGATGGTGAACCCGCGCCACGCGTGACCACCGCGCACCGTGACGAGGTGGCCCCCCGCGTACTCAAAGTGCGGCGCCGTGAGTGCCCCGGCAGCGCTGGCAGCAGTTCCGCCGCTCATCGCCATGGTGCCCTTGATGAAGTATCCGACGTCGATGCGTGAAGGCGGGGTACCGGCGGACACGGCGTCGGCGGTCGCCATGGCTGCGGCGAGGTTGCCCGGCACGTAGTCGTAGCCGAAGGCTGTGATCAGCGGTACGCCTGCCTCGGCGGCACGCGGCCCCCACTCCTCGAAGATGCGGCGGATGAACGGCGGCTCGCCGGTGGAGTCGATGTACGCGCGCGCGCCGGCTCCGATAGCGGCCTCGACCGCCGCTGCGCCGAGGGAGACGAAGGGTCCCACCGTTGACACTAGAACGTCGCCCGGTCGCACCACCGCTGCCAGCGACGAGGGGTCGGACACGTCGGCGATCTCGACTCCGCCCGCCACCGATTTCGGCCCGAGAACCTCTCCCACGACCCCCTCGAGCTTCTCGCGAGAGCGCCCGACGAGCACCGGTCGCAGGCCCTCGCGGGCGAGCGCGAGGGCGGTGAGGCGCCCGGTGTACCCGGTCGCGCCGAACAGCAGGACACGCGTCTGCGAGGGAGCCATGTCTACACCCTAGGATTCGAGGGCTGGCGGTGCGCGAAGCAGTGCCCACGAGGAGGAATCATGGACAAGGTGGTGGCTTCAGCCGCCGAGGCGGTTGCCGACGTGAGTAACGGCGCGACGCTGGCGGTGGGCGGGTTCGGACTCTGCGGAATTCCGTCGGTCCTGATTCAGGCGCTTCTCGAGCGCGGGGTCACCGATCTCTCGGTCGTCAGCAACAACTGCGGCGTCGACGACTGGGGCCTGGGGGTGCTGCTTCAGGCCAAGCGCATCGCGCGCATGACCTCGTCGTACGTGGGCGAGAACAAGGAGTTCGAGCGCCAATTCCTGTCGGGCGAACTCGAGGTCGAACTGATCCCCCAGGGCACCCTCGCCGAGCGGCTTCGCGCCGGTGGCGCCGGGATTCCGGCGTTCTTCACTCCCGCTGGTGTCGGAACCCAGGTGGCTGACGGCGGCATGCCGTGGCGCTACGACGGTTCCGGGGGCATCGCGCTGGCCTCTCCCCCGAAGGAGGTGCGCTCGTTCGAACTCGACGGAGTCGCGCGCGACTACGTGCTCGAGCGGGGTATCGTCACCGACTTCGCTCTCGTGCGCGCCAGTGTGGGAGACCGTCACGGCAACCTGGTCTTCGACAGGTCGACGCGCAACTTCAACCCGCTGGCAGCGTGTGCCGGACGCATCACCATCGCCGAGGTCGAGCGCCTCGTTGAGCCGGGCGAGATCACGCCCGACAACGTCCACGTGCCCGGCGTCATGGTGCAGCGCGTGGTCGCGCTCACGCCCGAGCAGGCTGCCGACAAGCGAATCGAACGACGCACCGTGCGGAAGGAGTCCTGATATGACGCTGACACGCGATGAGCTGGCTGCCCGAGTGGCGCTGGAGCTCAATGATGGCGAGTACGTCAACCTGGGCATCGGGCTGCCGACGCTCGTGCCCAACTTTCTGCCCGAGGGCGTGCACCTCGTACTGCAGAGCGAGAACGGAATCCTCGGCACGGGTCCCTACCCCGATGAGGCCGACGTCGACGCCGACCTCATCAACGCGGGCAAGGAGACTGTCACAGTTCTTCCTGGCGCCGCCTACTTCGATTCGGCGACCAGCTTTGGCATGATCCGCGGTGGCCACATCGACGCCGCCATTCTGGGGGCCATGCAGGTGTCAGTGGCCGGCGACCTCGCCAACTGGATGATTCCCGGCAAGATGGTGAAGGGCATGGGTGGCGCCATGGACCTCGTGCACGGCGCTAAGCGCGTCATCGTGATGATGGAGCACGTGGCCAAAGACGGCACCCACAAGATCGTTGAGCAGTGTGACCTCCCGCTCACGGGCAAGGCAGTGGTGCAGCGCATCATCACCGATATGGCGGTGATCGATGTGACCCCCGACGGACTCGTGCTGCGCGAGACGGCGCCCGGGGTCACGGTCGACGAGGTGCGAGCTGCCACCGGTGCCGCGCTGGTCGACGCCACCGGTGCGTAGTCGATGAGCGTGACCGAGCCAGAACCGGTGGTCGAACCTCCGGTGCTACCTGACGACACGGCCGACGAGTCGGGCGAGGGGTGGGGTGACCCGCCCGACAACGACAGGCACTACTTCGAGGAGCGGCCGCCCCACCACGGCGACTGACATAGTCCTGTTCGGCGTTGGCGCACGATGCTGGTGCGCAACTCACCCGGTCGACTGGGCCGAGTGAGGCGCTGCGGAGTGGATGCCGTGAGCGAACATAAACCTGCTTGCCCGAGGGGTCACCCGCATGGCAGTCATCACGTGCGCCGGGAAGGCTGGGCCACGACCAAGGACTCGTCGCCATCGTCAAGTTCGTCTGCATCATTACCGCGCTGCTGCTGACCGCCTTCGTCCTCGGGATCGAGTTCGTCGGTACGCGTCGAGCCGACCCTGAGCCAGATCTCCGCGTGGGCCGTGGCGAATCCCCGGTTTTTGGCTCGCCGCACTGGGCTTTACCCCCCGGTTTTTGGCTCGCCGCACTGGGTTTTACCCCCCGGTGTTTGGCGCGGCGAGGCACGAGTTCTCACCGGCAAGTACGGGCGCGGCGTCATTGCCACGAAGTCGATTCTCGACCTGAGCGACCCTGTCTGGGCCGTGCCAGCCCCGTTGCTCGCACTTCTGCTTCAGTAGCTCGGATACCGTCGGCGGTCTCAGAGCTAGTGAGCGGGTGGTTAGCGAAGTGGTGACGAAATCGGCCGGCAACCTATCGGTCGCTGCGCTCGGCCAGTAGGTCGCGAATTTCGCGGAGCAGGGTGATGTCGGCGGACTCGTTGTCGATCTTTGCTACTCCGATGCGGGTGTTGAGCCGGTTCATGGGCGCGACGATGAAGAAGTAGAGCGCGAAGCCGACGAACACCACATTGAGCAGTGCCGTAAGAATCAGACCGATGCTGAACTGGGCGTTGTTGATGGTGAAGTTGCCTAGTGCGTTGAGGTCGGGCTTGCCGAAGATCGCCGCAATGAGCGGGTCGATGAACCCCTTGACGAGCGCCCCGATGAGGCCGGTGAAGGCGGCCCCGATGACAACACCAACAGCGAGTTCGATCGCGTTGCCGCGCAGGATGAAGTCCTTGAAGCCCTTAAACATGGTGGTCCTCCGACAGTGAGGTGGGGCGGGGTGGCGTCGTGTCACGACGATCGTGGCAGCAGGGTAACCGATATGGCCGACGACGCGGCCGCGTACGCCAGGGCAGGAACGGCCGATTCGCCCACCGACAGCACCACGAGGCCACCTCCCCCAGCGGTGAGCGCCTCGCCGGCATGAGGGCGCGGGACGGCGACCACGCGAGCACCCGCCGCCACGCGCGTGGCCGCCGGTGGTCCGGCAATGACACCGGGAAGGTCGGCCGCGGGCGTGGCCCATACGTCGACAAGGTCGCCCGTGGCGAGAAGCGCTGCGACACCGGCATCGGAGAGTCGAACCGGAATAGCGACAGACACTCGACCGTTGGCTCGCGACTGGAGGGCGAGGGAGTCTGGGCCGACCACCATGGGGAGCGTGACCGGTCCTTCACCGGGGACAGGGACCGCGAGCACTCGGCCGACGAGGGCGGCCAACTCGGTCACGGCGGCGGGTGGCACCGCCGTGGTTGGCCACGGTCGAAGCTGAAGGTCGTCGGCCCCGATGACCGCCCCTGCGGCGAGGTCGTGGGCTGCTACGGCGATCGGACGCAGTGCTGGTGGCTCAGGCCTCAGCGTGGACAGGGTGGCGTAGGCGGCCCACGCGGCCACCAGGGCGGCAAGCAGGCGTCGGTGTCGCCGCACCTGACGGGTGAGGGTGAGCAGAGTGAAGGACGACGCTGGGTGCGGATTTCGGGTGAGGTGACGGGTCATGGCCCTACGGTAGGCGCGCGGACCCAAGGGGGCCGAAGTTCATCCACAGGCCCCGGGGCTCTGTGGGCAGGGCTACGTGGACGCGGGAGCGGGGGCCGCGGGAGCGGGTGTGCTCGGACTCGAAGGCGCCGGGGCGCTGGTTGATGACGACGACGACGAACCCGAGCCCGAATCCGAGCTGGATGAGCCCGAGGAGTCCGAACCGGAGGAGCCGGAGCCCGACTCAGAGGATCCGGAGGAGTCAGCCGAGCTGCCGGTTGAGGAGCCGCCTGCGGAGGAGCCTCCTGAGCCGGAGGCGCCACCGGCTCGGCTGTCGTTGCGGTAGAAGCCGGAGCCCTTGAACACCACACCTACCGATCCGTACACCTTGCGCAGTCGACCAGTGCCACACGCAGGGCAGTCGGTGAGGGCATCGTCGGTGAAGGCCTGCACGGCCTCGAGGGGCTCGTCGCAGGCGGTGCACACGTACTGGTAGGTCGGCACGGTAGTCCTCAGTCACTGGTTCGGTGTTGGCACTCGAAGGTTCAGAGTGCCAATTGTCTCCCATGATTGAGCCCTTAGTCCATTCGGGTGGGCCCGGCAGGGCATCATGGACTGCATGATCGTTGAAGCGCAGGGCCTCACCAAGCGCTACGGGTCGGTCACGGCGGTCGACAACCTGTCGTTCACCGTGACGCCCGGGTGCATCACCGGATTTCTCGGCCCCAACGGGTCGGGCAAGTCAACCACCATGCGACTCATGCTCGGGCTCGACCACGGAGGGGGTCGCACTCTCTTCGACGGGCGGCCCCTAGCCGAGCAGCGCCCCGTGTCGAAGGTGGTGGGCGCGCACCTCGACGCGAAGTTCTTCCACCCCAAGCGGTCGACCAGGGCCCACCTGCGCATGTTGGGTAGCGAGGCTCGAGTCTCGCGTCAGCGAGTCGATGAGGTGATCGATCTTGTCGGCCTCGACGGCGTAGCCACCAAGAAGCCCGGGGGGTTCTCGCTCGGCATGGGCCAGCGACTCGGACTCGCCACGGCGATCCTCACCGAGCCAGAGGTGCTCATCCTCGACGAGCCAGCCAACGGCCTCGACCCGCAGTCAATCCAGTGGCTGCGTGACTTCCTGACCTACTACGCGCGGGCCGGCAGGGCCGTGCTGGTGTCAAGCCATCTGCTCAGCGAGATGGAGCTCATGGCCGATCACCTCGTGGTGATCGCTCGCGGCCGCCTGCTGGCCGACGAGTCGATGAGCGACTTCGTGGCGCGCAGCACCCGCAACGATGTTCTGGTGCGCTGCAGCGACACCCCCGCACTCGCGGCCGCGCTCAGGTCGGTCGGACTCACGTCCACCCCCGAGGGCGGCGATGGGCTCGCGGTCGTCGGTGCCGACACCGACCGCATCGGAGACCTCGCCTTCGCCAGCGGGGTTGTCGTGCGTGAGCTCGTGAGTCGCCGGGCCAGCCTCGAGGAGGCCTTCCTCGAGCTCACCAGCGACGCGCAGGACTTCGCGGTGGGCGGTCAGGCCATGCCCGCCGATGGAGGTGCCCGATGAGCGCGGCCCTGCTCTACGAATGGCGACGCATCACCTCGATCCGTTCCACCGCCGTGCTTGCGGTGCTCTATCTGCTGGCCTCCGCGGCGGTTGCCTACCTGCTGTTCAAGGTCATGAGCGGCGCCGTCGGACCCGGCGACAGTGCTGAGGGGGTGCCGATGATTCCGCTCGGCATGGTGATGGGCGCGGGCACCAACCCCCTGGCGGCGATCTTCCTCACCACCATCGCCGCTCAGTCGTTCGGCCACGAGTACCGATACGGGGTCATCCGACTCACCCTGAGCGAGTTCCCCCGCCGGTGGGTGGTGTTCGTGGCCAAGGCGCTCATGGTTGCGGCCTCGGTGGTTGCGCTCTTCCTCGGGTCCATCGTGGTGACGAGTCTCACGGTGACGGTGTTGGGAGGCTCATTCGAGGGGCTGAACTCCGACCTCTGGCTGCAACTGGTGCGCGGTTGCGCCTACCTGCTGGGCTACTGTCTGCTGGCCTTCGCCATCACGCTGCTCACGCACAACCTCGTGCTGGGAGTTGTCATCCCGCTGCTGCTCAGCGTGGTGGTTGAGCCTCTCGCGGCGGCGGGCCTCTCCTGGCAGCTGCCGTGGCTTCCCAACTACCTGCCGCTCACGGCGGGCAGTCGATTTCTCGACGGGGGCGAGACGATGATGCAGGGGGGCCTCGTGTACCTCGCCTGGGTGGTGGCACTGATGGTCGTGTCGTTCGCGATGCTCCAGAAGCGGGACGCCTGATCGGTGGCCCCGCACCCCGGCGGTCGTGAGGTGGCACCCCTCGCCCTCGTGGTGTCGGCGGGCGGCATGCTGGGCGCCCTTGGCCGCCTCAGCCTCGACACCGCGATCCCGCGGGCCGACGTCATGTCATGGCCGTGGGCGACTTTCGCCGTCAACATCAGCGGCTCGCTGCTGCTGGGGTTCCTGCTCGTGCTGCTGCTAGCGCGCTTCGGCGAGAGCCCATCGACCCGTGCTGGCCGCTGGGCGCGCCCCTTCCTCGTCACCGGGGTTCTGGGCGGGTTCACCACCTTCTCGGCCGTCTCGTCTCAGGTTCGCGAGTTGCTGGCTACCTCGACCACACTGGCGCTGGCCTACGCGGTGGGGTCGGTGCTCTGCTGCGTGCTCGCGGTGGCTCTGGGTTCAGCTCTGGCACACCGGATCGTGGGGGCCACGTCGGCACCAACCATGTCCGTGCTGGACGAGTCATGACCCTGAGTGTGGTCATTGCTGTGGCGGTGGGCGCCGGACTCGGTGCCCCGCTACGTTTCCTGGTCGAGCGCGGTGCCGCTCGCCTGCTGGGTCCGGTCGTGCCCTGGGGCACCCTCGTGGTGAACGTGGTGGGGTCGCTGATCCTCGGAGCCGTGCTCGGCCTCGCGGTTGCGGGCGGTATCTCGACGTGGTGGGTGGCGCTCGTGGGCACCGGCTTCTGCGGGGCGCTCACGACCTTCAGCGGATTCTCGGCGCAGGTGCTCGATCTAGGGCGCCAGGGCGGGGGTGGGGTCCGCGGGGTTGCCTACGCGACGGGCTCGCTCGTGCTCGGTGTGGCAGCGGCCACGGCGGGGTATGCACTGCTCTCCTGAAACCGGCCGCAGGCCTACCCGCAGACCCAGCGATCGACCTCACGGTCGTGCGGTTCGGTCGGAATAGCGCCGAGGGCGAGGCACTCGTCGACACCAACGAGCGCAACGATGAGCGGGCCACCATCGGTCGCGGGGGGAAGTCGACTCAGCAGAGTGTCGAAGTAGCCGCCTCCCTGGCCCAGCCGCGCGCCGCCCTGGTCGACCGCGAGTGCGGGGATCAGCAGTATGGCCGGCTCAAGCGCGAGCAGCCCCTCGGCGTCGCGTGCCACGACCTCGCCCACCGGCTCTGGAATTCCCATTCCCGCGGGAAGCAGCACGTTCTGCGCGGAGAACCACGCCCAGTGCAGCGAGCGCTCGGGTTGCACGATCGGCAGTAGCACTCGAGC
>CALQEM020000107.1:0-11053 GCA_943329595.2 Bifidobacterium breve
CCGTGTTGCCGCCACCCGTGTTGCCGCCACCCGTGTTGCCGCCACCCGTGTTGCCGCCACCCGTGTTGCCGCCACCCGTGTTGCCGCCACCCGTGTTGCCGCCACCGGTGTTGCCGCCGCCGGTGTTGCCACCGCCCGTGTTGCCGCCACCCGTGTTGCCACCGCCCGTGTTGCCGCCACCAGTCGTGTCACCACCAGTCGTGCCGCTGTCCTTCACCCGCGTGGGCGTCTGCGACGCACCACCGGTGCCGTTCGGGCACTGCGTGATGCCTCCCGACTTGTCACACGCCTGGGGCTGCGGTGCGGTTTTGGCCAAGAGGTTTTCGCCGGTGGAGCTGAAGGTCGGGTTGTTGCACTTGGAGAGAACGGCCTTCACATCAGTGTTGGCGGTCTCGGCTCCTGGGATGCGCCGGACCTGATTGAGGCCAGCCACCACAAGGTTCAGCGGTAGCGGAGAGTATCCGAGGAGCGGCGCCTTGCGCTGTCCCTCGCAGAGGAAGTAGTTGGCAAAGGCGCTGAGGCTGCGCCCCTTGTCAGTTGAGAAGTTGCTGGACGTGTCAGTAGGAACGATGCCGTACGAGTAACTCGAGAGCGGGTACGACCGCGGGTCCGAGTTCACATACACGCCCGACAAGTCACTGGTGAGGTAGTTCGGGTCAGTTGCAGGCACGTTGGTCCGCACCGACGCCTTCTGCAGAGCCACGGCCACCGAGGGAGCCGTGGGCTCAACGTAGTAACCCGCCTTGTTGAGCACCTTGATCACCGGGAAGCCGGAATTAAGTGCATACGAGTACTCGACGTAGTTGATGGTGCCAATGTTGGAGACCTGGCTGACGTAGCCCGACACTCCGAGCGAGCCCGACTGGGCTGTGAAGCCGCTCCCTGCTACCACCGGGTACTGCGAGAGTGTGCCGCACCCTGCGGACGACGGGATGCCCGCCTTGGTGCAGTAGGCGTCCCACAGCGACCGGTTTTGGCTGGCCATCCAGGTAGTGAACTGCGCCGTGGTGCCAGAGCCGTCCGAACGAACCACGGGCACGACCTTGCGGTGCGGCATGGTGAGGCCGGGGTTGTCGGCCTTGATTGCGGGGTCGTCCCAGTAGGTGATATTCCCGGTGAACATCTTGGCGAGGGTCGGGCCCGACAGGCGCAGATTCGTGACCCTGTTGGCCCCGATCGTCAGGTTGTACATGAAGGACGTGCCACCGGCCACGATCGGCATATAGGCGAAGCCGCGCGAGGGCAGCGGGTCGGGGTTGCCGCCCTGGCTGATTCCGTAGGGAATCTCGCTGATGGCGAAGTCGACAGTGCCGTTACGGAACTGGTTTCGTCCATCCGAAGAGCCGGTGCCCGCGTAGTTCACCTGGATGCCGTTGGCGTTAACGTCGCGGCGCCACTGGTCGATCGCGTTCTGGCTCCAGGTCGAGCCGGCCCCCGACACAGGGAAGTAGGTGGCAGCGTGGGAAGCCGTCGGAACGAACGCGACGACGCCGAGCGACACCAGGCCAGCGGCAAGCATACGCAGCGTCCTCATGAGCTGGCCTCCCCGCGCTCGCGGTGTACAGGCTCCGAGGCATCAATCAGGCTTTGCGGGAGCACCGCCCCCTGAATGCGCGGCGCAGCCGCTAGCGCAACCCGGGCCTCAAACCGCTGAATGTCATTCATCGAGTTCTTGGCCCGCTTACGCAATTGGCGTCGCGACAGATTGCCCGGGCCGCGACCTCCGATAGTCCGCGCGACGATGAAGAGGAGAAGGACGAGCACGAGGAGCACAGCAGCAGTACCGAAGCCGCGGATGATGAAGTTCTCCTGCGGCGACTTCACAAACTCGAAGGTGGCCAGCGGCAGGCTGATCATCGGTCCGCTGAACGGATTGGTGTTGAGGGCTGCCGTGAATCCGGCGGTGAGCAGCACCGGTGACGTCTCCCCGATGCCGCGGGCGGTGCCGAGAATCACTGCGGTGGTGAGACCGGACTTAGCCGTGGGCAGCACCACATTCCACACGGTGCGCCACTGGCCGGAGCCAAGCGCATACGAAGCCTCTTTGAGCGTGCCGGGCACCAGACGCAGCACGACGTCAGATGCTCGGATGATGATGGGGAGCATCATCACGCTAATGGCCATGGCAGCAGCAAACCCTGACTTGCCCAAGCCCAGAGTGAGAATGAGCGTCGCATAGATGAACAGCCCGGCAACAATCGAAGGGAGTGCTGTCATGGCTTCCGTGATCGTCCGCACAAATAGGCTAAATCGACCGGGCATCTCGCTGAGGAAGACCGCGCACGTGATACCCAGAGGAATCGTCACCGCCAGCGCGATAAAGATCATGATGAGGGTGCCGACGATGCCGTGAATGATTCCGCCCGCTTCGAGGGGGTCGAGCGGACCCGCATTGGCCATGTCATTGGTGAAGAACCCAACATTGGGCAGCGCTCGCCATCCTCGGAACAGCGTGTACACGATCACGACCACGAGAGCGGCCAGCATGAGGAAGGCGAAGGTGTGCATGGCAACGGCCGCCACCTTGTCGCGCACCATCGGACCGTCGTAGGCGAGCCGCACGCTGACCGCATAGACAACGACAAAGAGGGCGTACCACACCACGAGGAAGCCGACTCCCATCGTCCAGGGAAGCACCCACGCGAAAGCTAGCCACGTGAGGGCAAATCCTGCCGATGCCGAACCCACCACCGAGAGCACGTCGGTAGGCGGGATGCCCCTGATGGACCGCCGCGAAGCAGGTGGCAAATGCACCGCTGCATCGGCATCGACCGAGGTGCGTGCTACTCGAGGCAAGGCTGGCTCGAGCAAGATTGAGGCCTGAGTTGTATCCAGCATGGTTGTCCAATCAGTCACGTCAGGCGTCACTCGCTGCACCTGATCTACTCCGGGCCACAATCGACGATGCGGCAAAGTTGATGATGAGCGTCATGATGAATAGGGCGAGTCCGGCAGCCATGAGGGCCGAGGTCCCAAACTGGGTGGCCTCTCCGTACCGCAGGGCAATCAGCGAGCTCACCGAGCTGCCGCCGTTCTGGAGGATGTTCGGCTGAATAACGAAGATCGGCGAGATGATCAAGAAGACCGCGATGGTCTCGCCAAGCGCCCGGCCGAGCCCCAGCATGGTGCCGCCGATCATTCCACCCTTGCCGTAGGGCAGGACGACACTGCGGATCATGCCCCACTTGGTGCCCCCGAGGGCGTAGGCACCCTCGCGCTCACCGATGGGCGCTTGCGAGAACACCTCGCGGGTCACCGAGCAGATGCTCGGCGCGATCATGAAGGCGACCACGATCCCCGCGATGAATGTTGATGAGGTGTACACCGTGTTAGGCGACAGCGGATCTTCGGGATCGACCCCATCGACACCGAAGAAGGGGATCCAGACGAACCAGGTGGAGATCCAGCGCGAGATCGGGACCACTTGGTTCTGCAACAGGAAGAAGCCCCAGAGGCCGTACACCACACTCGGCACGGCGGCCATCAGGTCAACGGCGCTGATGAGGGTCCGCGTGAGCCGGGCGGGGGCGTACTCGCTGATGTAGAGCGCGGAGCCGACGGCCAGAGGTAATGCGATCGCGACCGCGACCAGTGCGATGAGGATCGTTCCAACGAGGACGGCCGCGATGCCGAACCGGCCAGCATCGGGCTCCCACGACTGGGTGGTGAGGAAGGAGAAACCCGCGGACGAGATGGCCTGCAGCGCGCGGAAGGTGAGGAAGAGTCCCACCAGGCCCATGATCAGCAAGACCACAAGACCGCTGGCCCGGATGATGCCACGGAAGACCGTGTCGGCCCGATCGTGGCTGGTGTCCAGCTCGCGGGGGTCGGGAGCCGACATCTCTGGCGGACGGGAATCGATGACGGTCACAGGGACACTGCCGGCTCTTCGCCGAGGAACACCGAGGCACGCACCGCCACCAGCCGCGCATCCGGCTGGGGGGGCTGGATGTCGGTGGCGAGCAAACGCTCTAAGAACACGCCGGCGTTGTAGACGCACTCTCGCTCACGACGGAATTCCCGGCAGCTGCGCAATTGACGGTCATCATCGATCACGGCCGCCCATGCCCAGTCGCCGCGGGAATTGCGCGAGTACCGGAAGCAATCGGTTCGGACCACCGACTTGACCGACACGACATGCGTGTATGCCTCGTCAACCGTCGGGCTCGCGTAGGTCGACCGGCCCAGCTCACGATTGTTGGGACCGAGGAGCCGCCACGAGTAGGCGTAAGCCCCAGCGTGCCCTCCCAGAAGGGCCACCCAGTGCACGCGCGCGCCCGCCGAAGTCATCTCCCCACTTCAGCGTGACAAGTAGGACCCGAAGTTGGCCTTAGATGAACGCAGAATGTGAGGTTAGTGAACAGGTGGTTGCGCGGTTACCGTGATTCCCCGCCCCTCGAGGATCGGTGCCGGACGCGGCCGAAAGGCGTCAGCGACGCCCTCGACCCTTCACCCCGAGCACCACCAGCAGAACGAGGCCCAGGGCGCCGAGCACGATGGCCAACCAGTCAACCACGGTGCGTGATCTGCTGATGGTCACCTCATTCGTATGCGGCACCACCACGAGCACATTGGGGCTACCCCGGTAGAGGTCAGCCGCTCCGCTCGCGACTGTCCATCCCGGGAAGTCCGACACGGCCACGACCACCGGCAGATCCACCGTGTCCACCCGGAAGCTCACCGAATCGCCGGTGGCGCGCACCTGCGACACCGCAACTGCTTTCGCGGGAACTTCCTGAGGCACTGCCGGAGGGCTCGTCCTAGGCCAGGTGGTGGCACCGTCCTGCACGAGGGTCACCTTCTCGTTGTCGTCGGTCTGCGCGAAGGTGCGGGTGAGCTCCTCCCACCGCGAGTTCGGAACGGGCGGATCGACCACCAGCGGGAGGTTCGCCGGGGCGGTCACGAGCGAGACCCCCTCAAGCTCGGCCATCACCCAGGAGCCCGCTACAGCGCCGGGCTTGAGGCCCGGCACCGAAGCGGCCGCGTCTACCTGGTCGCGGCCGTGCAGCAGCAGATAGCGCACCCCGAGCTGTCGCATCCACTGAACGCCTACGGCGAGATTCGGGCCGAAGTCAGCTTCGGGGGGTACCCCGCGCACCGCTCCGTCCGACACCAGCGACTCCAGACCCACCATCGCCGCCACCGAATCGCTGGCGTGGATCTGCGCCGTCATCGTCGACGTGAGACATCCGTTGGTGAGCACGGGCGCCAGCCAGTGGAGATTCGGCTCGCCAAGGACGGGCGACTGGCCATCGCCCCTGTTCATCACCACGCGACCGCAGCCTGATGTCGATGCCGTGTTGATCAGCACGTCGGCCACGTCGGACAGTTCGGCAGCGTCGTCGCGCACTAGGGCGCCGCGACCCCAGTCACGCGTAGCAGCGCCGAACCCTGTGACGCTCACGCCACCCAGACCCACCCCATCAGCGACACCCTGTGGGGGCGAACTGACGCCCCACCAGCCCCACCGCGTGCCGACGGAGAGGGCCACTACCAGGAGGAGCGCGAGCGGGATGAGCCCGCGCGCAATCGTGGCGCGGCCCGGCCGCGGCGCAGCTACCAACCGGCGAGCCAGGGACCACACACCCGCGCCCGCCATGAGCCAGAGCCCCAGCGCCCATAGTGGATAGAGGCGATCGTTGTACTGGCCCAACCCGCCGCCGAGCACCACGAAGAGCACGCCCGACGACACTGTCACGATGGCCAGTCCCTGCGGCGCCCACCACGAACGCGTTCGGGCATCAACGGCGGCGGCCACAGCGAGGGCAAGAACGAGCGCCGATCCGATGATGCCGAGTGGCAGTAGCCAGGAGACGTAATCGGTCTGCTTGGCCCAGTTGAGGTTTGGCATCCAGTCTCGGTAGGCCAGGAAGGGCAGCCACCAGACAAGGCAGAGCAGCAACGCCGACGCGCCCGTGACCGCTACGCGTCGCCAGCGCGGGAGCCAGAGGTGACGCATCAATCCGAGGAGGACAATCACGCCTCCCGCGGTCCACAGACCCGGGATCGGATGGCTCAGCCCCGCCGCCGACACCACCAGAGCCGTTGCCACTGCGCCCGCGCCCGTGGCGAGCAATCGAGTGGTAAGCCCAAGAGCGACCAGCCCGAACGCTAGGCCCCACGCATAGGAGTACTCGCCGTTGAGGGTTGAGACGACCGACCCGCCACACCGGCTACACGTGACGTCGAACATGAACGGCACGGTGGCTACCGCCATCAGAGCGGCCACACCGCGCGGCAGAGATGCCAGCCGCGCTCCGGCCCACGCGGCCGCGGGCAGCAGCACGAGTGGTAGCACGGTCACCAACTTGGCGGCGACCGGAAGGGTCGTGACGGCCGAGATCAGCACGCCCAACAGGGAGGGCAGCCACGGGTAGAACGTGAAGATCGGGAAGCCCATGAACGCTGTGTCGGTCCAGCCACCCGGAAGCATCACGCCTGGATTTTCACGGATCAGCCACATCCCCACCACATGCCCGGTGAGGTCGGTGCCCACCGGGAGCGCGTTGACGAAGAGCGTGGCCGGATTCACGGCAGCGAGCACCAGCAGAGCCGCCCCCACGACGCACAGCACCTCAATCATGCGACCAGCACGCTCTCTCACGTGGTCACCCTAACCGGGTCGAGGTGAACGGAGCTGATCCCGAGGTCAGTGATCGCGATCGACCACCTACGCCCTACGAGGTCAGCGAGATGGATCCGACGAACGTCACCGCATCGCCGACGGCACCCTCGCGCAACCCAGTCCACGAGCCGGCGCCGCTCGAGTTGACGTAAGCGCCGGTGCCACCGATGACCGTGATTCTGCCCGAGAAGGAGGTGGCCTTCGTCGTGGGGTCGAGCGAGGCCTCGCCCGCCACGTTCGTGCCCAGGGAGGAGCCATCTTCGAGGGTGATGGTCACGAACCCACTGAAGGGCCCGGAGCCGTTCACAAACCAGATGCTGCCCTGGAACTCCACCGTCGCCGGTTGTCCCTCAAAGGTGGTCGGGCCGTCGAGGTCGTTCCACCCATAAGCGATCTGGTTGTCGGGACCAACCTCGGCCACTCGCCTGTTTTTCGACGCGAACACCGTGGTGAACGTGACCTCTCGAGCCGAGCCAGTGGGGGCCAGCGACACCGACGGAACGCTGACCGTGGGCACAGTCGGCGAGGACGTCGATGACGTCGATGACGAGGCTGCGCCGCACCCGGCCAGAGCGAACGTTCCGACTAGGGCCACCGCAACGAGGATGCGGGGAGAAGCAAATGTCGTCATGACGCGAGTGTAGAAGCCATGTTCGCCTCGACCTCATTGAGGCTGATCGAAATGACGTCGACCGCGTGCGAGATTTCGGCTTCAGACACCACGAAGGGCGGCGACACCTGCACCGAGCCGTCAATCAGCGCTCGGCTGAGCACGCCGTTGCGGCGCATCGCGCCGATCACCCGCGCGCTGACTCCCGAGTCGACGGCCAACACGGACGGGTCGATCTGCACGGCGCCGAGGAGTCCCACTCCTGCGCGCACCTCGCTCACGAGGTCATGGTCGGCCAGCGGGGCCAGCGCCTCGGCGAGTGGAGTCTGCAGCACGCGCACCCGCTCGACGAGTCCCTCGCGCTCAATGATGTCGAGGTTGGCGTGTGCCGCGGCCGCTGCGACAGCGTGACCCGAGTAGGTGTAGCCGTGACGGAACACTCCCGCCGAGCCGTCAAAGAACGGCTCGCTGACGCGCTGCCCGGCGATAACCGCGCCCATGGGAACGTACCCGCTCGTGAGTCCCTTCGCCGTGAGGACGAGGTCGGGGTCGAGGCCGAATCGACCCGAAGCGAACCACTCGCCGGTGCGCCCAAATCCGCTAATGACCTCGTCGCTGACCCAGAGCACGTCGTGCTCGCGGCACACCTCGCGCGCTTCCTTGAGGTACTGCTCGCCCGCGAAGCGCACACCGCCCGCTCCGATGATGGGCTCGCAAAAGAAAGCGGCTATTCGATGGGCACCGATTCGCTCGATGGTTTCAGCAAGGTCGTCGGCGCTGTTCCAACTCACCCGAACCGCCTCGTCGCCGAGGTCGCCCCAGCCAACACGGTTGGGCTCGAGGCCCGACAGCTTCGTGCCTGCCCAGTGCATGCCGTGGTAGGCGTGGTCGCGCATGAGCACCACCTGACGAGTGGGCTGATTCATCACCTGCCAGTAGCGGCGCACCATCTTCAGCGCGGTGTCGACCGAGTCGGAGCCACCCGAGGTGAAGAACACCTTGGCGTCGGCCATCGGCGCAATCGCGGCCACGCGCTCGGCGAGCGAGGCGGTGGGCTCGTCGACCATGTCGCCAAACATCGAGTAGTGCGCGAGGCGGCCTGCCTGTCGGCCCACTGCCTCGGCGATCTCGGCGCGACCGTGCCCCACGTTGGCGAACCAGAGGCCCGAGGTGATGTCGAGGTACTCGTTGCCGTCGACGTCAGTGATGCGCGTGCCCGAGCCCTCTGAGAGCACGAGCGGACCGTTGGTCGAGACGGCCGCCATGTCGGCGAACCCGTGCCACGCTGCTGTCATGCGCTCAGGGTAGACCTCGAAGCCCTGTGGACAGACACCACACGACCAACACAGGATAATGTAGCTTTCATGGCTATGACCCATCGCATGCAACTGCTGCTCGAGCCCGAGCAGTACGAGCGGCTGGCCGCTGTCGCAGCGAGTCAACACCGCTCCATCGCCTCGCTGATCCGCGACGCCATCGACGCCAGCGTGCCCGCTCCAGCCAATGAGCGCATGGCGGCATTCCAGCGCATCATGGCGGCCGAGCCAACCAACTTCGGAACGCCCGAGGAGCTTCGCGCCGAGCTCGACGCAATTCGTGGACTATGACCATGCTCATCATCGATACGACCGTTCTTGCCTACGCTGTCGGAGGTGAGCACGACCTCCGGGGTGGTGCTCGTGATTTCTTGCGTGGCGTGGCCGAGGGACGTATTCGAGCGTCGACCACTCCCGAAGTCATTCAGGAGTTCGCGCATGTGCGCAGCCGGAGGACTACCCGAGCCGACGCAGCAAGTCAGGCACTCGACTTCGCGACGATGCTGTCACCGCTCATCACCACGAGTCAGGACGACATCGAGCGGGGCTTGGGGCTGTGGGAGCACCAGATGCCACTCGGAAGCTTCGATGCGATTCTCATCGCCGCTGCCGAGCGAGTTGGGGCCTCCGCGGTGGTGTCTTCTGACAAAGGTTTCGCCGACCAGCATCTTCTACCTCACCTCACGATTGCGCAGGCGCTCGCGACGCTAGCGTGACCCGTCGCGCGGGTGCTCTCTACCCATAGCCACACGACGCCTCAGACGCACCGCGTACTTCTAAAGCTTCTGAATTTCTGAATTTCAGAGGATCAGGTCTGGCACAGGTTGCAGTGTGCCGTCGCTACCTCGGCGCGACAAAGAAAGCTCTGATGCCCTCAAACAGACCGAGCGCCACCCGGGCTCGCCCCGACTTCGAGGTCGCGATGGCCGCGTCGTCGTGGTTGGCCATATTCAGCGTTTCCACGATGACGGCCGGGATCGACGACGAGTTGAGGGTGCCCTGGTCATGATTGGAAGACACAGTGGGGCGCAGGTAGTTCGAGCCTTGAAGCCCCTGCTCGGCCAGGCCCACCATGATTCGACGGGCCAGCCGACGTGACTCATCGGCCTTGGCCTGCGAGGTGTAGCCCGGCAGTCGCGCCGGCGTGTACACGAAGGCTCCCCTCCCACCGGAGGGCCCGCCGTCGGCATGAATCGACACCGTGATGTCAGCACCCACCTGACCACCGAGCAGCCCGCGCGCCTGGATGCACGGACCAAACGTGTCGACGCTGTTGTCGTCGCGGGTGAGCACCACGGTCGCGCCGGCCGCCGCGAGCCTGCGGGCGAGTCGGTGGGCCACGTCGAAGGTGTACGTCGCCTCGAGGTAGCCGCTGCGAGTCTCGGTGCCGGTGGTGTTGCAGATCTTGTTGAGCCCCACCCAGTAGTGACGGTTGATTTCACGCGCGTGGGTGAAGTTGCCGCGATTGTGTCCGGGGTCGATCACGATGATGCGTCCGGTTAGTGGCCCGACGGCCGTGGGAGCCACCTGTTCGGGCCGGGGCCACGAGGTCGGCCACTGTCGCGATCCGCCGCGATGGTTGTCGGAATTCCAGAGTGGATACCAGCGCGGCGCCGAGATAGCGCTCGCCCGAGCGACGGCGCCGACGACCGGGGCCGCGACTTGGCTCGGGGCAAGGGCGGACGATGTTGGCGCAAGACCGAGGGTCGCGACGGTCGCCGACGCCGCGACAACACCGAACATCCGGACCCTCGACATGCTGTGAACCTACCCGCAGTGCGAAACGACTGCGTCGGCGATGAGGCCGGTGCGCACGCTGATCGCAACTACCTGGTCAACAGATTCGCCTTTGGATCGCACCCCACGTGTTTGGGCCCACATCACCGCTTCCCCCAAGGCCCACACCAAGCTGAAATGACCGAACCGCGATGAACGTCTGCGGCCCATAGTTGCCCCCGATGTCGCCCTGATAGTCCCCCAGGGACTTAAGCGCCCACTGCAGCATCGCCACACTTCGTCCGTCTCGGGAGTAGGCCGAGAATCCGGGGAGCCCCTCCGCATCCGCTCCGCAGAGCCATTCCCCGTAGCTCCTTTCCGATTGACCAGACCCTCCAGAGATGTCGGCATCTGAGGTTGGCTTGGGCTTGGGCAGGGCGACCGGCTTCGGCTTCGATCTCGGAACAGGGGGGCACCCGTCGTTAGCCGCGTCGGCTGCGGGGAGTCCGAGGTCGATGCGAGCCTGCTGCTCCGCGATCCGAGGATTGAGTGCCACCTTGCTCCATGGCGCTTCCATGGCGGCACCCGTGGGGGCATTGACCATCGCCTCGAGCGGAACGATCATGCTGAGGAAGTTCTGCTCCATCCCGTTGATGCTGGAAAGTAGCCCGTCAGGCCAAGCGACTCCCCCCGCAGTCAATGCGGTGGCAGCCTTGCGTGCCTCGGCAGACGCCGACTGCGTGTAAGGACGTGCCGTGGAGGGAACCACCGCCTTCCAGCCCCCAG
>CALQEM020000108.1:0-11047 GCA_943329595.2 Bifidobacterium breve
ACCTTCTCGGGCCACGCGCCCTCGAGCTGCTTCATGTCGTCGAGCAGCCGGTCGGCGTAGTCGGTGATCTTGAAGTACCACTGGGTCAGCTTCTTCTTGGTCACCAGGGTGTCGCAGCGCTCGCACCGGCCCTCGACCACCTGCTCGTTGGCCAGCACCGTTTGGCACGACGGGCACCAGTTCACGTTCGATGCCTTGCGGTAGGCGAGTCCTCGCTCGAACATCTGCAGGAAGATCCACTGGTTCCAGTGGTAGTACTGGGGGTCGCAGGTGTTGAGCACGCGATCCCAGTCGAACGAGCAGGCGTAGCGCCTCATCGAGGCGCGCTGCTGGGCGATGTTCTCGTAGGTCCAGGCGCGGGGGTCGGCGCCGCGCTTGATGGCGGCATTCTCGGCCGGAAGCCCGAAGGCGTCCCAGCCGATGGGGTGCATCACGTTGAAACCGCGCTGGACCCAGTACCTCGCGATGACGTCGCCGAGGGCGTACGCCTCAGCGTGGCCCATGTGGAGGTCGCCCGAGGGGTACGGGAACATGTCGAGCACGTACTTGCGGGGGCGCGCGTCGTCGGCACGGCCTGATCGGAAGGGCTGGAGCTCGTCCCACACCGGCAGCCAGCGATCTTGAATCACGTCGGTGTCGTAGCGCTCGGTTTCCTGCTCGTGCTGCCCATCGTGGTCTGTCTGGCTCATGCTCTCCGTGTCCTCACTGGTGGCTGCCGCCCCGAAAATGGGAGAACCCCTCGCCGAGGCAAGGGGTCGCCGCGCCGGATGGTGCTACCGACGAGACCCGCTCAGGAGCCGTCGCACTCGCATGGGCACAGGCTAGCGCAGGAGTGGAACCCTCCACATGCCGCGGCCGAAGGTGCCCGCGTAGAGCTGGCCATCAGGCCCAGGTGCGAGGTCGGTGACCACTGTCATGGGAAGTCCCGAGCCGAGCCGGCGCCACCTGGCTCCGCGATCGGAGCTCACGGCGACCCCGAAGTCTGAGCCCACGACAATTGAGGTGCCCAGCAGCGCTACCGAGTTGACCGGCACGTCGGGGAGGTTGCCCGTGATGTCGGTCCACCGTCCGCCCGCGTCGCTGGTGAGGAACACGTGGCCCAACCCCGCTCCCGGCCCCTCATTCCACGCCCGCGAAAAGCCGCTCACGACCACCACGGCACGTGAGGACTTCCTCGGGTCGATAGCAATCGCGCTGATGTATCGAGTGGGCAGCGTCCGCAGGTTCAACTGCTTCCACGAGTTGGGCCTGCCCACGAGTCCGGTGGCCAGGCCTCGAGAGAATCCGACCGGGTCACACGGGCCACACCATGCCGCGTAGGCGCGCAGACCACTGATGGCTACCGCGGTCGACACATGGTCGGCACCGGTGGCGGGATCGGCGCCGAGATTGAACTGGCTGGTCCAGTCATCCCCCGAGGCGATGGCAAAGCCCCTGTCCTGGGTCCACACCTGTCGCCCGCCGGCAATCCACGAGTCGACATTGGCCGGGTCGGCCGCGAAGGGGGCGATGAACCGAGCCGCGGTCTCCCCCGTGGGCCTGATGTCCACGGAGGCTGGTGCGGTGATGTCGAGCGAGGTCGCGCATCGATCGGCGCGCATGATGGCCAGGTAGACGTACTCATGAGCAAGGCGACAGCCATCGTTCGGGTCGACGATCACGTCGCCACCGTCGCCGCCGAAGTTGCTGGCCATCGAAGGGTCGCCCACCCGCAGGATCGAGCCGCCGTTGTCCTGCAGCCCTCCCGAGGCGATAACGCCCGACTGCCAGCCCAGCAGTTGCGCGCCTCGGTTCGAGGGCTTCACCGCTCCTACCCCCACCGCATAGTACTGCAGCGTGTCGATGGTGCCGTCGTTCAGGGGTGTCCAGTCGGTGGCGTGGCCCGCGGCGTCGACCTGACCCTGGGTCGGACGAGCATAGACACCCCCGTCGTTGCCCACAAAGATCGTCGGCCTGCCATCGCGCGACCCAAATGCGATGGCGTGCTGGTCAGCGTGCGAGGTGATCGGGCAGCCCGCCACCGTGCTTGACGTGTTCGGCACGGCCCGGTCGAAGCAGGGGAAGTAGAAATTCCAGTACGGACCCGGAACGCTCCAGGTGAGACCACCGTCGACGGTCTCGAACACCTCCTCCAGCCCGAGGAAGAGGTGCTGGGAGTCTGCGGGATCGACACCCAGAAACTGGTTGTACCACGACTGCCGTCCCGGAGAGGCCACCGATCCACCGGCGCGGGCCAAGGTTGCCGTAGTGGCGATCACCGCCCACGGGCCGGCAGGATTGCCACTCGCCGAGGCGAAGACTCCCAGGAGGTAGGACGACGCCCCGGTGCTCAGTAGCCGCGGCGATTGCACCACGGCGTAGAGGGGCCCCCCGGAGGAGCCTCGGGCAAAGCTGGTGTTTCCCACGTCCTCGGGGGCGAAGACGCCTCCGAGGGACGAGCGTGCCCAGGTCGACCCACCGTCGCGCGACTCATACATGCCGCCGTCGGGGTCCACCCGTACCGGAGGGCCTCCGCGCCACCCTGCTGCGAGCACGAGGTGGTTTTTGTCGAGCGGATCGAAGGCAACATCACTGACCCAATTGCGGAAGGTCGCCGCGGGGTCTCGGTACGCGGCACCGGCAGCACGGGCGGGCGAGGCGGTCGGAAAAGCCGGCAGAAAGCTAGGGGTCTGTGCGAACAGCAGGGTCCAGCCGCCCGACCGCGTGGTTGCCGAGTGACTCCAGAGGCCGCGGCTGGTGGCCGCGAAAACCCTCGCCCCGTCAGCGCTGAAGCGAATCGCGTTGATCACGGTGCTTTCAAGCTCGACGCCGCCGACGCGGTCTGAGGGCGCAAAGATACTTCGCCGTGGCGACACGAGTGCGTAGACGCCGCTGCCCAACTGCGAGCCGGGACCGGTGGCCGAGTCGCCCGTCGAATACCAGAGCCACCCATTGCCCGCACCACGCCGATAGTTGAGCTGCAGATCACCGGTGCTCAACGCCGGCAGCCGGTCTGAGATCGATGTCCAGGCACCCCCGCCGATGCTCGACCGCCAGACACCACCCGCGGCACCACCGGCATAGACGACGGGGCCGTCGGCAGCGATGGCAGGAACCCGGCCACTCACGGTGGCAGAGCCTGCGCCCGAGTTTGACCCATCACCGCGGAAGCGCTCGTCGTCGGACTCATAGGGCAGCGCGGTGACGTGCTCCCAGGCCGCGCCGGTGGCCGGCAGGGCGCTCCAGGCCCGAGCTGCGGCTCCATAGGCGCCCGGGGCCACAAGTCCCGAGGGAGCCAGCCTTGGTTGCAGGAACTGTGCAGCGGCGGTCGCGGCCTCGAGGCTCTCGCCCGCGGGCCCCTCCGCTGCGGGACTCTCATGGCCGACCTCGCCAGCGGAATCGTCGAGGTCACGCGCACCAGCCGCGGTGCCCGGTGACGATTGCGCTGACGGCCCGACTGGAACGAGCGATGTCGAGGGCGCGCAGCCGCTCAGGGCCAGACCCAGCACCAGCGCCGAAACCGTCAGGGCCACAGGCGTGCGGCTCATCGTCACTCCTAGGGGCTCAGTGCGACCAGGCTTTCCACTGTCCTCCATCAGGTTGCGCCGGCGAGACCTGCCCCACCCCAGCCCACGCTCGTCAACTCCTCGGCCAGCGCCTGGCCCACGTCGGAGTGCGTCTCCCAGCCCCAGTGCAGGCCGTCGGGGTTGTTGCGCCCGGCCCGCAGGTGAGGGGTAACCAGGGGGTCAAGGTCGACGAACCCGGTGCCGTGCTCGGAGGCCCACGCGCGCGCGGCCCGCACCGCGGCCGGGTGGGGCCGCTGTGCCGGGTAGAGCGCTGAGTCGTAGGGAGAGGGACCCATCAGCACCACAGGAATTCCGGGGCGCAGTGCCCGCACCGCCTCGAGGCAGCGCGCAAGGTAGCGGTCGGTGGCGCCCTGCGGGAGTTGGCGGAGCCTCCCGTCAGTCGCGCGCATCAGCGGTGGCGCTGCCCGACGATAGACGCCGCGCACCGACCGGCGCAGCCCTCCGGGCCGCAGGTAGTCCATGCCCTCGCGCGCGTAGCTCGGAATCACTGCGGGCAGTTGGTCGAAGCCGCCGACGGCGAGCACCAGGGCGTCGGCACGCGGCACGTACTGGCCCCACGATCGTGGGTCCTTGGTGAGCGCCCACCAGGCGTCGCGTGCTGTCCAGCCCAGCCGGGCCAGCAGGTCGACGGCGACCTCACCCTCGAGCCGGTCCGCCATCACGTTCGGAAACAGGCGCGGGTCGGTGAGCACGGTTCCGGCCTGGGGCCCGAGGTAGGTCAGCGAGTCGCCGAGCACCAGCACGTGACGCAGGGTCGCTGGCATGACCGCACCCTATCGACGCCATTCCCGAGGGACGGCGCCGTGACCGCCCACGACCCAGTACCGTTCGAAGGTGACAACCGACGCGTCGACCACCGCCCGTCTGCCACGCGACGCCCCGAGCCCCCGCCGGCGCCTGCTGATGCTGGGCGCTCTCGGCGTGGTGTTTGGCGACATCGGCACCAGCGGCCTCTACGCGCTGCAGACGCTCTTCCAGTCGGACGGCGCGATGATCACGCCGACCCCCGAACACGTTTACGGCATTATTTCGCTGATCTTCTGGACGCTCGTTGTGATCGTCTCTGTCGAGTTCGTGATGCTGATCATGCGCGCCGACAATGAGGGCGAAGGCGGGGTCATGGCCCTCATTGCCCTGGTGAAGAGGCTCTCGATCCGACGGCCCTGGGTGAAGCCTGCCCTCGTCGCCGCGGGCCTGTTCGGGGTCGCCCTCTTCTTCGGCGACGGCATGATCACCCCGGCGATCTCGGTGCTCTCGGCCGTCGAAGGTCTGGAGGTGGCAGTGCCCGGCACCGCCGACCTGGTCGTGCCCATCGCCCTGGCCATCCTCACGGGCCTCTTCGCAGCGCAGCGCTTTGGCACAGCGGTGATCGGCAAGGTATTTGGCCCGGTGATGGTGCTCTGGTTCACCGTGATCGGAGTGGCGGGACTCCACCAGGTGGCCCAAGACACCACGATCCTTCGCTCCATGTCACCCGTGTACGCCGTCACCTTCCTGGTGGAGAACCCCACGATCTCCTTCATTGCCCTCGGGTCGATCGTGCTGACCATCACGGGCACTGAGGCGCTGTACGCCGACATGGGCCACTTCGGCCGCCGCGCTATTACCCGCGCTTGGTTCTGGGTGGTGTTCCCGGCCCTGGTGCTCAACTACATGGGGCAGGGCTCGCTCCTCCTGCAGTCACCGGCGGCGGTGACCAACCCGTTCTTTCTGCTCCTGCCCAACTGGGCTCAGCTGCCCATGGTGCTGCTCGCCATGGTGGCCACGGTGATCGCCTCACAGGCGGTCATCTCCGGCGCCTTCTCGGTGACCAATCAGGCGATTCGCAGTGGGTACCTGCCACGCCTGAGCATCCGACACACCTCGAACACCGAGATGGGCCAGGTGTACGCGCCCGTGGTCAACTGGGCGCTGTACCTCGCGGTGGTGGTGCTCGTCGTCGTGTTCCAATCGTCCACACGCCTCGCCTCGATGTACGGCATCGCCGTCACGGGCACCCTGCTGATCGACACCGTGCTGTTTCTGGTGGTGATGCGCATGCTGTGGCGCCGACCGAAGTGGAACGTGGCCCTCGCCGGCGTGGTGTTTCTCACCGTCAACGTGGTATTCGTCGCCGCAAACCTCGGCAAGATCCTCAACGGCGGCTGGTTCCCGCTCGGGATCGGCGTGCTCTTGTTCACCGTGATGAGCACCTGGTACGTGGGCAACCAGCGGGTCACAGCACGACGGCTCGCCGCGGAGGGCAACCTCGCCGAGTTCGTCGCGGCACTGCCTCTGTACAACCCACCGATCCAGATGGTTCCCGGAACAGTCGTGATCCTCAGCCCGAGCGACTCCACCACTCCGCTGGCCATGCGGCTGGGAACGGAGCGGTTTCACGTGCTGCACGAGCGCGTCATCCTGCTCACCCTGGTGATGCAGACCGAGGCGCATGTTGATGACGCCCACCGACTCACCCTCGAGTGGGAGGCCACGGCGTCGGCAATGCCTACAACGATTGGCGTGCTGCACGCCTCCTTCGGGTTTCGCGATCAGCTCGACGTTCCGCACGCACTCGAGCTGGCGCGAGACCAGGGACTCATTCCTGATCTGAACATCGACTCGGTCGTGTACCTGGTGTCGCACATCAGCGTGCGACCCGACAGCACCCCCGGCATGGCCCGATGGCGCAAGCGTCTGTTCACCGACCTCGCCAAAAACGCCACGAGCCCCATCGAGTACTTCAACCTGCCCCCCGAGCGCACCGTCGCGCTGGGCACCGAGGTGGGCGTTTAGCAACAAGCCCGGTCTTCGGGTTACGGAACCTCGACAGGTGTGGGGTCCGGTGACCCCACGGGTGCGCTGCGGTAGAGCAGCGCCCAGGCGCACTCGAACCACGCGGCGAGCACGCCGAACCCGAGCCACACCACCAGCGGGCCAAGCCAGCCAGCGACAAGCAGCCCAGTGAGCACCGCGGCAAGCCACCCTCCGCCGACCACCACCGCCATGAGCAGGGCGGTGACCAACCAGCGGCCGCGCCGCGCACGGATTGCTGAGAAGTTCGCGCGCAGGGCGTCGCGCCTGCCATCGAGGGCGGCGACAACAACCATGGGCGTAAGCGCCACCACGACGATGCCGGGGACGACCCACACCAGCAGCCCGGCCATGATCGCTACTACGAGTAGCACGGTCCAGAGCACGTACGACGCCGCGTGCGTACGCACTCGACCCACCACTGCCCTCCACGTCACACGACCATCGACCGACTCGAGTGCGGTCGACACGATGAGGGCCAGCGAGAGGAGCAGCATCACGAACGACGCGGCGGCCGCTAGCAAGAACGTGCCGCCCGACAACGGCACCAGCCCTGCCCACGACAGCAGCGATTGCGCCACTGCATTGACCACCACGACCACGACGAACTGCTGCCAGCCGCGAGCCACCGAGCGCAGCGCGCTGACCAGCACCGAGCGCCCGTACCGTCGAGTGGTCGAAGCGTTGACGGCGCTCATGGCGACTTTCCGGCCGCGGCGTCGAGCACCGGAATGGCCTCGCCCGAGAACACCTGCTCGCCACCCACGGTGATCGTGAGCGTGACCGGGCTTGTGCCGGGCGACTCCACCACGATCGCGGCGCCGTCGGCGGTTGTTCCTGTGCAGCTGACCTGCTTGCCGGTCTCGATGCAGCCGGGCCACACGCGCACAGCCACCGCGCGGTCGAGCAGTACGTTGATGGTCGCCGATCGCACCGTTGAGGCTCGGTCGCCGCCGTAGGCTGCGGCGCCCTCGACCTCCGATGAGAGCTGCGAGCAGCCCGATGCCGCCAGCATCAGCCCGAGGGCAGCGGCGCCCACGATCATCAGCCGCCACGCCCTCATGCCGTGCCCCGCTGCTCGTAGGCCACCAGCCGAGCCTCGGCCGCCAGCTGGGCGGCCTCGACCTCGGCATCGGTGAGTGTCGACAGATCGAAGGGCGCAGGTAGCAGCAGCTCGCAGTTGCGGTCGAGCGGGGAGCCCATGCGCATCACCGGAGTCTGCGCGGCATCGTTGGCCGACAGCTGTCTGCTGAGAGAGGCGAGCCCGGTCGCAGAGAAGTCGCCGTCGCGATACTCGACCGGAGACAGGTGATCGATCACGGTGCTGAAGATCGACAGCGAACCGTCGCGGTTATCGACCACCTCGACCAGCTGCTGCTGCTGGGGGAAGTCGATGCACGACGCCGTGGTGAGCTCCCAGAAGCCACCGCCGCCCTCGCGTGAGTGCGCGGTGATTCCGTTGATGTGCGAGTGGCCGTTAACCCACGCGATCAGGTGCGGGAACTCGAGTAGCTTCGCCACAAACTCGTCGCCGAACACGAGTCGCTGCGATTCGCGGCCGGGCGCCATGGCCGGATTCTGCAGCGAGAAGCTGTTGTGATGGCTCAGCACGATCGCTAACTTTCGGTCAACCGCCGCGCGGGTCAGCTCGGCCTTGAGCCACTCGAACTGCTCCTCCGGCACCGCCCCGTCGGCGCCGATCACCGAGTTGCAGGTGTCGAGCCCGAGCAGACGCACGAACGGGCCCACGTCGGCCGACCACCAGGTCTGGCCCGACTCAACATGGGCTGGAGTGAAGCCGTGGCCCACCGGGCCCGGCAGCGCGGGGCTGTCGAGGTGGGCCTGCATGAAGTCGGTCTGGTCGAACAGCGCACGGGCGGGGTCAGCCGTGACCGATCGGATTCCGGGCTGCAGCCCGTGCTGGTTCTGCAGCGCGCCCAGCAGGGCGGTGAAGGGGCTCGCGTCAGCGGCCAGCCCCCGGAAGGAGTCAAGCCCAAGCGCGGGCCACAGCGCCGCCTTCCGGTCGCCCAGCGCCCACGCCTCGAGCCCTTCGCTCACCGGCAGAGTTCCGATGTAGAGCGTGTCGTGATTGCCAAACACGGTGTACCACGGCACTGCTAGTCCGACCGACTCGATCGGCTGGCTCACCGCCGCGGTGAGCATGCCGGGCTGACGCGGGTACCCCAGCGCACCGAAGGCGTCGTTGGGATCGTCGGGATGCCAGGCGTAGGTGGCTTCGGCCCACGCCTGCACACCCTCGTACACGCCCAGAGCACCACTGTTGGGCGTGATGGTGCGACCATCGAGCACACCCACATACCAGTCGAGCTCGAGGTGCGACAGCATGTCGGTGCTGTCGCCCGTGACCACCGCGGCGCTCATGGCCGCGCCTGTTACGGGACTGCGCCGGGCCTCGGTCATGGCCTCCACCATGGCCGCATTCACGTGCATGGTCAGCGCGTCGTGCGGCCTGAAGGCTCCGGCCCAGCTCGAGGGATCGAGCCCCAGCATGGGCTCGAGGCGCGCGGGCGACTGGGCGTCGATCACGTGGAGGTCGCTGAAGTGGCCGAGGTAGCACAGCGACCTGCGTGCCGCGGCGCGCGCCGGCGAAGCCGCCTTTCCGAGCAGGTCGAGGCGCTCGATAAAGGGCTCGCCCGGTGCGGCCCTCAGGCTGTGGTAGCGACCACTCACCACCGGGCCAAAGCGAATCGTCTGCAGCAGGGTGGTGGGCACGTTCGCGGGCACGCGCGCAGCAGCGAGAGCCCGGCCGAGGAACTGAGAGGGCAGTGCCCACGCGCCGGCCAGCACGCCCACGGCCGCCACGAATTGACGTCGCGAAAGTCCGCTCACCCTCGTGCCTGTGTCGTCGGGGACCGGCGCGTCATGCCGCGAATGTACTCCCCCGGCATCGTTGGCGCTTCAGATCGAGCGTAAGAAGGCTTCGGCCGCGTCGGCCTGCGCGATCATCTCGGCACCCTTGCGTCGCAGTTCGTCAGCAATACCTTCGCCCACCGGGATTCGAAAGGGCGCGTCGAGCGAAGTCACCGCAGCAACGATCGCAGTGACGCACTCCTCCGCGTCGGGGCTCTCCGCGGCGTGCCAGGCCAGCCACTCGTCAAGCTCGAGCCAGCTGGCGGCGTAAAGCCCGGTGGAGCCCTTGGCAGCTACCTGCGGGCTCTTAGCCGAGATGGGAGTACGGAAGGGGCCCGGCTCCACCACCACGACCCGCACCCCGTGACCGGCCACCTCGGCAGCGAGCGCTTCACTGGCCCCCTCGAGCCCAAACTTCGACGCGTTATAGGGCCCAAAGAGTGCATCGGCCGCAAAGCCCGAGACGCTCGACACCTGCACCACCACACCTGAGGCCGCACGCAGCGCGGGCAGGCAGGCTCGCGCGAGGGCGACGGGGGCGACCAGGTTCACGTCGAGCTGGCGGCGCAATTCAGCGGGAGTCACCTCCTCGAGCGGGCCGGTCATCGCGAGCCCGGCGTTGTTCACCAGCGCGTCGAGCCGGCCCCACCGCTGTAGAACCTGCTGGCCCAACTGCTCGACCGCCGAGTCGTCGGTGACGTCGAGCTGCACGGTGTCGAACGGCAGGTCTGGTTCGGAGCCGCGCACCGTGCCTAGGACCTCCCACCCCAGTGCTGCAAGCCGCGTGGCCACCGATCTGCCGAGGCCTGACGAGGTACCCGTAACAAGGGCGGTGCGTACGACTGGATCGCTCATTTCCTCACCCTAGGGCGGGACGGCGAGATTCTTCAGGCGCGCTGACGATTCAACCAGGGCAGGCAATCCCTCTCGACGACCACACTTGTCCGTATAGTGCCCACCATGGCGACAGCGACGCCCTCGAAGGTGCTCAGGTGGTTTGCGAGGTCGCGATGGCAATTCCTGGGTGCCATCGGCATCTGTTGCCTCGTGGCCTCTGGTTGCACCGGCTCCTCGTCTGGTGCATCGTCATCCGACGCGCATTCAGAAATGCCGACTCACACGTCGGTGTCAACGCTGAACGGGCAGGTTCCGCCGGGGAGAGTCGCCGCACTTCTCTCAGTCGTCCCGCGTATCGATACCCTGAATGCGCAGGGGGATGAAGTGAAAGTGTTTCGAGATACCCGCGCGCCACAGACCCGAACTCCCATCCATACCCATCCCTTGGGCGGCACAACATGCGTACTCGAGGGTGAGATGACCCTGTACCTTGAAGGCTCGCCGCCGAGCCGCGCTGTTGCTGGCGATTGCTACTACATGCCGTCAGGGAAACCGATGGCCGGCTTCAATAGCGGAACGACCAACGCCGTCTTCCTTGACTCGTTCATAGTGCCCCAGGGCACGTCCCCCTGGATCGTCGACGAGCCTGCGCAATCGGGTACGAGCGACCAATTCGAATGACCTCGCCACGCGGCACGCACTGAGCCGCATGACTCTCAGTGTGAGAGCGACGTCTCTTGCTGCCGAGAGCGAAGCTGTGGTGCTGCGATCAGGACTTAATGCCCAACGGCTACACGTTCACAACAAGAATGACTCGAGACATCCGATCAAGGTGTCTCGAGTCATCACAATGTGGAGCTGAGGGGACTCGAACCCCTGACCCCCTGCATGCCATGCAGGTGCGCTACCAGCTGCGCCACAGCCCCTCGTCGTGCGGGAATCAGAAGCATAGCGGAGGCGCGCCACCGAGTCAGAATCGG
>CALQEM020000109.1:0-10976 GCA_943329595.2 Bifidobacterium breve
CCACCCAGATGAGCAGGTTGAGGATGATCTCCTGCGGACCCCGACCGATGTGGCCGGGCAGGTAGAGCAGCACTCCGAGAATGACCAGCAGCACGGCGACACCACCGACCGTGCGTCGTGTCGAGCCGATCATGCGGCCACCTCCTCGTGCACTGGGGCCTTAGCCCGCGACTTGCGCGGCGCGGTGCGCACGAACAGCCCCCGCGGACGCACTAGCAGCAGGATCAGGAGAAGCACGTTGACGGCGATCGGCGAGTACACCGGGCCGATGAGCCCGCCCACGGCCGCGGCCACGATGCCCACCAGCACACCGCCGACCAGGGTGCCTGGGATGTTCCCGACACCACCCATGACCACCACTGTGAAGCCAAGAACCAGTAGGGGAAGTGCATCGCTGGGATTGACCGACAGGCCGGTGCCGTACACGATGCCGGCCAGCGCGGCGATTGCCGCTGCCGCGCCGAAGGTGAGCGCGTGCATCCTGTTGATGTTGACGCCCAGCGTGCTCGCAGTCGCTGGGTCAATGGCAGAGGCCCGCAGCGCCGTGCCGAATCGGGTGCGTGTGAGGACCAGTTGAGTTGCGACGATTACCACCACGGCAAGGGCGAACGCGACCAGATTGAGCGTGAGGATCGACATACCGAGCACGCCGACGCTCGACTGAGCCCAGGGGGCCGTCATCGACACCGGGCTCGTGCCGAAGATGAAGGTGAACAGCCCCTGGCCCACCAGCAGCAGCCCGAAGGTTGCCACCAGCGGCGCCTCCAGCGACTGCCCGAGCAGTCGCTGGAGGAGCAGCCGCTGGGTGAGGGCGGCGATCACGAAGATCGCCGGCCCCACCACCAGGAAAGTCAGTAGTGGGTCCACCGGGACCTGGCGCGTGATCACGACGGCGAGGTACGCCCCCGCGATCACGATGATCCCGTGCGCAAGGTTGACCACTCGCATGATGCCAAACACCAGCGAGAGACCAAGCGCGACGAGGGTGTAGAGACCTCCGAGGAGGGCTCCATTCACCAGGGCTTCGGCGGACATCAGCTACCTCAGGGAGCCAGGCCGGGCACCGGGGCCAGCATCGTGGCGGTGGCCTGGTCGGCCGGCCAGACGATGGGCTGAGCAGCACCCTGCCACTGAACTGCGTTGGCAGGAATGACGCCCCGGTGGTCTGCGCCGAGCGTGATCACGGCGAGGACGGTGGCGAGGTCCTTGGTCTCACCCAGCGCCTTGTTGATGGCGTCAGGATCGGTGCTTCCGGCGCGGGAGATGGCGTCGACCATCACCTGAACCATGGCGTAGGACGAGATGACTGCTGCCGTTGCGAGACCCTCACCGAACTGCGCCTTGTTGGCGTCGTAAACGGCCTCTCCGCCCACGTTGCCGTTCTTGGGCGCCCACCAGCCGAACGTCGAGGCACCCTCAGCGAGCGGACCAGCCGACTGGTTGAAGCCCACCACTCCGGCCTTCTCGGGCCACGCGGTCTTGGGCTGGTACTTGAGCGCCTTCATGCTCTTCCAGAGCGCGACCGCGTCTGGCGGGATGACCTGAGCGATGACCACGTCGGCACCTGTCGCCTTGGCCTTCTGCACGAACTGGCTGAAGTCAGTGGTGCCGGGCGGGAAGTCTGAACGGCCCACGATGGTGTAGCCGTACTTGCCCGCCTGGGCCTCCCAGAGGGCGCCCATGGCCTTGCCGTCTTCCTCGGTGTCCATGAAGAGGTAGACCTTCTTGTTGTTCTCGACCAGGTCAGAGGCCTGGAAGTTGACCGCGGTCTGCTCAACCTCGTCGATGAAAACGGTGTAGGCGTACTTCCAGCCGGCAGCGTTGGCGCCCTTCCACGCGAGGGTGGGAGTGAGGCCCGACAGTGCCGGAATCTGCTCCTGGTCGGCGACGACCGAGAACGGGATCGTGAGCGGCGGGGTCACCGAGCCGAGCAGGGCAACGGCCCCGTCGTCGGTGATGAGCGACTTGGTGGTCGACGTGACCACGGTGGGGTCGCTCTTGTTGTCCTTGACCACGAGGCTGAGCGGGCGCATAGTGCCACCCACATCGACTCCACCAGCGTCGTTAATAGCCTTGACCGCCTGCTCGTAGCCGGCCTGAATGGGCGGGCCGAAAACTCCGAGAGGGCCGGTGAGCGGCAGCGAGGTGCCCAGGACGATCGGCTCGCCGACAGGTGCGGTGGTCTCCGAGGCGGAGGCCGACGCTGAGTCTGACGATGCCGCAGCCGACGACGAGGTGCCGCCGCCCGAGGACCCGCCACACGCGGCGAGGGTCATCGCAAGTGCCGCTCCCGCGGAGACCGCGAGTAGTGACTTCCTTCGATTCATTGGGGTGACCTTTCTCGCCGCGGGAGGATCCCGTCGGCGTGGGTGGAGCGACCCGTCAGTGGGTCGCGCCGAAATAGGCCTCGGAGAGACGGTCTGCGTCGTCGAGGTTGTGCGGTGGGCCTTCGTACGTGATCCGTCCACGGTCGAGCACATAGGCGTAGTCGGCGATGGACAGGCTTCGGTGCGCGTTCTGTTCGATCAGCAGCACCGACATGCCCGTGTCGCGAATCTTCGCGATGGCCTCATACACGGTGTCGACGGCAATGGGTGACAGGCCGAGCGAGGCCTCGTCGAGGATGAGTAGCTTCGGGTTCGACATCAGCGCGCGCCCCATCGCCAGCAGTTGCTGCTGGCCCCCGCTCATGGTTCCGGCGGTCTGCATGCGTCGCTGGCCCAGGATGGGGAAGAGCGCGCACATCTCGTCGGCGCGGTCGCGCCGGGCAACCTTCCCGAGGGTGTAGCCCCCCAGCAGGAGGTTGTCCTCGACCGTCAGCTCGCCGAAGATCTTGCGCCCCTCGGGGCAGCAGGCAACACCGCGGGTGATGCGCACATGCGGGGGAAGCGTGTCGACCACATCGCCGCCCATGCGCACGGTGCCCTCGGCCGCTGGGATGAGCCCGGTGATCACGCGCGTGAGCGTGGTCTTGCCAGCGCCGTTGGCGCCCAGCACCGACACGACCTCGCCGGCCTGCACCCTCAGGCTGACGCCGTTGAGCGCGGTGGCCTTGCCGTAGCGCGCAACCACTCCCTCGAGCTCGAGGAGCGGTGCCTCGGCGACGTCTCGGCGCGGGGCATCTGACGCATGAGACTCGCCCACGCTCTCGCCGAGGTAGATCGACCGCACCAGCGGATCGGCGGCGACCTCGTCGGACGTGCCGGTGGCGATCACCTTGCCCCAGTCGATCACGATCACGCGCTGGGCAAGCTCACGAATCACGACCTCCACGTGCTCGACCACCACGAGCGCGACACCCTCAGCGTGCACCTTGCGGACAATGTCGATCATCTGCTCGGTCTCGTGGGCGACGAGCCCAGCTCCCACCTCGTCGAGGAAGAGCACCCGGGGGTGCAGCGACAACGCTCGCGCCATCTCAAGCCGCTTGAGGTCGAGCAGACCGAGGCTTCCGGCGGGGCGACCGGCCTTGTCGGCGAGGCCGCACAGTTCGAGCACGTCGACGTCGCGGAGGCGGTCACCCTTGGCGAGGCTGCCCACGTGTACGTTCTGCGCCACCGTGAGTCGCATGAACGGACGCGGCACCTGGTTGGCCAGGGCGACGCCCGCCCGGGCGATGCGATGGGTGGGCCAAGCTCTCACCGAGACGCCGTCGAGCAGCACGTCGCCCGAGTCGGGACGGATCTCGCCGAGCAGCGTCTTGAGCAGGGTGCTCTTGCCGGCGCCGTTGGGGCCCATGACCCCCACCACCTCGCCGGCCTCAATCTGGAGGTCGAGGTTGTCGAGGGCGGTGACGCCACCAAACCTCTTCGTGAGCCCTCGGGCCTCCATCAGCGGCATGGTCGCTCAGGCCCCAACCGCGTGACCCGTGAGCGTGTCGAGCAGCCCTGAGACCGCGTCGTCGAGCCCGTCGTCACTGCCCACGTCGTACACGTAGAAATCGGGGCGCACGATGACCGCATCGGCGTCGAGTTCGTCGAACCAGCGCGTATAGGTACCTTCGACGTCGGCAACCGCGGCACCCTCACCCACCTCAACGAAGCGGAAGCCGTGGCCCTCGGCCGCAGCGCGAGTGGCGCCGCTGAGGCCCGCCAGCGAGCCGGGACGCGCCAGCACTGTCCAGCCATAGCCCAGGAGGTCGTCAAACTTGCCGGTCTCGCCGTTGACCGCCACCACGCCCTGGTACGAGAGGAAGCCAGCGGCGGCGTGGCTGCTCTTGAGCCCCTCACCGAGGTGCGCGGGGGGCGGGGGCGGAGGTGCCAGCGATGGGTCGGCGACGACGGCCATCATGGCGGCGTCGCGACCGGCCGCCACCTCGGGGTCGGTGATGCAGATGACCTGACCAAGGCCGATCGAGAAGTCGATCCAGTACCGCACATGCTCGGTGCGCTCGGGTCCGTAGGTGTCGAGCAACGAGTCGGGCGAGCGGCCCGACAGCACGGCGTCGAGCTTCCAGACGATGTTCTCGGCGTCGCGGATTCCCGAGCACATGCCCTGCCCCGCGAAGGGAGGCATCAGGTGGGCGGCATCGCCGGCGATGAGTACGCGCCCCTTGCGCCACTCGTCGGCCCAGCGCCCGCGGAACGTGTACACCGTGTGGCGCTCCATGACGGAGTTCTCGGGCGTGAGGCCAAACTCCTCGAGCCGCTTCCAGGCCGTGGCCTCGTCGTTGAGTTCCTCAATCGTCTCCCCTGGCATCCGCAGGTACTCCCACCGCCGACGATGCGGGTTGCCGCCCGGCACCACGGTGGTGGGCCCTGACGGGCGGCACCACTGCCACGCGGGCGGGTCGAAGTCCATCGGCTCGTTGGGGAACATGTCGAGGATGAGCCAGTCGAACTCGAAGCCGAGGTCGGTCATGGTGAGACCGAGCGACTCGCGCACGAAGGAGTTGGCGCCGTCGACCCCGATGGCGTACCTGCCGCGAAAAGTGCGCGTGGTGGGCTCGACACCAGCCGCTGGCTTCGTCTCCTGCGCGGTGATGGTCACTCCGTCGGCGTCCTGCTCGAGCCCGATCGCAGTCCAGCCTCGCAGCACCTGCGTGCGCGACTCGGTGGCGACGATCGCGTTGATCTCCTTCTCGAGGTCGGGCTGGTAGAAGAAGTTCGAGGTGTGCCACCCCGACCTTCCGGCGCCACGCCAGTCGACGTCGACCAGCACCTGCTTGTCCTCATTCACCCAGCGGTAAAGGTTGTTGTAGGGGGCCACCGCGGGGTTGTCGTCGGAGTTGAGCCCGATCGACTGGAAGAGCCGGGCGATCTCGTCGTCGAAGTGCACGGCGCGGGGGTATCCGTAGACATCGGGGTAGCGCTCGAGTGCCACCACGTCATAGCCGAGGTGTCCGAGCTTGTAGGCAAGGTACTGGCCCACAGGTCCGTACCCCACGATGATCACGTCGACGTCGATGTGCGCGCTCATGTCTGCCTCTCTCGGAGTTCTAAGAACTCTCAGAACCTGGGGTCGTGAGGATGGTGTCGGTCGTGTGGCTCGAGTCGTCTAGTGCGCGGCGATCATGTGGGCAGCGACGTCTTCGGGGTCGAGGAACGAGGGCGACGGCGGCGGGCCCCATCGGTAGAGCCCACGCGAACCCTCAACCGTCTCCGGGCTCCAGAGCGAGTCGTCGACGATGGAGTCCATGTCGGAGTAGTACTCGCTGAAGGTGCCGGCAGGGTCCTTGAGGTACCAGAAGAAGTTCGAGCCCGCGTAGTGGCGGCCGAGGCCCCACACGTGGCGCTCGGGATGGTCCTCCAGCATGTCCATCGCTCCGCGCCCCACGGCGTCGACGTCGTCGACCTGCCACGAGGTGTGGTGAGGGAACACGATCGGCCCCGGCATGACTAGCAGGTTGTGGTGGTCGGTGGAGCAGCGGAGGAAGGCGCCCGGGCCGGCGATGTCGCTGACCTTGAAGCCGATGCCCTTGATGAAGAAGCCCTGCGACGTCTCGGAGTCGGTGGTGGTGATGACCACGTGGCCGAGCTTGCGCGGCTTCACCCGTTCGTCGGTCGAAGCGCCGTGGGCGCGGGCGTGCTCACGTACGACGCGGCCGGGCCCGTTGTATTCGGGAGCCGGCTGTTCGGGCTGCTCGACGCGCTCCTCGACGGCCACCACCACGCCTGTGCCCGCACCCGGATCAGCCGTGGTGAGGCGGTCGCCGTCGCGCTCAAAGGCGACGCCGAGTCCGGTGAGGTTCGAGGCGATGCGGTCGAGGTCGTCGGTATCGTCGGCGCCCACGGTGAGGGTTGAGATGCGACGGAAAGCCCCCGCAGCGCCCTGCTCGATGAACAGCTGCCGACCACCATCGATGGTCGACATCGAGCCGTCACCGTTGTCAGTGAGGCCGAATTCGACGTAGTAGTCGATGAGCTCCTGCACGTTCGGCACCTGAAATGTGAACGAGCTCAGCCGGTGTAGTGCCATGGCGCAACTCCTTCAGGAAGCGGGGACGAGGGTGATGGACAGGTCGCCGATGCCCTCGACCGAGCTCACGAGGGTGCCCGGCACGAGGAAGCGCTTGGGGGTGCGTCCCATGCCGACTCCCTTGGGAGTTCCGGTGAAGATGAGGTCGCCGGGGTAGAGGGTGAGCGAGCCGGAGAGCCGGTGGATCAGCTCGGCGACCGAGAAGATGAGGTCGCCGGTGCGTCCGTCCTGCAGCACCTCACCATCGAGCGCGCACGAGATTGCGAGATCGTCTCGGTCTGCGAACTCGTCGGGGGTGACCACAACGGGACCCACAGGGCTGAAGCCCGGGTACGACTTGCCGATCGAGAACTGCGGCGCCGGGCCGCGGGTCTGAACGTCGCGCCACGAGAGGTCCTGGCCGATGGTGAGTCCGGCCACGTGGTCCCAGGCGTCGGCTAGTGCGACATTGCTGGCGCTCGTGCCGATGACCACGACCATTTCGACCTCCCAGTCGATGCCGTCGCTGGGAAGCGTGACGGTGGAGTCTGGTCCGGTGAGCGACGACTGGAACTTGGCGAACACGACGGGGTGCTCGGGAATGGCGAGGTTGCTCTCGATCGCGTGCTCGCGGTAGTTGAGTCCGATCGCAATCAGTTGGCGCGGAGAGGGAACGGGATTTTCAAGGGCGCCTGTGATCACGTGGGCAGACGCCGTTGAGTCGTCGACGGTCGCGGCCCAGGCGCGGAACTCATCCCATCGCCCGTACACCGCCATGGGGTCTGCCGAGAAAACTCCTCCGCTGGCATTCGCGACGTCGATCCAACGGTCGCCGGCCCCCAGTGCCAGTCGTCCTGCCACGTTCGCGATGCGCATCTGAGTTCTCTCCCTGGATTGTGGTGCTCGGGTTGTTCTCTGGTGGTGCTCGTGTGGTGTGCGTCACTCAATCAGCACAGAATCGGCACGTCAAGTAAAAGTCGATTATTTGTTATGTATCGATTTGGACACGGCGGATCGTTAGTATCGGCACGTGACCCACCGACAGATCCTCCTCACCAGCCGCCCGGTCGGAATTCCTCAGCCTGAGCACTTCACCCTCGTGGAGTCGCCCCTGCCCGTGATCGGCGCGGGAGAGGTGCTGGTGCGCAACGACTTCCTCTCGGTCGATCCCGCCATGCGGGGCTGGGTCAACGCGGCGGCGAACTACTCAGAGCCGGTGCCCCTCGGTGGCGTGATGCGTTCCTTTGCCGTGGGCACGGTGGTCGAGTCGCGCTGCGACGAGTACGCGGAAGGCGAGCAGGTGCTCGGCGAGTTCGGCTGGCAGGAGTTCGCGGCCGGGCTGCCGGCCATGATCACACGGCGCCTCCCTGCCACCGGGCTCTCGCCGTCGCTGGCCCTCGGCGTGCTCGGGCTCACCGGAGTTACCGCCTGGTTTGGCCTCACCGAGGCGATTGAGCCTCGAGAGGGCGACACCGTGGTGGTGTCGACCGCGGCCGGGGCGGTGGGGTCGGTGGCTGGGCAACTCGCCCGACTACGGGGCTGCCGCACCGTGGGCATCACCGGCGGACCCGAGAAGGTGGCGCTCTGCCTCGACGAGTTCGGCTTCGACGCCGCGGTCGACTACCGCTCTCCCACCTTCGCCGCCGACCTCGCGGCGGCGTGCCCCGACGGCGTCGACGGCTACTTCGATAACACCGCGGGCTCTATCACCGACACGGTGCTCGCACTGATCAACCCTCGCGCGCGCATCGCTGTGTGCGGCACCGCGTCGATCGACACCTGGGATCCCTGGCCCAGCGGCCCCCGGGTTGAGCGGCACCTGCTCACCAAGCGGGCGCGCATGGAGGGCTTCCTGTTCTTCGACTTCGAGCACCGCCTCGACGAGGCCCTCGACGCGCTCACCCCCCTGGTGCGTAGCGGAGACCTGCGCTACCGAGAGGAGTTCCTCGACGGGCTCGAGGCCGCACCCGACGCCATCGCCGGCCTCTACCGCAGCGAAAACCTTGGCAAGCGTCTCATTCGGCTTGGCCCGCCCAGCCCCTGAGCCGCCGGAGCCGTGTGACCAACCCACGGCGGGGGGTTAGCGGAAGGGCGCGTAGTCGACGCGCATCGGGACCGAAGCCCAGTAGTCGTCGCCACCGGTGACCACCAGGTCGAGTCGCTCTGCCACCGCGATACACAGACCATCGCCCAGGGACAGTGAACGGTGAAGCCTGTCCTCGTCGTGAGTGCGGGACCAGGCGATCAGCTCTCCAGCACGAACGGCATCTGGCTCGGTCACGGCCTCAACCGCGATGCCTGCAACAAGGAGCGACTGGTAGAGCTCGCCGGCGGGCAAGGCGTGTCGGCGCTCAACCGCTCGGTACAGCGCCTCGGTCAGTGCCGAGGCCGGCACGACAGCAACGGCCAGCATTCGATCGACTATCTCCTTCCCGCGTTCTCGCATCAGCCAGGCAAGGACTGCGGAGGCGTCAAGAACGACCAGCCGGCCGCGCTCGTTCACAGCCCGAGTCTGGCCAGCAGAGCCGCGCCACGATCGTCGGAACCACCAGACTCTGGCGAGGCACTGCGCCTCACTGCGGCCGCATCGGAGACAGCAACGTCGTCCTCACGCATCCGGCGCACGTCGGTCGTGGAATCGTCGGCAGCGGCCGGGTCGGGCGCACCTGCCCACACTCGCTGTCGGACGGCGTCCACCGTTTCGAGAAGTACACGACCCTCGCCGAGAACCACAGCGACTACCTCGGTTCCCTCAACAAAACCTGCGGCACGCCGTATCGCGACAGGCAGCACCGACCTCCCCTTGGGCCCGATATGGAACGCCACCGCCTGACCTGCCACATCGCTCATGGCCCCCAGTGTGCGCGAGAGTGGCACTGATTACAAGAAAGTGACACTTTTATTCGGAAAGTGGCACTTTTCTCGTGAAATCGACCCGGTCACGCCGTCTCGCGCACCCGAAGGCGCAGGAGCCACTGTGTCAGCGCGACCGTAATCGCTGTGGCCACAGCGATACCCAGCGCCATGGCCACGGGGGGCGCCACGGGCAACCCCGACAGGATGGCAGCCCACACAGCACCACCGATCATGCCGAGTGCCCCGACGATTGCCGCTGCGGAGCCAGCAGCCCGGGGGAACGGCTCGAGGGCCGTGGCCGTGGAGTTGGGCATCAGCAGGCCCACTCCCGCCACCGCGAGGGCGAGGAATGCGACGAACACCCACACCGACAGTTGCGCCACGGCACTCACCAGCAGGCCAGCGGCGGCACAGAGCTGGACGATGACGGCGGTGGCCATGATCTGTCGAGGTTCCCAACGGTCCAGCAGCCGGACGTTCACCTGAGACACGGCGAACAGCGCGAGCGAAACCCCGCCGAAGATTGCCAGGAACTGCGCACTGGTCAAACCGTCGTATTCGAGGAACACCCCGGGCGACAGTGAGATGAAGGAGAACAGGGCTGCACCGGTGAGGGCTTGAATGAAGCCGGAGACCATCACCACTCGATTGCGCAGCAGCGGACCGTAGGCACGAATCGCCTCCCTCACACCATGGTCTGTGCGGTGATCGGGCGCATGAGTCTCCGGGAAGGTCACCACCGCAACGATGCACAGCAGCCCGTAGACCACGAGCACGATGAACAGGCCCCGCCACGAGGTCCACCCGAGTACGAGAGTGCCGAGGATCGGCGACAGCACGGGCGCGATGCCAAAGATCAAAAAGATCACGGACATCGCCTTGGCCAGGTCACGACCCGAGTAGAGGTCGCGGGTCATGGCACGTGAGGCCACGACCCCAGCACATCCACCCAGCGCCTGCACCACGCGGAGCACGAGGAGGGTGCCGATCGAGTGGGAGAGCGCGCAGCCCAGCGATGCAAGCACGTACACCGCCAGGCCTGCCACCACCGGCGGCCGACGGCCGAACCTGTCCATGAGCGGGCCGTAGACCAGTTGGCCGAGGCCCATTCCCAGCAGGGCAGCCGACAGCGTGAGCTGCACCGATGACACTGGAACGCCGAGATCGGCCGAGATCGCAGGGAACGAGGGCAGGTAGAAGTCGAACGACATCGGCCCTAGCGCGACCAGCGCTGCCGCCATCACCAGAAATCGGGGGCCTCGCCGGGCGACCCTCACTGTGCTCACGCAGCACTCACCCCATCGTCGTCCGAGCGAAGAAGAGTCTCAACCGAGGAGGTCGCGGCCCACGATCTCCTTCATCATCTCGGTGGTGCCACCGTAGATGGTGTGCACTCGCGAGCCAACGACGAGGTGCGGGCAGCGGGTGGTTCATCTCACGAGCTGCCTCGACCGCGACCACCAGACGGCCCTCGGCCCCCGGTGAGGGGTCGCTCGCCACCGGCCCGCCACCTGACCTGGCCACGAGGCGCAGAATCGATATCGGTCGCTGTCGCTTGACCTCTCTACCGGCGCAGAGAGTGCCGTGGGTGGGATGCTCGAGACCGTACCCGCCCCGACGATCGCCAGGGAGTAGCCATGCGCGCCGCCGTCCTCACCACCCCGGGTGACATCCCTCGGTGTGTCGAGCACCCCGACCCCACGCCGACCGAGGGTCGCATCATC
>CALQEM020000110.1:0-10869 GCA_943329595.2 Bifidobacterium breve
ACGCTCCATGCCCAGCTTGGCCAACAGGCTCGACACGTAGTTCTTCACAGTCTTTTCCGCGAGGTGCATCCGCTCGCCGATCTGTCGGTTGGTGAGCCCCTCGCCGATGAGGTTGAGGATCTTGCGCTCCTGGTCAGTGAGGGCGTCGAGACGTCCGTCGTGGTGGGTGCCGTTGCGCAGCCGCTCGAGCACGAGCTGGGTCACGCTGGGGTCGAGCAACGAGTTGCCTGCGGCGACCGAACGAATGGCCGCGACGAGGTCATTTCCGCGGATGTCCTTCAGCACGTATCCCGAAGCCCCGGCCATGATCGCGGCAAACAGGGCTTCGTCGTCGGCGTAGGACGTGAGCATGAGGCAGCGAACGTCGGGAAGTTGGCTGCGAACATCGCGGCACACCTCCACTCCTGAGCCGTCGGGCAGCCGCACATCGAGCACCGCGACATCAGGCCGAGTGGCGGTGATGCGGGGCAGCGCATCGGCCACCGTTCCGGCCTCCCCCACCACTTCGAGGTCATCCTCGATGCCGAGAAGGTCTGACAGACCGCGTCGCACTACCTCGTGGTCGTCGAGAAGGAACACCCGAATCGTCATGTTGTCCCTTCGGCGGTGACGGAACGGAGGGTCCCGGATCCGTCGCGTCAGTCTACGGCGAGTCGTAGGGGTATCAAGGCATGACTTGGCCGGTCACGCAGCACGATGGAGCCATGGACCTCACCCCTCAGGAGCGTGACCGCCTGCTGCTGGCCACAGCGGCAGACCTCGCGCGACGTCGACGAGCGCGCGGCCTGCTGCTGAACGTGCCCGAGACGATCGCACTCATCGCCGACACCGCGGCCGAGGCGGCCCGTGACGGGCTGCGGCTCGCGGAAGCCATCGCGGCCGGGCAGGCGACCCTGAGGGCCGACGAGGTACTTCCCGGGGTGGCCGACATTGTCACGCAGGTCACCGTGGAAGCCGTGTTCGATGATGGCACCCGACTCATCGTGGTGCCCAACCCCCTCGGACCGAGCCCACGCAATCCGCGAGGGCCAGGCAGCATCCTCCTCGACAACGAAGACCAGGCCTTCGGAGTGCCGACGGCAGTTGCGGAGGTGGTGGTGAGCAACACCTCAGAGGTGCCCATCTCGGTTACCTCGCACCTGCACTTCTTCGAGGCCAACCCGCGGCTTCGGTTCGACCGGTCGAAGGCCTACGGCATGAGACTCGCGGTGGCTGCGGGGGTCGCGGTGCGCTTCGACCCCGGTGCCAGCGTGCAGGTGCCCTTGACTCCGTTCGGCGGCGAGCGGGTTGCGATCGGATTCTCCGGACTCGTCGATGGGCCGCTCGACGCGCCAGGAGCCCGTGAGGCGGCGCTCGCCCGGGCTGCCGCAACGGGTTACCTCGGAGCGGAGGCATCAGAGTGAACAGGCGTGAGTACGTGGAGGTTCATGGGCCAACGACCGGCGACAGAGTCGTGCTCGGCGACACCGGGCTCGTGGTTGAGGTCGAGTCTGACTCGCAGCGCGAGGGCGACGAGTTTCTGGTCGGGTTCGGCAAGACCGCGCGCGACGGAATGCACCTGCGTGCTGTGACCGTGCGCGAGAGTTGCGACCTGGTGATCTCCAACGCCCTCGTACTCGATGCCGTGCTCGGGGTGCGCAAGGTGTCAATCGGAATCACCGAGGGTCGCATCGTGTCGATTGGCCGTGCGGGCAACCCCGACACCCTCGACGACGTCGATGTCGTGGTGGGCACCAACACCGCCGTCATTAGCGGCGAGGGACTCATCGCCACCGCGGGCGCCATCGACACACACGTGCACCTGATGACTCCGCGCATCATGGAGGCCGCCCTTGCGTCGGGGGTCACGACGATCATCGGGCAGGAGTTCGGGCCGGTGTGGGGTGTGGGCGTGAGCGCGCCGTCGTCGCTGCGTACCGCGTTCGCCGCTTTCGATGCGTGGCCCGTGAACATCGGCTTCCTCGCCCGGGGGTCGGCCTCGCGGCGCGAACCCCTGGTCGAGGCCTTGGTCGAGGGAGGCGCCTGCGGGTTCAAGGTGCACGAAGACCTCGGGGCGCACGGCCGGGCCCTCGATACGGCACTCACGGTTGCCGACGAGTTTGACGTGCAGGTGGCCCTGCACACCGACGGGCTCAACGAGAGCCTCTCGGTGGCCGACACCCTCGCGGTGATCGGCGGTCGGTCGGTGCACGCGTTTCACATCGAGGGCTGCGGGGGCGGTCACGTACCCAACGTGCTCAGCATGGCGGGGGTGGCGAACGTGATCGGCTCGTCAACCAACCCAACCCTGCCCTTCGGGCGCGACGCGGTGGCTGAGCACCTGCACATGATCATCGCGAGCCACGGACTGTCCGACGACGTACCGTCAGACATCGCGATGGCGCGAGATCGCATCCGTGCAAGCACCATGGGCGCCGAGGACGTGCTGCACGACCTCGGCATCATTCCCATCACGTCGTCTGATGCGATGGGAATGGGGCGCGCTGGCGAGACGGTGCGACGCACCCTCGCGCTCGCCGCCAAGATGAAGGGTGAGCGTGGCGCCGAGAACGAGCGGCACGATAACGAGCGCGTGCTGCGCTACCTGGCGAAGCTCACGATCAACCCCGCGATCGCGCACGGAATCTCGCACGAGGTGGGGTCGATCGGGCTCGGGCTGCTGGCCGACATCGTGCTGTGGGACCCCGCCAAGTTCGGTGCGACCCCCATGCTGGTCATCAAGGCGGGCTTCCCCGCCTGGGGATCGAGCGGCGACCCCAACGCCACCATCGAGCGGGCCCAGCCCGCCGTGATGGGGCCGCAGTTCGGAGGTCATGGCGGTGCGGCCGCGGAACTCTCGGTGGCCTTTGTGTCGATGGCCTCGCTCGGTGCTGGCGCCGACCTGCTGCCCACCCGGCGACGACGGGTGGCAGTGCACTCGATTCGCACGGTGGGGCTCGCCGACATGCGGCGCAACGGTCGCGTGGCCTCGGTACGGGTCAATCCGGCCACGGGTGAGGTGGCGGTTGATGGTGTGCCGGTCGACTCCGAAGCTGCCGAATCGGTCGCCCTCGCGAGGCTGTACTTCCTCTGACCTGATCTGTTCGAATTAGGGAGTGATCGAGGCGTTGCCGAGGTAGCGGGTTGCTAGGTCGACGTCGCCCTCGATGGTCACTGAGTCGACGACGCGCGGCGACCTGGAGTCGACCCGCCCGCAGGCGACCAGCATGAAGGTGAGCCAGTCGGTGGTGAGACGAACCGTGGGCCCGTCGGGGGCGCCAGGCTCGCCAGCGAGGGTGGTGACGAAGCGGGCCTTGCCGTCGTCACCAACCTGCACGGTGCGGTCGAACGCGACCGGCCCCGACACCACGAGCTGCAGGGAGGTGCCCGGCGCGGCGGCGACCTTCTTGGCCAGCACGAAGGGAAGTGCCGACATCAGGGTGTGTGCGGCCGAGTGCCCGCCTGCTGTGCCGAGGTGGCCGGGCAGGTCAAGCACGAGTCGCGCATCCTGCTCATGCACCCAGATGTCGAAGCACCGCATCCGGAGCATCAGGTCAAGGGGCCGCTCGGTGCCCATCGGCCCGGTCGCCACCGAGTCAGCCGCCATGTCGCCCCCGTTGAGCTGAGCAACGCGCCGGTCGATCACATCGGCGAGTTCGGCAATCACAACCTCCCGGGGCAGCCCGCGGCGCTGGTCGACGGGAGGTTCGGTGTAGCGGCTGAACCCGTCGTCACGAACGTGCGTAAGTGACGCCCACTCGGGCTCGGGCACGACGAGGTTGTCGCCTGCCACCTCTCGCTCGATGCCGACCACGTGGGCGGCGAGGTCGCCCACCGTCCATCCCGGGCAGGGCGACATGGTGTTCCACTGACTGTCATCGAGCGTGGCCACGAAATCGTGGAAGTCACGAATGCTTCCCTCCCACGCGGCGATGAGGGTCGGAACGTCGGCGTCGGACATGCGGAGCGCAGGGCTGCTGGGTGACAGGCTCATGTATCGACCCTACGACTGGATGGGCGAGGATGTGGGGGTGAGCACTGCGAACCCCACGGGAGTCACCCAGGTGTGGCGTGCCCTCTGGGCAGCAGGGCCTGAGCGGGTGGCCCTCGTCGATGAGGCGTCGGGCCGGAGTTGGCGTCGGCGTGAACTCGACGACGTCACAGCCCGCGCGGCTGCACACCTACTTGGTCGCGGTATTGCAGCGGGCGACGCGGTGATCCTCTCCGTCGCACCGTCCGACGTTGCGGCGGTGTCTTTCATCGCACTCCTTCGGCTAGGTGCCGTGGTGGTTCCGGTCAACACGGCGGCGACACCGCGCGAGATTGAGCACATCTGCGCTCTCTCAGGGGCTCGCCTCGCGCTGAGCGACTCGCTCGAAAGGTTCGAGGGGCTCGTACCGGCCGTGGCGGCGGAGTCACTTCTCGCGCCCATCGACCCAGTGGTGGCTGAGTTACTCGACCTCAGTGAGGAGTCGGCGCGGGCGCTCATCTGCTTCACCTCGGGCACCACCGGAGCACCCAAGGGTGCGCCCCTCACTCACGCAAATCTTCTGGCGGGTACACGGGCGCTGCAGCAGTGCTGGAACTGGACTCCTTCTGACGTGCTCGTCTCGGCGCTGCCGATGTTCCATGTGCACGGCCTTCTGGTGGCGCTCGCCGGAACGCTCACGTCGGGGGCAACCATCGTGATTCACTCACGCTTTGACGCCGACCGCCTTATCGACAGTGTGCGGCAGCATCATGCCACCCTCGTTTTCGGTGTTCCCACGATGTGGATGCGCCTCGCCGACAGCGGACGACTCGGTGAGCTGGCCACGCTCAGGCTGGCGGTGTCGGGCTCGGCCCCCCTGTCGCCCGCGCTGTTCAGTCGACTCGCCGACCAGCTGGGCATGGCACCGGTCGAGCGCTACGGAATGACAGAGACTCTCATCCTCACCAGCACGCCGGTCGACGGCGTGCGCAGGGCAGGCACCGTGGGCCGGCCGCTGCCCGGCATGTCTGTGCGAGTGGCCGACGACGGCGTGGTTGAGGTACGCGGTGAGAGCGTGTTCGGGGGCTACATCACGAGTAGGGCCGACGAGCCGCTGCTGCAAGACGGCTTCACCGACGACGGCTGGTTTCGCACCGGCGACATCGGCCAGTGGGACGGCGACGATCTTCGACTCATCGGCCGCTCCAGCGAGCTCATCATCACGGGCGGGTACAACGTGTACCCCCGCGAGGTCGAAGACGTGCTGCGTGCCGACCCGCGCATCGTCGACGTCGCCGTAGTGGGCATTCCCGATGACGTGTGGGGAGAGAGTGTCGCGGCGTTCGTGGTGATGGGCCCCGCGGCCCTCGGCGACGACGCGACTATCGCGGCGTGGAAGGCGCTCGCCGAGAGTGAGCTCGCGCCCTATAAGAGGCCACGCAGTTGGACCATCGTTGACGAACTCCCTCGCAACGCGATGGGCAAGGTGATGCGCGACGACCTGAGCGCGCGAGGTCGTGGGCCAGAGTCGCCAGGCTGAGAGTTAGCGTCCGCGCTCGCGAGCAGCCTGAGCCTCGTCAGCCGCAGCGAGGGCCGCCAGCCGCGCGTTATAGGCCTCGAGTTCGTGGTCGCCGTCGCGGTCGACCTGACGGTCTCGTCGGCGGGCGATCTTGGTGTCGTCCTTGGCCCACTGCACGCTGAGTGCCACCAGCACTATGAGCGCCGGGATTTCGCCGAACCCCCACGCGATGCCGCCGGCCACGTGGGTGTCGGCGAGCAGGTCGGTGACCCAGGGGGGCTGCACCCGGGCGAACCAGTCACTGGCCATGGGCCCGCTTGCGCTCATGATGGGCAGCGCGAAGAAGCTGTGCACCACCATCGACACCAGCAGCAATATGAGCTTGGCCCAGTGCGGAAGGGGGCGCGGCAGGGGGTCGATGCCGATAATGACCCAGTAGAAGAGGTATCCGGCCAGAAGGAAGTGTCCGCTCATCACCACGTGACCGAGGTGGGTGCTCATCAGCGTGGCGAAGAGCGACGTGTAGTACATGCCGTACAGCCCGACGGTGTAGATGGCCAGCACGACCAACGGGTTGGTGAACACCTTGGCAAGGGGTGAGTGCAGTGCCCACACGATGAGCTCGCGTGCACCGAACCTCCCGTCCTTCGAGGGCGGAAGCGCGCGCAGCGCGAGGGTGAAAGGTCCGCCGAGGACGAGCAGAATCGGGGCCAGCATGGCGAGCGTCATGTGCTGCGCCATGTGCAGGCTGAACGACACCGGCGAGTACTCGGCCACGCCAGCGTTCGTTGCCCAGATGAGTACAGCGACGCCGAGTAGCCACGACACCGTTCGACCCAGGGGCCAGCGGTCACCTCGGGCATGCAGTCGTAGGGCGGCCGCCAGGTAGAGGCCGCCGGCGAGCAACCCGGCGATGAGGAAGAAGGCGTCGGGGTGCCAGCCGAAGAGAACCGACGTGAACGTGGGAGCCGGTGGGTAGGGGTAGCCGATCAACTCCTCGCCGGAAGACAGCACGGCAGTCACTGCCCGAGGGGTGGGGGTGCTGGCGAGTGACACCGCGAGTCCGAGGGCAACGGCGAGCAGGCCTACCTCGAGCAGCAGCAGCTTCCTGAATGCCGCGGCCGCACCGCTCGCCAGACTGGGCAGAAGTCGCCCGCGGAGGCGCTGCGCGAGCACCAGCAGCAGAACGAGAACCGCGACCTTCGCGAGCAGGATCAGGCCGTACGACGTGGTGAGCAGTTGGCCCGGCGAGCTCAGGCGGGTCGCGGCGTTGAGCGCTCCTGACAGCACGAGCACCCCGACCAGCCAGGTGGCAAGTGTTCCGAACCTCTTCGCCATCGTGGCCAGATCTGACTCGCGCCTCCACGCAGCACCGAGCAGTGCCACCACGCCCGCGCACCACAGGGTGGCGGCCACCTGATGAATGATGCCGCTGGTGATCGCCACTGCATGGTCGCCGAGTCCGGCCGCGTGGCCGCTCAGTGCCGGAAACCCCACGCCGATGAGAGAGATAACCAGCCAGATGAACGACGCGATGACACTGGTGGTGAACACGCACCCAACCCCGACGAGCAGCGCCACGATTGCCGTGAGCAGCAGCGAGTGGCTCGGTGAGAGATCCCAGGCGTAGGTGAGAAACACCGAGGGTGACAGCGCTTCGGAGATCGAGATGGCGAGCACAGACGACAGCGTGAGTACTGCCGTAAGCACGCACACACCAGCCCATGCGAAGGCCGCCCACGCCGCCCGCACGAGCGCCGCGCGGCCTGCGGCCGACACCACCCCGCCGCGTCCGGTGGGTCCGAGCATTGCGGCGTACAGCAGGGCAGACACCGTGAGAATTCCGAGCAGCAGCTCAGCGAGGCGGGCGATGGGCAGGCCCCAGCCCACCAGCGGCCCGGCGTCGGGAAGCCCGTCGGGGGCGGGAGTCCAGCCGCCGCCGCCGAGAGCAAGACCGACGAGCAGCGCCGCGAGGGACGCCCCGACGATGACGGCGGGGGACACCCACGGGCGCGAGCCTTTCACGACGTGCTCCGCCGCCGCATGGCGAATGCAATCGCGGTTCCCACGAGGGCGACCACCACCACCGCGCCGATGAGTGTGGGCATTCCGTTGGTGCCGGTGGCAACTGCTGGGGCTTCGGTGGGCGTCGCTGACGTGGGAGTCGGTGCCGACGTCGATGATGCCGACCCTGCCGCGATGGTGAAGGTGAAGGTTCCCGTCACGGGATGGCCGTCGTCGGCCACGGCGCGCCACGCGACCGTGTAAAGCCCGTCACCCTCGGCCTGCGGCCATGGTGCGCTGACCACGGCGTCGGTCACGCTTGTGGCCCCGAGATTCACCGCGGTGCCGTCGGCCGACTTCACCACGAGGGAGGCGCCCTGGCTGAGGATGGGCTCGTTGAAGGTGAGGGTGATGACTGATGGAGCTGAGCTGAGGGTCGACCCAGCCACTGGATTCGACTGCAGCAACTCGGTATGTGCCGAGGCTGCGGTGGTGGTGCTGGCCATCACACCGACGAGCAGTGCGAGAACAGCAACCGAGCGGCGAATCATGCCTTCGAGCGTACGCTGCTCTCGGCGCGCTCATCGAGCGCGCGTGTGGCCGCGGCAGCCCCGGCTGCCTCCTGACGGCGGTGCGAGGCGTCGGCGACCCGGCCGGCCTCACCGGCACGAGCCCGCATGACCAGGGCTGAGATGGCCACCACCACCAGCACCGTCAGACCACCAAGGCCCAGGGTCCAGCGCGGACCCGCGGTGTCGGCAACCCACCCGAGCAGCGGTGCGCCAAAGGGCGTACCTCCGAAGAAGAGCAGCAGGTACGCGCCCATCACCCGCCCGCGCATCTCGGGGGCGCAGTGCAACTGCACGTAACCCTGCGCCGCAGTGCTAAAGGTGAGCGCGGCAAATCCCACCAGGGGCATCCACAGGGCGAGGGTGACCACGCTGGGCATCAGGGCCGCTCCCATCTCGAGGATGGAAAAGCCGATGGCGGCGCTGGCAACCAGTGCCAGCGGCGGCGCGCCTCTGCGGGCGGCCAGCAGCGAGCCTGCGAGTGAGCCGACGGCCATCGACGTCGACAGCAGGCCGAGGTCGGCCGCTGTTCCCCCGAACTGTTCGCGCGCCATCAGCGCCAGGGTGAGCGCAAAGTTGAAGCCAAAGGTTCCGACCGCTGCCACCACCACCAGCACGAGCATGAGGTCAGCTCGGCCGCGCAGGTAGGAGATTCCGTCGCGAAGTTTCACCTCACCCTTCTTGCCGAGCGTGGCAGGCGTTGCTAGGTCGGCCATTCTGATCAGTGACAGGGCCACGATGGCCGCGCCAAAGGAGATGCCGTTGAGGAGAAAGACCCAGCCGGTGCCGATCAGTGCGATGAGTACTCCGGCGATGGCCGGGCCACCGATTCTCCCGAGGTTGAACGACGCACTATTGAGGGCCACAGCGTTGGTGAGGCGATCACGTCCGACCAGCTCAGCCACGAAGGCCTGACGCGCGGGCGCGTCGAGCGCTGAGATGATGCCGAGCACCAGCGAAAGCGCGTACAGCAGCGTGATGGTGATGTCGCCGGTGAGTGTCAGCGTGGCCAAGACGAGGGCGAGCAGACCCATGGCTCCCTGCGTCACGATCAGCAGTGAGCGTCGGCGCATTCGGTCGGCGAGCTTGCCGCCCCACAGGCTGAACAGTAGGTAGGGCGCAAACTGCAGGCCCATGGTGACACCGAGGGCAGCCCCCGATCCGCCGGTGAGCGTCAGCACCAGCCAGTCTTGGGCAACGCGCTGCATCCAGGTTCCGGTGTTGCTCGCCAGCATGCCGGTGAAGAACAGGCGGTAGTTGCGCACGCTGAGCGCGGAGAAGGTGGGACTCATGCGCCGGCCAGCCGGTCAAGAATCGGTGACGCCTGGGCGAGAATTCGTCGCTCGTCGGGCGACAGCTCGTCAAGCAGATCTGCCAGCAACGCATCACGGCGACGGCGATCCTTAACCAACATTTCGCGCGCCGCGTCGGTAATGGAAATTACTGACCGACGACGATCGGTATCGGACGATCCGCGCGTGATCAGGGCCAACTCGTCAAGGCTGGCGAGCGTGCGGGTTGCCGACGGGGGTCGGATTCCTTCGTGCAGCGCCAACTCGCCGGCGGTGAGTGGACCGTGGCGATCGAGGGTGGCCAGCATCGACACCTGACCGAGAGTGAGACCGTGATCGGCCCGCTCGGTGCGCAGCCGACGAGCCAGCCGAGTGACGCTGATACGCAGGTCGCTTGACAGTTCGGTGGGCTGCCCGGTCGTTGTCATGTTACTTAGCATAACTAACGATCACCGGTGAGGCAACCCGACGCCCTAGTCGGGGTCTACCTGGGCCGACCTGCTACCGATCTGCGGCGTAGTGCGCCGGGCTTCAGCCCGGTGGTGAAGCGCCGCGCCGTGGTGAACCTTTTGTCAGACCCTTGGCCGATACTCGAGCCATGTTGAAGCGGTTCCGGTATCGGGCGTACCTCACGCGTCCCGATCAGGAGGCGGCGCTCAACAGGACGTTCGGGTGCGCGCGGGTCGTGTACAACGACGTGATCCATGCTCGCGAGGAAGCGCACAAGGCTGGGTTGCCGTTCCCGAAGACTGGCGACTTATCCAAGCAGTTGATCACTCTTGCGAAACTCTCCCCGGAACGGGCTTGGCTGAGCGAAGTGTCGGCGGTCGTGCTGCAGCAGGCTCTCGCGGACGCTGATCGCGCGTACCGGAACTTCTTCGCGTCCGTGTCCGGCAAGCGTAAGGGCGCTCGAGTGGGGAAGCCTCGCTTCCGGTCCCGGCGGGATATCCGCCAGTCCGTTCGCTTCACGAGGAACGCACGGTTCAAGGTGCGGCAGGTCAACACGGACAAGGCGCGACTGTACCTGCCGGGGATCGGGGAACTCTCCCTCGCCTACTCCCGCCCTCTGCCGAGTGAACCGTCGAGCGTGACACTGATCCGCGAACCGGATGGGAACCTGTACGTCTCGTTCGTCGTGGACGTTCCCGAGATCTCGCCGCTGCCGGCCACGGACCGGCACGCTGCCCTGGACCTGGGCTTGACTGACTATGCGGCCGTCGTGTCCACGGATGGCACACGGTCCAAGGTTGAGAACCCGAAGTTCCTGCGCAACGCGGAGAAGAAGTTGAAGAAGGCTCAGCAGTCGCTGTCCCGCAAGGAGAAGGGGAGCAAGAACCGTGCGAAGGCTCGAGTGAAGGTCGCGCGAGCACACGCCAAGGTCCGCGAGACCCGGTTGGATCATGCCCACACACTGTCTCTGATGCTGGTTCGCGAGAACCAAACGATCAGCGTGGAACAGTTGAACGTGAAGGGCTTGGCCCGAGCGGGAGCAACAGGCCGCAAAGGCAGGGGCTTGCGAAAGTCTGTGCACGATGC